>CAZNKR010000018.1:15945-39762 GCA_964573715.1 uncultured Roseburia sp. | reverse complement strand
TCAACTATTTAACAGAAACTACACTGGTGTTTTTTTACTGTTTCTCACCAATTTTTGGTGTTTTTTCCTGCGATGAATATTTTTGATAAATATGTTTTGGCAATGGTCTAGACGGCTCATGAAACTGCTCTAAATATTCCTCAAATAACTCTGTATTTATTAGTGCTGAATTTCCAACTTTATATATTGCATTTGCACATTTTGCCATTGTCATTATCCTTGTTTTTCCTATACTATAGATAACTGCCCCTTCTGTTGCATTTACATATTTTTTCATTACATCTTTCGTGTTGGAATAACACTTATATGAATATGCCATTTGCTACTCCTCCTTTTCCAATAAAGGATTTTTCATTTTGACTGTTTCTTGTCGAAACTGTTCCAGATATTTATCAAATAGCTCCAGATTTACTAATACAGTTCCACCGGTTCCCTCATTTATCTTATATACCGCACCTGCCGCCCTTGCCATTTCAATAAATCTATGTCGTCCAATGCTGTAAATGATTGAACCTTCACCTATTCTTACAAACTCCTTTTGAACCATTTTTAATGAACCTGGGACTTTTCTCATGTGTTTCATAAAGACCTCCAATCTATCCATTCTAACAAGCGTAATACGAGACAACTTGTACAATGCCTCTGCTGCTTTTGCTAATGCAATAACATCATCATCTTCTATATCCAGTTTTTTTGCCGCATCTTTTATTCTCATATATCTTACATATGACTTATCTTTTCCAAATGCATATATAGAAGAAACCAACTGCTCTGCCATATAAACACCACCCTACTTATAAAAATCATCATCTGTAATTCTAAATGTTTCCATGTACTCATCCAGTATTTCTAAATTTACCAATACAAGTTGATTCAACTTGTAACATGCCTTAGCATCCTTTGCTAGCTGTTGAAATTTTGACAATCCCATATGATACATTTTCGCACCTTCCTCATAACGTACAAACTTATCTCGATTTACCTTTTTACAACTTTTCTTCTCACTCATAATGAACTCCTTTCAATAACGACTAGTTTTTTTGACTATAAACCTATAACGCAAAAAGAGGATACTTTCTAAATTTCTTTAGAAAATATCCTCTTAGCAGTGCTAATCTTATTAAATTGGATTCCAATTGCAGATTGTCTATTATTACATACTCTTACTTATGACTATCAAATTTCTTGGTCAAAAATTGGTCAAATTTGGTCAACACAATCGCTGAAGCCTTGATTTTACGGGACTTATTTGTCGATTGTCTTCATCGTTGGAAACAATAACACATCTCTTATAGCTGCAGAATCTGTTAATAGCATACACATTCTATCAATACCAAATCCAATACCACCCGTTGGAGGCATACCTATTTCAAGAGCATTTAAGAAATCTTCATCTGTCTTGTTTGCTTCTTCATCGCCCTGAGCTAAGAGTTCTTCTTGAGCTTTGAAACGTTCTCTTTGATCAATTGGATCATTAAGCTCTGAGTATGCGTTAGCCATTTCCCAGCCATTCATAAAGAACTCAAAACGTTCAGTGTATTCAGGATTGCTTGGTTTCTTCTTTGTAAGTGGAGAAATCTCAACTGGATGATCCATAAGGAATGTTGGTTGAATAAGATGTTCTTCAACAAATTCTTCGAAGA
Source organism: uncultured Roseburia sp. (assembly GCA_964573715.1). GTDB lineage: Bacteria > Bacillota > Clostridia > Lachnospirales > Lachnospiraceae > SVEL01. The sequence continues at coordinate 38,119 of CAZNKR010000018.1, read as the reverse complement.
ATAAGTTTAAGATGTCGCCCTTTTTATGGCGATCTTCAAATTCAACATGATGTTCTTTTGCAACCACTCTAGCTTCCTCAAGTGTATGAATTTCATTAAAATCAACACCAGCATACTTCTTAACAGCGTCAACCATTGTAATTCTTTCGAATGGTTGTCCTAAATCCATCTCTATACCATTGTAGCTAATCTTTGTAGTACCAAGAACTTCCTTTGCAACATAACGATAAAGGTTCTCTGTAAGGTCCATCATACCATTGTAATCAGTATATGCTTGGTATAATTCCATTAATGTAAATTCAGGATTGTGTCTTGTATCAAGACCTTCATTACGGAATACACGTCCAATTTCATATACTCTTTCCAAGCCACCTACAATAAGTCTCTTTAAGTATAATTCAAGGGAAATACGAAGCTTTAAATCTTCGTCAAGGGCATTAAAATGTGTTTCAAATGGTCTAGCAGAAGCTCCGCCAGCATTAGAAACAAGCATAGGTGTTTCCACCTCCATAAATCCTTGTCCGTCAAGATACTTACGAATAGTACTAATAATCTTTGAACGCTTAATAAAGGTATCCTTTACTTCTTCGTTCATAATAAGGTCTGTATATCTTTGTCTATATCTTATATCTGTGTTTGTAAGGCCATGATACTTCTCTGGAAGAATCTGTAGGCTCTTTGAAAGAAGAATAACTGCATTTGCATGTATTGACTTCTCGCCCTTTTGTGTTTCGAACACTTCACCTTTAAGTCCCACGATATCTCCGATGTCATACTTCTTAAAGTCAGCATATGATTCTTCGCCAATGCTATCTCTGGCAACATATGACTGAATATTTCCCTGTAAATCCTGAATATTACAGAATGAAGCTTTACCCATAACACGTTTTGCCATAATACGTCCAGCAATAGATACCTCTTTACCATTAAGTTCTTCGAAGTTATCCTTAATTTCCTTGCTGTGATGAGTTACGTCATACTTCATTATTTCGAAAGGATTCTTTCCTCTTTCCTGTAAGTCAGCAAGTTTTTCTCTTCTAACCTTTAAAAGAGTATTTAAATCCTGTCCATTCTGCATATTATTTTGTTCAGCCATTTTATTTTTCCTTTCACAGTACTAGTTTGCTAATCTTTGTATATCTATAACCTTGTATTTGAATACGCCCACTGGTGCTTCAACTGTAACGTTATCTCCAACTTTTCTGCCCATAAGTTCTCTACCCATAGGTGATTCATTTGAAATCATGTTCTTTAAGCTGTTTGCTTCTGTAGAACCAACAATCTTAAATTCGATTTCTTCTTTTGCTGCCTTGTCTAATAAAACAACACGACATCCAATGTTGACTTTCTTTGTATCTATTTCATCTTCATCTACTACTTCTGCATTTTTTAAGATTTTTTCAAGTTCATCAATTCTAGCTTCAATATCTCTTTGCTCATCTTTTGCAGCATCATACTCTGCATTTTCAGATAAATCTCCCTGCTCTCTAGCTTCCTTAATCTTTTGAGCAACTTCTTTTCTCTTTACTACCTTTAAATCCTGTAATTCGTTCTCTAATTTTGTAAGACCCTCATAAGTAAGGATATTCTTCTTTTCTGTCATTTTCCTACACCTTCCTGAATTTACTTTATTTCGGAATTTAAACTTCCGACAGTTCAAAACATTATAAACTATTTTCCAATACATTGTCAACACATTATGGATTTACGTGTTTTCTATATGAATTTACATATTTACCCATTACATCTATTGCATTCTATAAATTTCAAGCAATCCTTTTAAAGTAAGATTATTATCATACACATCTATTTTTTTGGTTTCGTCGCATATAATCCTTCCAAGTCCCCCAGTGGCTACTACCTTGCAATTTGTGTATCCACTTTCTTCCTTAATTTTGTCAATAATATACTCTGTCTGACCGATGTAACCATACACTAGTCCTGCCTGCATACTGCTAATTGTTTCCTTGGCCAATATGCTAGCTGGCTTTTTAATTTCAATTTCTGGAAGTTTAGCTGTATCCTCCCAAAGTGCCTTTGCTGATGTTTTAATGCCTGGAGCAGTAATTCCGGCGATAAATCCGCCATCCTCAGTTATTAAATCATATGTTGTAGCTGTTCCAAAATCAATGACTATAATTGGTCCACCATAACATTTATATCCTGCCACAGCATCAACTATTCGGTCCGCCCCTATTTCTCTTGGATTAGGTACTACAAGTTTAATTCCAGTTTTCGTGCCTGGTTTAACAATATATGGTTTAATGCCAAAACATTTAATAAAACTATTATTTAGAGAATACATAATATTGGGTACAACTGATGAAATAATAGCTCCATCTACTACTTTGGCATTATCACCAAGAATACATTTAAGCATTACTCCAAATTCATCAGAGGTTCTTGGAGTTTTCGTAGTCATTCTATATGTTCCAATTAATCTTTCCCCATCATATAGTCCCAATGTAATATTTGTATTTCCAACATCCACAACTAAAAGCATCTTAATCCTCCTTCATATTTTTTAATTATATATTAACCATACAATTTATATTTGTATTATTTATATCAGTATTTTTCATATATATTATGTTACTCATAAAATGTAGCAATGATTAATAATACCTATTTATCAATTCTTCCAGTTCTTCATAGCTTTCAACCATATTTACCGCTGCTCTTACTGCCGCACTGTGGGGTTTGCCAGTAATGTACCAAGATACATGCTTTCGCATTTCTCTAATACCTGTAAACTCTCCCTTATATTCAATCAACATTTTGCTGTGAGTAAGAATCATTTCTTTTACCTTCTCATCTGTTGGAAGTGGAAGCAATTCACCTGTTTTTAGATAATGTGATGTTCTTTTAAATATCCACGGATTTCCTCTTGCAGCTCGGCCTATCATAACTCCATCACAGCCTGTTTCCTCTTGCATTTTTTTGGCATCCTCAGGAGTAGTAATATCTCCATTGCCAATAACAGGTATTTTCACTGCTTCTTTTACCTGACGGATAATATCCCAATCCGCAACTCCGGAATAGTATTGAGCTCTTGTTCTTCCATGAACTGCTATAGCAGCTGCGCCATTTCCCTCAGCCACCTTTGCTATTTCCACTGCATTGATACTGCTTTCATCAAAGCCTTTTCGGATTTTTACTGTAATTGGTTTTTTGCATTTATTAGACATTGCATTTATAATATCTCCTACTAATTTAGGATTTTTCATAAGTGCCGAGCCTTCACCATTATTTACAATCTTTGGCACAGGGCAGCCCATATTAATGTCTATAAATTCGTATGGTCCATCTTCAATTTGTGCTGCAATCTGGGCCATTATCTCTGGGTCAGACCCAAAAAGCTGAACCGCTATTGGGTGTTCCTTATCAGAAACGTTAAGCAGTTCATTTGTATTTTTGTTTTTATAAAGTATCGCCTTGGCACTAACCATTTCTGTGTATAACAAACCACAATCTTGCATTGCACATAACTGACGAAATGGCAGGTCTGTTACGCCTGCCATAGGTCCAAGGGCTACATTATTGCTTATCTCAATATTACCAATTTTCATTACATATCTTCTCCAAGAACAAAAACCTTGTAATACATCTCTAGTGCCTCAAGCATATCCTTCTTGTCATTTTGAAGCTGCTTAATTTTTAATCCACAGCCTATATCATCATACAAAAGGTCTCCTTCATCACACATTACTTCAAATTCAAGATTACCAGCTTCATCATACTTCAGTGTTAATATTCCACCAATATCTTCAGTAAATAAAACACACATTATCTTAAGTTCGTCCTTGATTGATTCTGGGAGTCTATCAAAATCAGGATTGAAATAATATTTTTGTTCATATGAATTAGAACCACATAATACTACGCCATCACTATACATAACCGTACACACCTCTAACTGATACTTCGCCTGACAATACTTTTGTCAATACGCCATCTTTTTTTACTATAAGTTCACCTTCATCATCCATCTCTATAGCTATGGCTTCATAGCTTTCATTTGTACTTATTACATTTACTGTTTTTCCTGCATTGATAAGGTGTTCATTATATTTCGCCTTTATTAGGCTCAAATCACCCGTTTTAAGAAATAAGGTGTAATACTTGTCAAATGCCTCCATAACGCTTGCTATAAGCCCACTACGTTGTGTATCTACGCCTGTTTCAAGTTTAATTGAAGTTGCAACCTTTTCAATATCCTCTGGAAATACAGTGTTATTAACATTTATTCCAATACCTACTACAACGTAATTTACCGATTGCATCTCACAGCTCATTTCAGTGAGTATTCCGCATAACTTTTTTCCACCGCATATAATATCGTTTGGCCACTTAATATTGCAGTCCATACCTGTGCTTTTCATAATACCATCTCGAACTGCCATTGCTGCTACTATTGTTATTTGAGATGCTTTTTGTGGCAAAATCTCAGGTCTAAGCAAAAGAGTCATAAATATGGAAACTCCATTTGGAGAGATGAAATTTCTACCTCGTCGTCCCTTTCCTGCTGTTTGAGTATCACTTACCACTAAGGTCTGATTTTTCGCACCTCTTTCGGCAACAAGCTTTGCATAGTTGTTGGTGGAATCAACCTCATCTAAATATATGATGTCATAATCAGGTGAAATACTACTTTCTATCTCACTTTTTGAAAGGATATCTGGTGTTGCAACAATTCTGTATCCTTTATTGTTTAGAGCCTCTATAATATATCCTTCTTCTCTTAGCTGATTAATAACCTTCCATACAGCAGTACGAGATACCTGTAGGCTTTCACATAATTCTTGCCCCGATACATAACCATCACTGTTTTTAAGTTTTGAAAGTATTTCTGTTTTCATTATAGTGCCACCACAAATCCAATAATTGATAATGCTAGCATAACAAGCCCTGCAATAAACAAAACTATTCCATGCATGTTTTCTCTTCTTTTATAAATCTTTAATCCAAGAGCAAAATTCATAAAAGAAGAAGCTAAAAAAACGATAGGAAACATTATCATATATTTTTCTATATCTATAACAATAAATATTGCAGCTACAATAACTATCATAGCAAGAGCCACATTTATTGCATCTATAACCTTTCCTAAATATCTAAAGGTTCTTCTGTTTCTATTAATATCCATAAAAGCCTCATCCTTATAAACTGTAGCCGCCTAATGTTGCAAGCATAACAGCTTTGATAGTATGCATTCTGTTTTCAGCTTCATCAAAAACCACTGATCTTTCTGATTCAAAGATTTCATCAGTAACTTCCATCTCATCTAGTCCAAACTTTTCTTTAATTTCTTTTCCAATCTTTGTGTCAAGGTCATGAAAAGCAGGAAGACAATGCATAAAAATAGCAGTTTCTTTTGCATTTGCAAAGGCTTTACTATTAACCTGATATGGAAGAAGGTCATTTATTCTTTCATTCCATACCTCTGCTGGTTCTCCCATAGAAACCCAAACATCAGTATAAATTACATCTGCATCCTTTGTTCCCAATGCAACATCCTCTGTAAGTGTAATAGTTGCACCAGAAGCTTTTGCATATTCCTTACATTGTGAAACTAAATCTTCATTTGGAAAATATTTTTTATTGGTACATGCCGTAAAGTTAATTCCCATTTTGGCACATGCTATCATTAATGAATTACCCATATTATATCTAGCATCACCCATATATACAAAATTAAGTCCAGCCAGCTTTCCAAACTTTTCTCTTATTGTAAGTAAATCTGCAATCATCTGTGTTGGATGATATTCATTGGTAAGACCGTTCCATACAGGCACGCCTGCGTGCTTTGCAAGTTCACAAACGATATCCTGTCCAAATCCTCTATATTCAATACCTTCATACATTCTTCCAAGTACTCTAGCTGTATCTGCAATACTTTCTTTTTTTCCAATCTGTGAACCAGTTGGATCAAGATATGTAGTGCCCATGCCTAAATCATGTGCCGCTACTTCAAATGAACATCTTGTTCTTGTACTAGTCTTTTCAAAAATGAGGGCAACATTTTTGCCTTCACAATATCTATGTGCAATACCTTTTTTCTTTTTGTCTTTTAAATCTGCTGATAAATCCATAAAATACTGAATCTCGTCTGGTGTAAAATCTTTAAGTGTTAAGAAATTTTTTCCAACTAATGACTGCATACTTTTTCCTTCTTTCTCCAAATTTATTCTAAAACAATATACTACATAATAACCTTTTTTTGTGGGATTGTAAAGTAATGTATCTTAAGGATTCATATTATATATATCAAGCATTTATATTATATACATTAAGCTTTTATATTATATACATTAAGCTTTTATATTAAAAAATGCCACCCGTTTGGGTGGCACAAATTATTCATCATATAAAAGCTATCTGTAAAATACCTGTGCACCAATAATTGTATATTGGCTATAGGCTGAAAAGTTTGCTGCTCTAAGTGATGCAAAGTTGCAATAATTTGGAACATTATTAATTCCTGATAATGCATCCTTAGTTGCCTGTATAGCTACAGCTCCAGGCCCATTAGCCATTGCTCTTGCTAACATACCATTTGTTGCAACTGTAAACTGACCTCTTGCATATACAACATCATAAACTGATGAACCATATCTTCCACCGTTAAGTCTGTTTAAAATAACATTTGCAACAGCTAACTGATCTTCGTAAATATCTCCACCTGCTTCTGATGCAACCACACAAGCTATAAGATAAGCATCCTGCTCTGAAAGGTTGTAGCCTGAGGTTTGAACTGTATCAACAAACTTGCTAGCTTCAACTGCCTGCTGATATGCTTGCTGACGACGTTGCTCCTCTGCTGCAGCTGCTTCTTGAGCTAATCTTTGTCTTTCAGCTTCTGCTGCAATAGCTGCCTGTTCTTCTTCAACTGTAACACCTGCTGCCATTTCATATTCAAATTTCAAATATGATGTAGCTACGTATGCTGTCTGTCCAATATAGTTAACTGCTGTCCATTCATCTCCTTTTTCAATGACCTGAATTTCAGCACCAGCATTTATTGTTGCAATAACATTGTTACCTGCATCAGCACTTTGTCTTATTCTAAGCATATCTACTGTAGATGATGCAAATATGTTTGCACATTCTGTAATATGAGCCTCAATATCGTCACCAAAGTATGCAAACTCATTTTTGATATAACCTATAACATTACCTGACTGAACCTTAGTCCACTCACTGCCCTTCTCTAGAACGTCACCGCCGCCACCTGCATAAATCTTACCAACAAGTGCTGCCTCTGCTGAAGCTTCTGCTCTAACATTGACAAATTCGTTAACGTTTACAAGAAATTTATCTGCGTATTCACTTTTAGTAGTATCTTCTATTTCTTGTGTTGTAGAATTATTTTCTACGTCTGTCTCGTTATTTGCGTCATCTAACGACAAACCAACGATAATCTCATTAACCTTTACTAATGAAGCTTCAAGTCCTAAATCCTCATAGTTTGATGCCGCTTCCTCGCTAACAGTTTTTGATTCTAAATTGCTTTTAGATGAATCATTCCCCACGTTGCAAGCGATAACTACTAATAAAACAATCGATGCTAATGCAACAGATATATAAGTAATTATCTTATCTTGTTTGGTATCCATGATTTCCTCCTTGTAATATGAAACCTTTGTTTCTTTCATTGAAATCTTTGAACGCAAATTCTTTGATTTCTTTAATTGTTACAAAATTGTTAAATTTATTACAACTTTTCGAAGAGTATCTTACCAAACATATATACATTTGTCAAGTTTTTCTATTTCTTGTAGATAAAACAACGGTTTTTAGGCTTTTTCTTAAATTTCGTTTCGTTTCTATCTGTTAAAATTATATGCATTTGTTAACAAATTATTACAAGGAGATTTTTCTTTTTGCTTCATACATAAGAATAGCTGCTGCCGTAGATGCATTTAGAGATTCTAGTTGTCCTTCCATCGGAATTTTAATAAGCTTATCCGCCATGCTAGATGTGTTATCACTAAGGCCTCTTGCTTCATTTCCAATAAAGATTGCCACTGAACCAGATAGATTGTCATTAAGATAATATTCGCTGCCATTTAAATGAGCAGCATATGTTATAACACCATTTTTTTTAAGTATATTTATGCCATTTAAAAGTGTTTCTTCTATAATAAATGGAACTCTAAAAATAGAACCCATTGTGGACCTTGTAACCTTTGGATTATATATATCTACGCATTCCTTATTCATAAGAACAGCACTAACTCCAGCGCCTTCAGCCGTTCTAATTATTGTTCCCATATTTCCAGGGTCAGACAGTCCATCTAACACTAAAAATATCTGTTTTTTTCTTGCGTCAATTAGGGAGGATAAATCGTAGGACAAGAAATTAACAACCGTAAAAATGCCTTGTGTGTTTACGGTGTCAGATATATGTTTAGCCACCTCGTCGCTAATTTGAACATAATCTAATACGCTAAGCTTTTCCATAACCTTTCCGTATATGTCCTTTGTAAATCCTTTTTTGTCATTTTGAAGATTTTCAATAAATGAATCGGATACATAAATGGAATGTATCAGTTCCTTTGGAGCTTCAACAAATATCTTAACTCCCTCAACCACAAATAAGCCTTCTTTTTTTCTTGAAGAAGACTTATTTTGTAATAAATTTATAAATTTTATCTGCTGATTTGTTGGAGAAGTTATTTGTAGTTTTCTTGACATATATTTACCTTTAGAGTATCTTGTATCTCCTCTAGAATACCTTAGACATTACTTCATTTCTACCAATAACAATAAGTGTATCGTCTTTGTTAAAGTTTTCAAGAGGATCTAAATTAACTGTTAATTTATCTTCATTTCTAACTGCAATAACATTAAAGCCATATTTTTTTCTAGGATTAATCTCTGTAAGATTCTTACCTATCCATGACTTTGGTGCTGCTGCTTCAATAATACTATAATCATCTCTTATATCAATAATATCTTTAAAATGTGTAAGTGAAAGACTTTTAGCTAGTTTAATACCCATATCCTTTTCAGGGAAGATGATTTTGTCTGCCCCTACCTTTTTTAGAACCTTTGCGTGTACATCATTCTGTGCTTTTGCTATAACCTCTGGAACGCCTAATTCTTTCGAAAGAATAGTTGCCATAACTGAAGCTTCAAGATTATCACTAATAGAAACTACTGCTATATCAACATTTTCAAGTCCAATATTTCTAACAACTTCAGGGTCTGATACATCAGCTTTTATAGCGTAGGTTACTATATTTGCAATATCTTGCACCTTATCACCATCTCTATCTATGGCTAGTACAGTTCCCCCTTCTTTTGAATATGCTGTTGCCAGGCTCACGCCAAATTTTCCTAATCCGATAACTGCTATTTGTTTCATTTCTTCTCCTTTAACCAACAATAATACGTTCTCTTGCTAATTCTCGGGCATTTTCATCATGCTCATTACGAATACCTAACGCCATAACTATAGTAATAGGTCCAACTCTTCCTATAAACATCAGAAGAATAATAACGAACTTCCCTGCCACCGAAAGTGTTTGTGTTACACCTGTTGTTAATCCAACTGTGGCAATGGCCGAAACACACTCGAATATTGTATTTATTCCTCCTAGATTATCTGTAAGGGATAATGCAATAATTCCAACTCCTAACAATACTAATCCTAATACTATGACTGTTAATCCAAGCTTTATGTTTCTAGAACCAATCTTTCTATTAAAAACCTCTGTATCAGTTTTTCCATGTACAACACTTCGTACGCAGAAAAACATCATTGCTAGTGTAGTAGTCTTAAATCCACCAGCAGTTCCCATTGGAGAACCACCTGTAATCATAAGCAGCAAAAGAATGATATATGTATGTAGCTTAAAAGAGCCCTGAGATATCGTTGCAAATCCTGCTGTTCTTGTAGTAACCGATTCAAATAATGAAGTGAGTAATTTATCTCCAAAAGACATATTGCCTATAGTATCTGGATTGTTATACTCAAAAACTAAAACTAAAAGCATTCCTATAGCAATCAAAAAAATAGTGGTACTAATGGCTATCTTAGAATGAAGATGCTGTCTACTAAATAGCTGGCTTTTAAATTTCCTACGTTTGAATGCCTGTTTTGTGGTATCCATAACATCCCACCAAACGGTAAATCCAATACCACCCATTACTATTAAGAACATTGTCACTAAATTAACCCATACATCATCAGTATAGTTCATAAGTGAGTTATTTCCTAATATATCAATTCCGGCATTACAAAATGCAGAAACTGAATGAAATACTGAAATCCAAATACCCTTTGCAAATCCATATATAGGTACAAATCTGAAAGCATAAAAAAATGCGCCCAAGGCTTCTATCACAAATACGCCTTTGCAGACTTTTGAAATAATTGTATCAATTCCACCTATAGTTTCAAGATTGTAGGAATCCTGAATAAGAATCTTTTCTCTAAGCTTAACTCTTATTCTGAATAGCTTTAGCATAGCAACCATACAGAATATTACACCTAGACCGCCTAATTGAATAAGAGTAAAAATAACTACCTTTCCAAATAAGCTAAAATGACTAGCCACAGTAACTGTTGTAAGTCCTGTAACACATACTGATGTGGTTGCAGTAAATAATGCATCTAAAAAATTAGTGGCTGTACCACTCGCAGATGATATAGGTAGCATTAATAGTAATGCACCAATAAAAATAATTATTAAGAATCCAAAAGAAATTCGTCGTGTAGAACTGAATTTCTGGACCGACTTTTCTTTACTACTCATGCTTTTCCTCAATTATGCAAGTAAGATTACATATCTAACCCACAATTTTCTTTTTAAAATATATAAGAGAATGTTTTTCACATTCTCTTATATATGTTTTAAGCTAAATCCCTTTACTTGAGAATATGAACTCCTTGAAACTATCTAGCCAATAGCTTGCTAACCTCGAACTGATATTCATCAATATCCTTCTTCATAGCAAGAGCTTCATCTATTTCGTAATCTACGTATTTTCCAGCTGAGTATGCAACTACTCTATCAGACTTACCTTCGCAAAGTAAATCTACTGCATATGCTCCCATAATTGATGCATAAACTCTATCTTTACATGTAGGGCTTCCACCACGCTGCATATGACCTAATATAGCTGCTCTAGTCTCCATACCTGTAGCTGCTTCTATACGTTTTGCCATCTCATTGGAATCACCAATACCTTCTGCATTGATAACAATATGATGTTTCTTTCCAATTCTTCTAGTTTGTCTAATATGCTCTAAAATTGCTTCTTCGTTATGATCATATCGTTCAGGAAGTAAAATATCTTCTGCTCCATTGGCAATACCACACCAAAGAGCAATATATCCAGCACTTCTACCCATAACTTCAATAACCGAACATCTTTCATGAGATGTAGAAGTATCACGGATTTTATCTATAGCTTCCATCGCTGTATTGACAGCTGTATCAAAGCCTATAGTATAATCAGTACAAGCAATATCAAGATCAATTGTACCAGGAACGCCAATTGTATTGATTCCTAAATGAGAAAGCTTCTGTGCTCCCTGGAAAGAACCATCTCCGCCAATAACAACTAGTCCATCAATACCATGTTTTTTACAAATGTCAGCACCTTTTTTATGTCCCTCTGGTGTTCTAAATTCTGAACATCTAGCTGTATAAAGGATAGTTCCGCCTCTTTGTATAGTATCTGACACACTATGTGCATCCATGTCTATAATATCTTCTTCTAAAAGGCCCTGATAGCCTCTTCTTATACCTTTAATCTTTTTACCACGCGCGATTGCTGTTCTAACAACTGCTCTTATTGCAGCGTTCATACCAGGTGCATCGCCGCCACTTGTAAGTACACCTATTGTGTTTACTTCATTTGCCATATAGCGCCTCCTGCAATTTTTTGTTCACTTTTCCAAATTATACGGGTCTATTCTAATACGTTTCAATACTCTTTTCAAGAGGTAAATACATTATTTGCCATAACATTTCCCTTGAATTACTCTTTAAATGCTTTTATATTGCTTTTTAATTGCTTTTGTCTTGCTTTTATCTATCTTACGGCTATATTTGATTCTCCAAATTTTTCTTTTAGTTTATCTACTAAAAAATTATCCGCCAAGACAGATTTAGATGCTGAAAGAAGTTTTTTCGCTTTTTCTTCTGTAAGATAAATAATAACCTTATCTCGTCCATCAGAAGCTGATAAAATATCAAGTAATTGTTCTTCGCTTTCTTCGTAGGCTTGTTTATTGCTAAATCTTATCCATAATTCAGACGGTACCTGATCAAATTCAGTTATTGATTCGCAAATAAGTTTTCCATCCTCATCTTCATTTACAGTTACTCTTCCTGAAATAAATAATCTAGCGTCCTCTTTTAAAACAAATCTATGTTTTTCAAAATCCTTTGGAAAAACTATAACTTCAACAGTTCCATACAAATCTTCAATTGTTACAAATGCCATTACTTTATTTGTCCTTGTGGTTTGCATCTTAACATTTGTAACAATTCCGCCGATAGTTTCTTTTCTTCCATCAACAACCTTTATTTCTCCTTCATCTGCCATAAAATCAGATGAAACTGCCGTAGTAATTTTTTTCCACTTGCTCATATATTCTTCAAGAGGATGTCCACTAACATACACGCCTATAACCTCTTTTTCAAAAGCAAGTAATTCTAACTTCGTAAATTCAGAAACATTTGGTACCTTTATTTCAAATTCCTTTTTTTCATCTTCCTTCGCTAAGTCAAACAAGGTCATCTGTCCAGCCATGTTATTCTTTTTATCCTGAGCTACAGAATCCACCACTGAAACATATATCATCATAAGCTGTCGGCGTTTCAACTTGAATTCATCAAAGGCACCTGCTTTAATAAAGCTTTCAATAGTTCTTTTATTTACTTCTTTTCCAGTAAGTCTAACTACAAAATCATTAAGGGATGTAAAAGGTCCTCTTTCCTCCCTCTCCTCAACAATATTGTCAATTACACTTTTACCAATACTCTTTAATGCAGATAAACCATATCTTATTGCACCATTTTCTACCGAAAAATCACGTTCTCCTTTATTGATATCAGGAGGCAAAATATTTATATTCATACCCCTACATATAACAATATATTGTGCAACCTTTGATGAATTATCAATAAATGATGTCATAAGGGCAGCCATAAATTCTACTGGATAATAATATTTTAAATACGCTGTCTGATATGCTACTACTGCATAGGCTGCAGCATGAGATTTATTAAATGCATATTTTGCAAAATCTATCATTTCATCATATATCTTATTGGCAGTAGCTTCATCAATATTATTCTTAATGCAGCCTGGAATATTGTTTTCCTCATCACCATAAACAAAGATTTTTCGCTCTTTTTCCATCACAGACTGCTTTTTTTTGGACATTGCACGTCTTAGCAAATCACTTCGTCCAAGAGAATATCCGGCTAAATCTCTTACTATCTGCATAACCTGTTCCTGATAAACAATACATCCATGTGTAGGTTTAAGTATAGGTTCAAGCTGAGGACAGTCGTAGGTAATCTTATCTGGATTATTCTTGCCTTCTAAATACTTAGGAATAAAATCCATTGGGCCTGGTCTATATAATGCAATACCAGCAATGATATCTTCTAATGATTCTGGTTTTAGTTCCTTCATAAAGCTCTTCATTCCAGCACTTTCTAGCTGAAATATTCCTTCTGTTTTTCCAGTTCCAATAGAAGCTAAAACTTCTTTATCATTGTAATCTATGTTATCTAAATCCAATTCAATATGACTACTCTTCTTAATGGTTCTCACTGCATTTTGTATAACTGTTAGTGTTCTAAGTCCTAAGAAATCCATTTTCAAAAGTCCTAGTTCTTCTAGTGTTGTCATTATATATTGAGTAGTAATAGTACCATCTGATGCCCTAGATAAAGGAACAAACTCATCTACACTTTTTGAACTAATAAGTACTCCCGCAGCATGCATAGAAGTGTGTCTAGGCAAGCCCTCAAGACGTTTTGACATATCAATTAGGTACTTTATTTGTGGGTCATTTTCATAGGCCTGCTTCATCATAGGATTTACCGAAAGTGCCCTGTCTAATGTAACATTCAGCTCATTAGGAACCATCTTTGCAATGCTGTCTACTTGGGCATAAGGCATATCTAGTACACGTCCCACATCTCTTAGTACTCCCTTGGCAGCCAATGTACCAAAGGTTACAATCTGTGCCACCTGGGCTTTTCCATACTTTTCTATAACATATTCAATAACCTCTCCTCTTCTAGTCATACAAAAATCCACGTCTATATCGGGCATAGATACTCTTTCTGGATTAAGGAATCTTTCAAAAAGAAGATTATATTTAATAGGGTCAATATCAGTAATTTCAAGGCTGTATGCAACTATACTACCTGCTGCCGAACCTCTACCTGGTCCTACAGCAATGTCATTTTTCTTAGCAAAATTAATAAAGTCCCATACAATAAGGAAATAATCTATAAATCCCATACTACGAATAACAGATAGCTCATAATCAAGTCTTTCCTGATATTTTTTCATATCTGAATCACTTGCGCCTTCATATCTTTTGGCCAATCCAGTTACACATAGATGATGTAAATAGTTCCAACTTGCATCCCCTTCATTTTCAGGAGAATCCCAAAACTCCTTAGGAACGTCAAACTTAGGAAGCTTTCTAACGCCAAACTCAATTTCAACATTACATCTATCGGCAATCTTATGAGTATTTTCCAATGCCTGTAATGCGTATGGAAAAAGAGATTTCATTTCATCTTCACTTTTTAGATAAAATTGGCCTCCCTCATACCTCATTCTATCGGTATCAGTAACCTTTTTTTGTGTCTGTATACATAACAATATATCATGAGGTTCGAAATCCTGCTCAAAGGTATAGTGCACGTCATTTGTTGCAACCAAGTCAATATCAAGTTCTTTACTTAACCTTAATAAGCCTGCATTAACAAGCTTTTGTGTTTCAATCCCATGGTCTTGAAGTTCTAAAAAGAAATTACCTTTTCCAAATATATCTTCATATCTAAGCGCAGCAGCCTTTGCTTCTTCATAATCATTTTTAGCCAAATTGCGTGCTACTTCTCCTGCTAAACAAGCACTAAGAGATATAATTCCTTTAGAATATTCACGCAAAACCTCATAATCCACTCTAGGCTTATAATAAAATCCCTCAGTAAATCCCCTTGATACAATCTTCATAAGATTGTGGTATCCTATGTCATTTTCTGCTAAAAGTACTAAATGATGATATCTCTCCTCATTAGCTCCTGCCTCTTTATCAAACCTTGAGCCAGGTGACACATATACCTCGCAGCCAAGAATCGGCTTGATGCCCACTTCTTTAGCCGCTCTATAAAAATCTATAACGCCATACATAACACCATGATCAGTAATGGCCAAACTGTCCATCCCAATATCTTTGGCTTGCTTTACGATTTCCTTAATCTTACTAGAACCATCTAACAAACTGAAATCTGTATGCACATGTAAATGAGTAAATGCCATAAAACAACCTTCCTTCGTATCGATAAAATAATTTTATCATACAAAAAACTTTCCTACAAGGCAGACATTTTCAATATTTATTTCTTATTTGTCACTTATTTGTCTCCTTGGAATTTTATATTCATTTCTTTGATATTTTATTTTCATTTTTTTAAGCTTTTCCATTCATTTCTTTAAGATTTTTCATTCATTTCTTTTGTATTTAAATATAAAAATAGCTACTCCTTGAATATATTCAAAGAATAGCCATAATAATATTGTCTTAAAATTGTAATCTTTTATTTAAGAAGCACAGCTTAAGTATTCTTCAATTCTTGCTATTGCTGTTTCTTCATCTTCCCCATCAGCTAAAACAGTTACTTTTTCTCCTGCAGCAAGTCCTAATGTCATCATACCCATAATACTTTTTGCATTTACCTTTTTATTTTCATACTCTACATATATTGAGCTGTCAAATTGGCTAGCAACCTGAACAAAAAGAGCTACAGGTCTTGCCTCTAAACCAGTTTTAATTTTAATAGTCATATTCTTTGTTATCATCTTGTCCTCCTAATTGGCTTTTAGCCTCTTAATTCTTCTGCAATTTCGCTTAACTTTCTAAGTCTATGGTTGACCCCCGACTTAGAAACAGCGGTTGATAATAATTCGCCCAATTCTTTTAAAGATGCATCAGGATTTTCTAATCTTACTAATGCCATTTCCCGAAGCTGTGGGGTAAGCTTATTAAATCCCATATTGTCTTTAATAAACTTAATATCGTCAATCTGTTTAACGGCAGCCGCTACAGTTTTGTTTATATTGGCTGTCTCACAATTAACCTTTCGGTTAACAGAGTTACGCATCTCTTTAATAATACGTACATTTTCCAGATTCATAAGAGCAACATGTGCTTCCATAACATTTAAGATGTCAACAATGGAAGAGCCCTCCTTGATATATACCACAAAACGCTTCTTTCTTTCAACAATTTTTGCTTCAATTTGAAAAGTATTTATAATACCAGCAAGCTGTACAGCTTTTTCATATGTATTACATACAATTTCAAAATGATAAAATTTCTCTGGTGTACTTATTGAACCTGCCGCCAAAAAAGCGCCTCTGATGAATGCTCGTTTACAGCAAGGATTCATTGTAACTACACTATCCACCGCCATATTCTCTTCTATCTCACCATAGGAATTCACAAGCTTTGACGCCTGCAAAACTTTCATTGCATCCTCATGGTTATTGACAGTAATAGTATATGTTCGACTTTTCTTCAAATATGCATTTTGTCTTATGGTAATTTCGGCTATAATATTAAATGTTTTTTTCAGTAATGTAAAGTACTTTCTTGCAACAGCTATATTTTCAGTATGAATTTTCACTGAATAACTGTTTCTTTCTGAAATAACAATTCTGCCACAAAGTGACAGTATTGCAGCCACTTCCGCTATATTGCAGTGCCTCGCCGATGAAACCTGCCTTGATAATTCTTCTTTAACTTCTTTTGAAAATGACATACATCTATCTTCTTTCAATATCTCTGTGCGTAATCTTTATACCATAAGCTTCATTATTTTTCAAATGGTTAAACAATAAATTAGCTATTGTTACTGACCTATGTTTTCCTCCAGTACATCCAATGCTTATAACTAGCTGGTTTTTTCCCTCTGAAACATAATTAGGAATAAGAAAATCTATCAAATCTATAAACTTGTTTGCAAACTCCTTAGAGACTTCACTATCCATAACAAATTTATTAACCTCATTGTCATTACCCGTTTTCGGTCTAAGCTCATCCATATAATATGGATTAGGTAAAAACCTAACATCTATAACCAAATCTGAATCTGTTGGAATACCATATTTATATCCAAATGACAAAATATTTATGAAAATATTTTTGTATTCCAAGTTATCTACAAATATTTTTTCCATCTGAGCTCTAAGCTCTTTAACTAAAAGAGAATCTGTATCAAGAATAAAATCTGCTCTTTCTTTAAGGAATGTCAGCATCTCTCTTTCCTTTATTATGCCTTCATCAACTCTGCCTTCTGCTGTCAAAGGATGAGAGCGTCTCGTTTCTTTAAATCTTTTAATGAGGGTTTCATCATTCGCTTCCATAAATAGTATTTCGCATTTTTTTCCCGATGATTTAATACTTTCCAAAATGCTACCTAGTTCTAGCAAAGACTGTCCACTTCTCACATCCACTCCAATAGCAATCTTTGATATCCCGCCACTATCAGATCCAAATGCCAAATCCACAAACTTATTAATTAGCATTACTGGAAGGTTATCAACGCAGAAATATCCAATGTCTTCTAGTATTTTCATTGCTGTACTTTTTCCTGCCCCTGACATACCCGTAACCAAAACAAATCTCATGTTCTTCCTCCAGTTTTAAACTTTTATCATTACTTTGTAAAATTGCTTATTTCTTTGTAAAGTGATCATTCTTTGTAAATTGCTTCTTTCTTTGTAAATTGCTTCTTTCTTTGTAAATTGCTTCTTTCTTTGTAAATTGCTTCTTTCTTTGTAATATTACTAATTTCTCTGTAATTTTGCTCATTACTACTAATTAGAGAATCTTAACTTCTGGCTCTAATTTAACACCATATTTATCATACACTTTATCAGAAACCTGTGTAATTAATTCTTGCACATCCCTAAAGGTCGCTCCACCTTTATTTACCACAAAGCCACAATGCTTTTCAGAAACCTGAGCTCCACCAACTGAGAAGCCTCTTAGTCCAGTATCCATTATAAGTTTTCCAGCATAGTAACCATCTGGTCTTTTAAATGTACTTCCTGCGCTTGGATATTCAAGAGGTTGTTTTTCTTTTCTCTCTTCTAGTAATTCCATCATTGCAGAATTTATCTTTTCTCTATCGCCATTTTCTAATGAAAAAGTTGCTTCTAAAACTACATAACCATTTTCTTCTATAGTACTGTGTCTATAGCTTAGATCTAGTTCTTTATTACTTAATACAAAAATGTTTCCCTGGTTATCACAAACTGTGGCATCCACAATAATATCTTTAATTTCCACGCCATAAGCACCAGCATTCATCATAACTGCTCCACCAATACTTCCAGGAATACCACATGCAAATTCCATACCAGAAAATCCGTTTTCACAAGCCACCCTTGACACTTTAGTAAGCATAGCTCCAGCTCCAGCTTTAATAATATTTTGATGCATAGAATTACCAAAATCGTCCTTGCTATTCACTGTTATTGTGGACATTTCTTCCCCAATATAAATAATTACGCCAGAAAATCCCTCATCCTTCACTAAAACATTGCTTCCATTGCCCAAAATATAAAACGGAATATTTTCTTCGCTAAGTTTTTTAACAAGCTTTGCTGTCTGCTCTCCATTTTGTGGACTAACAAAATAATCTGCCTTTCCACCAATTCTAAAGGTTGTATGTTTACTTAGTGGTTCATCTAATAAAATATTTGAAGCTGGAACAATACCAGTAATAATTTCTTTTATATCTAACAACATCTCTGTCTCCTTAAAGCCAAGCTTAAATTTCTGATTTCATTTGATATAATATATAAAATACCCACATAAGTCAAATAGCTTTCATAAAATGTGGTTATCTTGTTTGTATACGGGGTTGTATACGGATTTGCAATATTAGGTTGCTTCGAAAACACATTTAAATACGGATTTGCAATATTAGGTTGCTTCGAAAACACGCTTGCGCTCGGTTCTCGACATAGCGGATACTAAGAGAATTTGCAACTACGTCACAAATTCTCTAAGTACCGATGTCTCCACATGGTTTTCTACGCAATCCTATTATTGCAAATCCTCATGTTGTGGCAGGTTCTAACAATCCTATTATTGTAAATCCTCATGTTGTGGCAGGATGGAAGTTCTAGATTTGTATATATATTATGTTTGGGTAGGTTCTAACAATCCTATTATTGCAAATCCTCATGTTGTGGCAGGATGGAAGTTCTAGATTTGTATATATATTATGTTTGGGTAGGTTCTAACAATCCTATTATTGTAAATCCTTATGTTGTGGCAGGATGGAAGTTCACCTTTTGTATAGATAAATATTTCATTAATTTATGTAAAAAAGTAGGTTTCAAATTTTGAAACCTACTTTAACATTTGTTTAATTACTTGTCGCTGCATAAGGAGCAAATAATATAAAAGTGGCTCTGGATATAAAACCATTATTTGCAACTCATCCTTCCACTATGGAATTCTAAGAAAGAATTAGTGCTGCTGCTCCATAAATACCAGCATCATTTCCTAATGAAGCTAACGAAAACTTAGTATTTTTACTTGCAAAAAATGCATATTCTTTATAATATTTCTCAATTCTATCAATTAAGAATTGTCCGGCTTTACTTACGCCACCGCCTACTACAAATACACTTGGATTTACCACGCAAGAAATATGTGCTGCTGCTTTACCAAGATATTTTCCAAGAATTTCAACTGCCATATTTGCAAGTTCATCTCCATCTTTTGCAGCGTCAAATACATCTTTTGCCGAAAATTCAGCAACATCACGAAGTTTTGAAGCTGTATCTGTTGTAGATATAAGCTTTTTAGTAATTTTAACAACACCAGTTGCCGAACCATACTGCTCAAGACAGCCCTTCTTGCCGCAGCCACATGTTTCTTCTTCATCATCACACATAGGCATATGTCCGATTTCACCGGCAGCACCATTTACTCCTGTGATAATCTTTCCTCCAATGATTACGCCTCCTCCAACACCAGTGCCCAGTGTAATCATAACCATATCCTTTGTACCTTCGCCGCTACCCTTAAACATTTCTCCTAAAGCAGCAACATTTGCGTCATTTCCGCATTTAACATTTACATCACCAAAGATTTCTTTGAATTTTTCACCTACATTGAAAACATCCCAGCCAAGGTTTACACATTTAAGTACTGTTCCATCATCAGTTACAGCGCCTGGGATTCCAAGTCCAACACCCATTACATCTTCTTTTGAAAGATTATTCTTAGTCAATATTTCTATTATTTTTGCGCTAATATCTGGAATAATGAGAATTCCATTATCCTCTTTGCGTGTAGGGATTTCGCATTGATAATTTAATACTCCATCTTCAGAAAACATACCTATTTTAACTGTTGTTCCACCTATATCCACGCCAAAACATACTTTACTCATTTTAAAATCCTCCAGTAATTTCTTTTCGTATTTATTTTTCATATATGTTTTTCATATATATTTTCGTACATATTTTTACATATGTTTTTCATATATATTTTCGTACATATTTTTACATATATTTTTCATATATATTTTGTCTTTATTTTTTAATATATATTTTTTGAATGTATTTTTATATATTTTTAATACATTTTTTAATACATTTTTTGTATATATTTTTCGTTTATTTTTTTGGTTTTTTTTTGAATAAACTTTGTTTAAATAAAATTTATGTTATTTATAAGTTTTATTTATGATTTAATCATCATCTGACTTGGATAAATTTCTCTGAACTCTATTATAAAGTTCTTGTGCCGCATTGTAGCCCATCTTACGTTGACGATGATTAACTGCTGCCGACTCAACTATAACAGCAAGATTACGACCTGGTCTAATAGGAATAGAGTGACATACTACTTTATTGCCAAGAAACTCCGTATATTCTTCTTCAAGTCCAAGTCTATCATACTCTTTGTCCTTGCTCCATTCTTCTAGTTTGATAACCATATCAATTCCCTGTGTTTCCTTAACACTTCCAACACCAAATAAGGTTTTTACATCAATAATACCAATACCTCTTAGTTCAATGAAATGACGGGTAATATCAGGCGCAGTACCAATAAGTGTTTCATCTGAAACCTTACGTAACTCAACCACATCATCTGTAACGAGACGATGTCCTCTTTTTATTAATTCAAGAGCAGCTTCACTCTTACCAATACCACTTTCGCCCATAATCAACACACCTTCGCCGTATACATCTACCAATACGCCGTGAATAGAGATGCATGGTGCAAGTTGTACCTTTAACCATCTAATAATTTCTGCTGTAAAATCAGATGTGGTTTTTTCAGAAACCAATACAGGAACTCCGTACTTTTCCCCTGCTGCTATAATGTCTTCATCCGGTTCAAGTCCTCTACAATATATTATGCAAGGAAACTTTTTAGACATAAGCATGTCGTAAACCTCAAGCTTTTTGTCTCTTTCCATCTGATCAATAAAGGTATATTCAACATAACCTACTATCTGAACACGCTCAAGAGCAAAATGTTCAAAATACCCAACTAGTCCTAAGCTTATTCTATTGATATCTGGAACAGTAATGCGAATTGACTTTACATCAATATCAGGATTGCAATTTCTAAGATTATAATTTTCGATAAGCTTTGAAAGCTTAACGCTTGCATTTGATGCCATTTTTTTTCCTCCGAATTGTATATTTCTTTTCAAAATCAACTATATTATATATTACCCCAATCTTTAAGACTTTTCTATACTATTTTTAATTTATACATATAAAATTTTATAAAAAAACCAAATACAAAAATATGTACTTGGTTTATTTATAAAAAATAACATTTATATCTACTAACATTTTTTAGCAAACAATAACATATATATCTACTAACATTTTTAGCAAACAATAACATATATATCTACTA
>CAZNKR010000018.1:0-15845 GCA_964573715.1 uncultured Roseburia sp. | reverse complement strand
AATAACATATATATCTACTAACATTTTTAGCAAACAATAACATATATATCTACTAACATTTTTAGCAAACAATAACATATATATCTACTACCGTTTATTTATGAAAAAATAAATAAATGTTTCTAGCTGCTTTTTCATTTATAGAAGGAACCTCCTTAAGTTCCTCCACAGAAGCCCTTTTAATTTCCTCTATTGATTTAAAATATTTCATTAAGGCTTTTCTTCGCGTTGCACCTATTCCAGTAATATCATCTAGTATTGACTTGATTTGGTTTTTACCTCTTAGGCTCCTATGAAATTCTATTGCAAATCTATGTGCTTCGTCCTGTACTCTTGTAATAAGCTTGAACATTTCTCCGTGTGTATCAATAGGGATTTCCAATCCATTATAGAAAAGTCCACGTGTTCTATGATGATCATCTTTTACCATACCGCACACAGGAATATTGATTTTTAGACCATCTAGCACTTCTAGGGCAATATTTACCTGGCCCATTCCACCATCCATCATTATTAATTCAGGAAAGTTTGAAAATTTGCCAAAGGATAAATCATTATCCTCTAACTCATTTTTTTCCGCTATACCATGTTCAAATCTTCTAGTAAGCACCTCTCTCATACTGCTGTAATCATCTGGTCCAATTACCGTCTTTATTTTAAATTTCCTATAATCATTTCTTTTTGGTCTGCCTTTTTCGTATACAATCATTGAACCAACCGAAAGCATTCCAGCTGTGTTAGAAATATCAAAGGCTTCCATACGATAATTATTTGTATTTGAAGAAATTCCCAATGTATCAAATAAGTCTTTAGCCGCACCAATGGTCTTCTCTTCTTGTCTTTTTATTTTGTCTCTGTCTTGAGTAAGAACAAGTTTGGCATTTTTAGTTGCAAGCTCCACCATCTTTTCTTTTTCACCTTTAAGTGGTGTAAGTATTCTCACCTTAGAGCCCCTAACATTTCCTAGCCATTGACTAATAAGTTCATCATCTGCAAGCTTTATTGGCAAAAGAATTTCCTTTGGCACAAATGGGGTTCCAGAATAATACTGTTTAATAAAGCTTTCAAGTATTTGTTCTCCTTTTTCCATATATGCTGTTGCCATATGAAAATGTTCTCTGCCCATAAGTTTTCCATCTCTTATAAAGAAAACCTGAACTACTGCGTCAAAATCTTCAGAGGCATATGAAATAACATCTCTATCCATAAATTCATCGGATGTTATCTTTTGTTTTTGAGCTATGGCTTTTACACTATTCAACAAATCTCTGTATTCTGCTGCTTTCTCAAAGTCCATGATTTCAGATGCACCAAACATTTTTTCTTCCAGAGATTTTAACACCTTATCATACTTTCCATCTAAAAACTCTATTGCAGAATTTATATTTTTCTTATATTTATCACTAGAAATATATCCCATACATGGACCACTACACTGATTTATGTGATAGTTTAGACATGCACGTCCTTTACCTATATCCTCTGGGAGTCTTCGGTTGCAAGAACGTATCTTATATATTTTTCTTAAAAGCTCAATGGTATCTTTTACAGCTCCTGCACTTGTATATGGTCCAAAATATCTAGATTTATCCTTCTTCATTTCTCTTGCAAAAAGGATTCTTGGATATTGTTCTGAAACTGTCACCTTTATATATGGATATGTTTTATCGTCCTTTAACATTGTGTTATATCTAGGGCGATGTTCTTTTATAAGATTGCATTCTAAAATAAGTGCTTCAAGTTCAGAATCTGTTACAATATATTCAAAATAGCTAATATTAGAAACCATTTTTTCTATTTTCGCCGTTTTGTTGTTCTTCCTGAAATATTGACGCACTCTATTTTTTAGGCTAATAGCCTTTCCAACATATATTATTTCATCATTTGCATTATGCATTAAATAGACTCCCGGTGAAGCCGG
The DNA here is from genome assembly GCA_964573715.1 of uncultured Roseburia sp. Classification (GTDB taxonomy): domain Bacteria; phylum Bacillota; class Clostridia; order Lachnospirales; family Lachnospiraceae; genus SVEL01. The sequence continues at coordinate 13,924 of CAZNKR010000018.1, read as the reverse complement.
GAGTTTCTTTAATTCTTCTTCGATATCAAACATATTAATTCCTATAATAAATTACATATCTACAGTATCATTTACTTTTTCGTTATTATCCAAATTTATTTCATGGGATACTTCATCAATTAACGTTTCTTTGTCTGTTGATGCTTCTTTATCTGTTAATTCTTCGCCCTTTATGCTTTTGAATATTTCCATAAATTGAGCGCCAGTAATGGTTTCTTTGTCATAAAGGAACTTTGCAATTTCTTCCAAGGCTTCTTTATTTTCTAACAACATACCTTTTGCTTTTGTAAAGCATGCCTTTAGAAGTTCTTTTACCTCGACATCTATCTCTGCTGCGGTAACATCTGAACAATTAAGAGATGTTCGGCCTGATAAATACTTATCTTCAACATTTTCAAGAGTCATAAGACCAAACTTATCTGACATACCATATTGTGTAATCATGGCTCTTGCAAGTTCGGTTGCTTTTTCCATATCATTTGATGCACCCGTTGTAACTGTATCAAATACAATTTCTTCAGCAGCACGTCCACCTAGAAGTGTTGTAATACGAGCAAGAAGTTCATCCTTTGACATCAGATATTTTTCTTCCTCTGGAACCTGCATAACATAGCCTAAAGAGCCCATAGTTCTTGGAACAATTGTAATCTTTTGAACTGGCTCTGCATTTTTTTCAAGGGCTGTGATAAGTGCATGTCCAACTTCATGATATGCCACTGTCTTCTTTTCTGTAACACTAAGAATTCTATCTTTCTTTTCTTTTCCAGCTATTACAACCTCTACTGATTCAAACAGGTCTGCTTGTGAAATAGCATTTCTTCCATGCTTAACAGCATTGATAGCAGCTTCATTAATCATATTGGCAAGATCAGAACCAACTGCTCCTGAGGTCGCTAAACCTATAGCATCTAAATCTACTGTTTCGTCCATTGCTACATTTTTTGAATGAACCTTTAAGGTTTCTATACGGCCTTTAAGGTCTGGCTTGTCAATAATAATTCTTCTGTCAAATCTACCTGGTCTAAGTAAAGCTTTGTCTAATACATCTGGTCTATTTGTAGCAGCTAAAATAAGAAGGCCTTTCGATGAATCGAATCCATCCATCTCAGAAAGAAGCTGATTAAGTGTCTGTTCACGTTCATCATTTCCTCCACCATACTTGGAATCACGGCTTTTACCAATAGCATCTATTTCATCTATAAAAATTATACATGGTGCATTTTGCTGTGCCTGTTTAAATAAGTCTCTAACTCTAGAAGCACCAACACCAACATATAATTCAACAAAATCCGAACCTGATAAAGAGAAAAATGGTACATTTGCTTCTCCTGCTACCGCTTTTGCAAGAAGTGTTTTTCCAGTACCTGGAGGTCCAACTAACAAAGCACCCTTTGGAAGCTTTGCTCCAATACTTGCGTACTTTGCAGGATTGTGCAAGAAATCAACGATTTCAGTAAGAGATTCTTTGGCTTCATCCTGACCCGCTACATCCTTAAATGTAACACCTGTCTCCTTTTGCATATACATCTTTGCTTTAGATTTCCCAACGCTCATAGCGCCACCGCCACCCATACGTTTGAATATGAATCCCATAAAGAAGTAAATAAGCACAAATGGAATAACCCATGACAAAATTAGTTCTATTATTGTTGAACCTGAATCCGATGCATCAGCCTTAAATTCAACTCCTGAAGCTTCAAGTGTTTCATAAAGTGCATCCACGCTAATAGCTGAAGTATAATAAGTCATCTTAAGACCAGTCTTGCTGTTTGTGCTTAATTCATTATTATCATTTGGGGTAATTGTAATCTTGCCCGAAGATGAAATAACTACTGATTTGACTTGATCCTGTTCAATCATATCAAGGAACTTATCATAAGTAATCTCCTCTGATGTAGCACTTGTATATAAGCTTGTAAGTGCTGATACTGCTAATGCTGTAAAAATAAGTGCAATCACGAATATAACAATATTTTGTTTTTTCTTGTTTCCATTGTCCCTGTTATTAGGATTTTGGTTATTGTTATTCGGATTGTTGTTAAAGTTATTCTCCATTGTAACCTCTCTTCTCTTATACAAGTAAACTTGCAAATAATTATATTTAAATAATGGGAAATCTTTTTAATATATGATATAATCCTATATTGGTTATTCTAATTTTATAGTTTCCACAAGATAAAGCAATTATAAAGATTTTTTCCACATAAATCAATAATGATATTGTAAAATATACAGAATAATTATAAAGGTTTTGTGAAAAATTTAATTTTTTAATATTTATGTAATTAATAATTTGATATTTAAGGAATATTTTTATGATCCTATTTCTTTTTTTGGAGATTTTCCCCATATAATTGCAAATTTACTTAATCATTTTTACAAATTTGTAGTGGAAAATATATTTGATACGTTGTATAATGGTTCTTTAATGTTCAAATGCATTATATTATTTTGAAGCTATTGCTTCTTATTCTAATAATCTATATTATTTTATTCATTTACGAGGAGGAAAACAAAATGCCAGTAAAATACGTATTCGTAACAGGCGGAGTTGTTTCAGGTCTTGGCAAAGGTATTACCGCTGCTTCACTTGGACGCTTACTTAAAGCTCGTGGCTACAAAGTCACAATGCAAAAATTTGACCCTTATATCAATATTGACCCAGGTACTATGAACCCTATTCAGCATGGTGAAGTTTTCGTTACCGATGATGGTGCAGAAACTGACCTTGACCTTGGTCACTATGAGAGATTTATAGATGAAAGCCTTACAAAGAATTCGAATGTTACTACTGGTAAGATTTATTGGTCAGTTCTTTCAAAAGAACGTAGAGGTGATTTCGGCGGAGGCACTGTTCAGGTTATCCCTCATATTACCAATGAAATCAAGAGCCGTTTTCATAGAAACTTTACAACTACTACTGATACTGAGATAGCTATTATCGAAGTTGGTGGTACAGTTGGTGATATAGAGAGTCAGCCATTCTTAGAATCCATTCGTCAGTTCCAGCACGAGATAGGACGCGAGAATGCTATACTTATCCATGTTACACTTATCCCTTACCTTCGTTCTTCAGGTGAGATGAAAACAAAACCTACACAAGCCTCTGTTAAAGAGCTTCAAGGAATGGGTATACAGCCAGACATTATTGTTTGTCGTTCTGAATATCCACTTGATTCAAACCTAAAAGATAAAATTGCATTATTCTGTAATGTACCAAACAATCACGTTTTACAAAATCTTGATGTTGATGTTTTATACGAAGCACCACTTGCTATGGAAGCTGAACATTTAGCAGAAGTTGCATGTGAATGTTTGAAGCTTGATTGTCCAGTTCCAGATTTAAAGGAATGGACAGAAATGGTAAAAAAAGCTAAAAATCCTTCAAAGGATGTTAATATTGCCTTAGTTGGTAAATATATTTCGCTTCATGATGCTTATATCTCCGTTGTTGAATCCCTAAAGCACGCTGGTATTTCAAACGATGCAACAGTACACATCAAATGGGTTGATTCTGAAACTGTTACAAAGGAAAATTCAGCTGAGGTTTTCAGTGATGTAACTGGCATTTTAGTTCCAGGTGGTTTTGGTAATCGTGGTATTGATGGCAAGATTTATGCTATCCAATATGCAAGAGAAAACAAGATTCCATTCCTTGGTCTTTGCTTAGGTATGCAGCTTTCAATAGTAGAATTTGCACGTAATGTTGTAGGCTTTAATGACGCACACAGTGTTGAACTTGATCCTAACACAACACATCCAGTTATTCATCTTATGCCAGATCAAGACGGTGTTGAAGATATTGGTGGAACATTAAGACTCGGTTCTTATCCATGTGTACTAGACAAAGCTTCTAAATCTTATGAGGTATATGGTGCTGAGATTATTCATGAACGTCATCGTCATAGATATGAAGTAAACAATGATTTCAGAACTGCGCTTACCGATAATGGTATGATTTTATCTGGTATTTCTCCAGATGGACGTATTGTAGAAATGGTAGAATTAAAGGATCATCCTTGGTTTGTTGCCACTCAAGCTCATCCAGAATTTAAATCAAGACCAAATAGACCACATCCATTGTTCAAAGGTTTTGTAAATGCAGCACTTAATAAATAATATCTAGATAAAATAAAAAAATTCGTCGTAGCAATTTACGACGAATTTTTTATTTTATCTTATCATTATTAATTTTATGGGAAAATTCCTTTGATTCTTTCCGCGTAATCTAATTTTCTAAGTGCAACAATATATGCTGCATATCTCATTGTACAATCACACTCTTTTGAAACCTTAAAAGCAGGTATTAACACATCACAATCACATTCAAGTAATTCTTCGTTTGAAATATGTTTTACACCTTCTGCTTCATAGTCCATTAAAAGTTTTTTATTAGCAATAAACTCCGATATTTCATCAATATCAAGGCCTTCTTCTCTTATTATTCCTCCGGATACATCACTAATAGCAATCACCTTTGTTCCTCTGTGATACTTCACTTAATGTGCAAACTTCTGCCACTTCTTAGTTTTCCATCTAATGTACATTGTTACACCTCTCACCACTTCATCAAGTCCCATCGCTAGCCATACACCTGGGAATCCCCAGCCTAAAACTATGCCAAATATGTATGCAAACAAAACTCCAACTCCCCACATAGAAAATACCCCTGCACAAACAGGAAACTTTACATCTCCCGCTGCTCTTAATCCATTAATAATAACAAGGTTTGCACATCTTCCTGCTTCATTTATAATATCAATAATAAATACCGTCATTCCCAATTCGATAATAGTGGTATCATCTGTAAACCAATGCAATATGTATTTTCCAAAAACTATACAGCACATAGTGATAGCCATTGATACAGCTAGTCCTTTCCAAAAGGAGTTAAGACATAGCTTATAGGCTTCTTCCTTTTTCTTCGCTCCAATTTTCCAACCAATCATTATAGCTGTACCTTGAGCAATTGCGACTGCAAATAAATAATTATAGTTTGTTATAGTGCTTATGTATGAATTAGCGATAACCGCTGCTGTTCCAATCGTTGTTAATATTCTTGTAATCATCAGTCTTGCAACATTATAAGCAATAGTTTCTCCAGCTGATGGAATTCCAAGAGATAATATCTTCTTTATTTCTAATCCATGATACATTAGTATATCTTTTATCTTAAAATCCTTTACTACTGTGTTAAACATAATAATTCCAAGTACAAATAATGCAACACACTTACTAAAGGTTGTGGATATTGCTGCTCCTCTAACACCCATGCTTGGAATTGGTCCAATTCCAAATATCAAGCAATAGTTCATTACAATATTTATAAGGTTCATTACCAATGTAACTACCATACATATCTTTGTTTTCCCATGAGAACGTAGTACTGCTGAAAATGTATTTTCAATGGCCTGGACAAATACAAATCCTCCAACAATGGTCATATAAGCCATTCCATCGTCCATAAGCTTTGGATCTAGATTCATAAAATTAAGTAATTGTTTTGCAAAAACAAACATAATAAAGCTCATAACTATTCCCATTATGGCATTTACTTGTAGAGCTGATCCTATAAGTCTGTTCTTTTCTTCATTTGACTTAGCCGCTCCAATATACTGTGCACAAATTATAGCTGTTCCAGATGTAACAATAGCAAAAACCAATCCAGACATACTAACAATCTGATTAACTACGCCCACTGCTCCCACTGAATTATCCGAATACTGACTAAGCATGAAAATATCAACGCTTCCTAATAACATAAAGAAGAATGCTTCTATCAATATCGGCCATGTTAAACTAAATAGAGTTGTCTTTTTTTCCATATTTTTCCTCGTATATATTTCGTATTTATTTGGTATTTTTTCACTATTCACATGTAATATCATTATACATTTACTTCACATATTAATCTTATATGATAATATCTGTATTAACATAATCCTATCATTTTTTAAAAATTGCAAAATTTTTTCATTATTGTCTTTTGCTATTTATTTTTTAACAAATAAATGGTAAAATATATCTGGTTATTGTGCAAAAGTTCACATTCAAAAGGAGGTATTTAAAGTGAGAAAAAATAAGCTATTAGCATTAGCACTTACTGCTGTTATGACTGCTACAGCTCTTGCTGGTTGTTCTGGCAAAAATGATAGCAGCGAAGCAACAAATGGAAGCAATAATAATCCATCTGCTGAAGCTACTGACAACGCTTACGGACTAAGAGATAAAACAGAAGATGGTACAATTCTTCACTGCTTCTCATGGTCATTTGAGACAATTACAGAATCATTAGAAGACATTGCAATGGCTGGATATTCAACAATTCAGACCTCACCTATTAACGCTTGTTATGATGGTGGTGACGCTGGTATGGAACTTTTTGGTCAAGGCAAATGGTATTACCATTATCAGCCTACTGATTGGACAATAGGAAACTATCAGCTTGGAACATCTGAAGAATTTACGAAGATGTGTGAAGTTGCACATTCCTACGGAATAAAAGTTTTAGTAGACGTTGCTCCAAACCATACAACAAAGGCAACTGAAGCAATTAATGAAAATCTACTTAATGCAGTTGGTGGTATTGATAATCTTTATCATTCAGATGGATATACTGAAATCAGTGATTATAGTGACAGAAGTCAATGTACATTAAATGCCGTTGGCGGTCTATATGATGTAAATACAGAAAACCCTGATTTTCAGGATTATTTCATCTCATACTTAAATGAATGTATCGCATGTGGTGCAGATGGATTTAGATATGATACTGCAAAACATATTGGCCTAGATGGTGATCCTCAAGATGATCCTAATCTTCCAAACAACTTCTGGGACAGAGTTACAACCGAGGTAACAAATGCCAGCTCTCTATTTATGTATGGTGAATGCTTACAGGATGGTTCAGAACGTTTAGCTGATTACATAGAAGCCATTGGCGCAACTACAGCAAGTTCATATGGTTCAATTATAAGAAATTCATTTTCTTCTACATTGTTGTATGCGAATTCAATAACAGATTTAAAGATTGGTGATGCTTCTCCTAATGTTGTAACTTGGGTTGAATCACATGATAATTATACTGGTGACGAAACCACATACAATTCCATTACAAACGAAAAAATTGTTTTAGCTTGGACATTGCTTGCTGCTAGAGATGTTGGAACTCCTTTATTCTTTGCTAGACCTTATGGTGCAACAGCATCAAATATGTGGGGCAACTTCAATAAAATCGGAATGGTTGGCGATAATCTTTATAAAGATCCTACTGTTGTAGCAGCTAACAGATTTAGAAATGCAATGACAGGCCTTACCGAAAAACTTTACAACCCAGAAGACTCAAACAAATCTGTTTTAGCTATCGAACGTGGAACAAAAGGATTGGTAATTATTAATGCCGGATCTAATAAGTTCGAAGGAACATTTGAAACTTCCCTTGAAAATGGCGAATATACAGATAGAGTAAGTGGTACAAAATATACCGTTTCAGATGGAAAAATCACAACTACATGTGATGGAAAGACCGCAGTAGTACTTTACAATGAAGGTTACGTAGATTTAGCTACTCCTGCCGTTGTTAAGGTAGCTGATGATACACAAGGAAACTTTATTGGAGATTCATTGGACGTTACATTAGAATCTACAAACTCAGTCAAATCCACATATTCAATTAACGGTGGTGCACAAACAGAGTTCTCTAATGGTGATGTAATTACTATTGGTAATGATCTTAAGCCATCAGAAATTTTAAGATTAACTCTTTCTGGTGAAAATGAAGCAGGTAATAAAACAAATATTTCCTATATCTTCAAAAAACAAGATACAATTATGTCAGGAACAAAAATTTACTTTGAGAAGCCAGCAAATTGGGCAGATACGATTTACTGTTATGTATATGACGAAACAACATACAGCTACGTAAAAGAAAGTGCTGCATGGCCTGGTACAGAAATGACCGTAGAATCAGATGGTACATACAGCTATACTTTCAACCAAGATTGGGTTGCTCCTCTTGTAATCTTTAATGATAAAACAAATCAGTCAAATGGTACTTTAGAGCCAGGAGCTGCAGTAATAGCAGATAAGGTTTATAGTTTGAATTAATAAAACAGCCTCCCCTAGGAAATATCCTTGTAATCAAGTGATATTATCCTGTAGGGAGGCTTTAATTTTACTCTTATCTATGATGAAATATTTCAAATCTTTAAAATCATTCTATCCCAAAAGTGCTCTATCCGACATGGTCTGTGCTCCACTCTTTGAATACATTTCCATCAATTTTTCTGTTGACATATTTACTCGTTCTTCCCCTTCGATTTTCATTAACAACTCGCCTTGATTTAATACAAGAGTCTTATTACCATATTCCAATGCATTCTGGATATTATGTGTAATCATTAATGTAGTTATATTGTTATCTTTAATAAGCTTGTCTGTTATCTCCATTACTTTTTGAGCTGTTTTAGGATCAAGAGCAGCAGTATGTTCATCTAACAAAAGAAGCTTTGGTGTAACTATGGTGGCCATCATAAGAGTAAGAGCCTGTCTTTGTCCTCCTGATAATAGTCCAACCGGTGTTTTCATTCTATCTTCAAGACCAAGTCCAAGTGCAGATAGCTTTTCACGAAATACCTCTATATCTTTTTTCGATATGCCAAAGGAAAGTGTTCTCTTTTTTCCTCTTCCATAGGCAAGTCCAAGATTTTCTTCAATAGTCATATTTGGTGCTGTACCCTTTAATGGATCCTGAAATAACCTTCCAATATATTTTGCTCTCTGGTGTTCCTTAAGTCTAGTTATATCCTTCCCATCAAGATACACATGACCACTATCTACCTGATAGCTTCCACATATAGCATTCATAAGGGTGGATTTTCCTGCGCCATTAGAACCTATTACAGTTACAAAATCCCCATTTTCTATATGTAAATTCATGTTTTTAAGTGCCTTACGTTCATTTACAGTTCCTTTATTAAATGTAATATTAACATTATTAAGTTTAAGCATTTTCCTGCTCCTCCTTATCTTTTATACGTTTAATCAAATTAACTGAAAGCTTTTTTATTGTTGGAATGCTTATGGCTATAGCAACGATAATCGCAGAAAATAGTTTAAAATCCATAGCTTCCATTCCAATAGAAATAGCAAAGCTGAGAATAAATCTATAAGCTGTGGCACCTATAACAGAAGATAAAATGCATGAAATAATTGTATGATTTCCAAAAAACACTTCACCTATGATAATTGAAGCACATCCTGCAACCAACATACCAGTACCACCATTTGCATCACCATATGACTGATACTGACAAATAACACCACCACATAAGGAAACCAACGCATTTGCAATAGCAAAGCCAATAATTTTCATACGATCAGAGCTTATAGATGATGCTCTTACCATATATTCATTGTCTCCAGTTGCTCTAATTGACATTCCTAACTGAGTATTTAAAAACCAGTATAATACAACACAAACAATGAGAAGTATACCACCGCTAACTATAATTTTCACAGGTGCGCCTTCTGGAAGCATATCTCCTATAATTGAAAAAATTGTATTTTTCTTCCAAAGGGATATATTCGGATTTCCATCCATAATATGTAGATTTATAGAATAAAGAGCTGTTAACGTAATAATTCCTGCCAAAATAGGCTGTACATGAAGCTTTGTCTGTAACGCTCCGGTTACCACTCCAGCCAATGCCCCTGCTACTATTGATAATAATATCCCCAAAACTGGATGACCATTATATGCAAAGATAACCGATACAGCAACACCAAGCGTAAAACTTCCATCAACAGTCAAGTCAGGAATATCCAATATTCTAAGGGAAATAAATATGCCAAGTGCTAATAGGGAATACATTAATCCTAATTCTAATGCTCCACTAACCTGTGTTGTTGTTAACTTTGTATTAATAATTAACAGCAAAAAAACGACTAAAACCAATTTAGGTATAAATGATATAACTTTTCTTTTATTCATAAAACGACCTTTCCTTTAACCAAACAATTTTTCATTTAAATCTCTTCTTTTAAAAAAATAGAGATGGCAAAAACCATCTCTATTTTATCATTTAAAATATATTCATACAAGCATAAACAGGAGTATTCTTTATCCCATTTCTTATTGGATATAAATATGTTTTATTGTTATTTATTCAAATGTAATTGTTTTGTTTCCTGTTAATATTGCATCAGGAATAGTTACCCCAATTTCCTTTGCTGTTGTTGTATTTACATATATGCTTAAGTCTTCAACAAATACTTTAACTGGAATTTCTGAAGCTACCTTATCACCCTTTAATATTGAAACTGCCATTCTTGCAGTTTCTTTACCAAGATCTGTATATTCTATTCCAACAGTGCCAAGTCCACCATCTTTAACCATTGAATCAGCCCCAACATAAACCGGTATTTTAGCTTCATTTGCTACTTGAGCAACAACACTCATAGCTCCTGCAATAGTATTGTCATTTGGACTAAATATTGCATCAACATCTCCACATAAATTTTCACATGCAAGCTGAACTTCAGATGTATTTGTAACTGCCGCTTCCTTTACAACAATATTTTTACTCTCACAATAATTTTTAACCTTTTCAAGACAAGCTACTGAATTAGCTTCCCCTGAATTGTACAAGTAACCTAGGTTTTCTATGTCTGGTGTAACTGTTAATGCAAAATCTAAAATCTGTGTAATATCCAATGCATCTGAAGTACCTGTAATATTTCCGCCAGTACTTTCTAATGAGTCTACAATTTCAGCTGCAACTGGATCTGTAACTGCTGAGAACACAACTGGTATCTTTTCTGAATAAGGTGCTGCTGCCTGTGCACAAGGTGTTGTAATAGCAATAATTATATCTGCTCCTTCTCCCTCAAAGCTTTGAAGAATAGAAGCTACATTACTAGCCTCACCATTAGCCTGTTGACAATCAATTTTACAATTTTCTCCATCAACATATCCTAATTCTTTTAATTCGTCTACGATAGCATCTCTGATAGTATTCAAAGAAGCATGTTCCATAATTTGAACAATACCTATAGTTACTGTATCAGCATTATCAGACTTCTTGTCATCAACTCCACATGCTGATACTAAAAAGATCATCATCAAAGATAAACATAAAGCAATAATTTTTTTCATTTTCATATGATTTACCTGCCTTTAAATTTTTTATCATTTTAACTCATTAAACAAAAAAAGTAAAGTGGGATTTTAAAATTTATTATATGAATTTTAAAAATTATTATATAAATAATAATCCATACTTAAATCCCTTGCATTTACAAAACCTTAGCAAATTTTCCAGCTGCAGCAGAATATATCTCATCGCATAAATCATTAATTTCTTCGGAATTATGACTAGAAATTAATACTATAGCACCTCTATCTTTTTCCTCTTTAATAATTTGGTAAAAAAGATTAATTCCATCTTCATCAATTCCATTTGTGGGTTCATCCATAATCAAGATATCTGGTTTTTCCATTATTGCTTGTGCAAGAACAATTCTTTGCTTCATTCCTAATGAATATTTTCTAACTGTTCTTTTATCATCTGGATCTAGCCCTACCCTATTAATAGCCTCTATTATCTCGTTTTTTCCTATCTTTTTTCTTATTTTCGCCAAATTAGAAAGATTGCTGTATCCAGTAAATTCAGGATATAAACCAATATTTTCAATCATCAATCCAATAGAAAGATAATTACATAATTCTTTAGTAAGCTTATTTCCATCTAAAATCATTTCACCACTAGAAGTTTTAATAATTCCTGCAATCAGTCTAAATAACATGGTTTTTCCAGATCCATTTTTTCCAACAAAACCATAAGCTTTACCACTTTCCAGCGCAAGATTTACATCATCTAAAATAGTCTTATTTCCAATTTTTTTATTTATATTTTTTAATTCTAATTTCATTGTTATCCTTTCAATGTACTATTGTTTTTCCTTGTCATTAAGTCCAATATCGGCATATTTTACATATAAATAATATAGAATGATTATAATAGCTGCACAGATTATCCAATATATAACTGATTCTCTAAATTTACATAATTCCCAAAAAAACATAAGGTTTGCGGTAGGATTTATTCTTCTAACAAAAAACGAACTGCCTATATTCATATTAATGCAATTGGCAGAAATATATGTTGATATAGTATAAATGCCAATAACCACAAATGTACTTATGTATCCGCCTATAAAACTAGCCAATAAATTAGAAAGAATTGAAAGTGTCCAAAGAAGCATTGTCGTTAACAATATTACTTTAATTAGTAAAACAATTTCCCCACTTCCAATATTTGCATTTTCACATTTACAATATGTTATTAATACATTAATCGTAACGCAAATAATAGAATACGATAATGCAAATACAAATAAGCTTAGAATCTTCTTTAAAATCCAACATGACTTATTATTTACTCTGGTAAATGCATAGATACTACTAATCCTCAAATCATTATATATGTATGTTCCAAACAATATAAAGAATAAAAGAATGAATGCTAATCCAGTAAGCATCTGATTAAAACGCGTATCTTCAATTGTTTTGCTACATCCAAACATTCCATAAATGAATGAGGCAAAAAATGGTTGTTCCGTCTTTTCAGGCATGGTGATGTAGGATAAGCGAAGTAAAAACACCACTGGAATTATCAAACAAATTTTAAATATGTTTGTTTTACTTATCATTTTGTACCTCTCTATTTAACTGTGAATTCATACTCTTCTATAAAATAGTCTTCCGTATCGATTTCTGTTTGAGGTTGTCCAAACTTTATTTTGTAGTCGCCCTGTTCTAATATTCCATAGGCTTCACTCCAATCAACATATATTCTATATATTGATGTTCCTAAACAGTTTTGACAAGTTTCGTCAAATTCTACATCTGGGAGCATAGAGATTTCATCCCAACCATTATCCGTCTTTTTATATAAGACATAACTCATTACATAATTTGTATTTAATTTTTCAGAATAGAATTTCTCATCAAATGAGTCTGCTAAATTCATTTTTATTACGAGACCAGAATCAGTCACTGAGCCTTGTTCAATACCTGCTGATTGTTTTAGCATTCCCTTTGGTTCATCTAACATTGATGATTTTAATGCATCATATTGAGTATATAAATTGAATATCCAGTCAAAATTATATTCGTCATTACCTTTATAAAGCATTGCTAAACCTGATTTTATATGAACCACATCCTTGTACTCCGTAAATAATAGACGCACATATATATCTTCTGTGTTTTTTACCTTAAAAACAATTTTATACTCACCATCACCAATTTCTTCACATGTGTGATCGTAATTAATTATGTCATCTAATCTAAAGTTTTTATCTTTCTCTACAATACTAAATACATCTTCCATTGGAATAAGTACATCTTTTTCTCCATTTTTATTGTAATAGTACTTTCCTTTATTGTATTCTTCCTTTTCTGAATCACTTACGCTATATGTTAATCCAAATAAACCTGTACCAGATGTCTTATTAAATCTTTCATATCCACTTCCATCCAATAAGAAATCAATAGTGTTTAGGTCCACTCCAAGTATTTGTCCTTTTAAGCTCTCCCAACTTGAACTATCTCCTCCAGACCAATTATAACAAATAGCTTGAACCTGTTCTGGAGACAATACTACCTTTCCATCGTCAATAATGGTTTCCTCCATCACAATTTCTTCCATTGGATTTTTGTAAGTAGTACTACTTGCATCACTTGACTCACCTTTTTTCTCTCCAACGCCAACAGAACAACCTGAAACTAACAATGTAGCTAACAGAGCTGTTACAACACCATAAATTTTGATTTGCTTTCTCATTTTTTTCCCTCTTTCTATTTGTAGGTAGTGTCAAGTCTGACACCCCTTTTGTTTTTATATATCCTTTATATTCAAGG
>CAZNKR010000017.1:30947-41582 GCA_964573715.1 uncultured Roseburia sp. | reverse complement strand
TATGGCAACACCTTTAATTTCTGGATTATTTTCAGTTACCATTACTCCATATTACCTCCTTTAAACTAAATATATGCCTGTACAAAAAAAATATTCATATCAAAAGATTGCTCAATTGATATGAATACTATTTCATATATTGTGTTTTAACTATTAATATATATTTAATTCAAAAATAATTATTCTTACACTATTAAAGTTTTATATATAATTCGTGAATTTTAATCTATAAATAACAAGTTTTAATCTATAAATCATAAATTTTAGAATACTTATCCTTAAAATACTTTATTAATGGTTTTGCAGATAGTTCCTTTTGGCACACATTTTTTATTACTTCATTTGGCTTATAGAATGAACCATATTGATGAATATTTTCATTTAAGAACTTTGTAATTTTTTTAATATCTCCAGCAGCAAGAATTTCATCTATATCTCCAAGTTTTTCATTAATAGCATCTATAAACATTCCATCATAGATTGAACCTAATAAATATGAAGGGAAATATCCAAAGCTTCCTCCTGACCAATGAGAATCCTGTAAAACACCTGTTGTGTCGTCTTTTGGTCTAATACCTATATATTCTTCCATCTTATCAGCCCATATTTTTGGAAGCTCATCAACAGTAATATTTCCAGCAAACAATTCCTTTTCAATTTCATATCTAAGAATAATATGAAAACAATATGTTACTTCATCAGAATCAATTCTAATAAGATTTTGTTTTACGTTATTAATCTGTCTATAAAATTCTTCTAATGTTATATCTTTATAATCATCAAATGCATCCTGAATCTTTGAATATATAGGCTTCCAGAAATTAATATTTCTACCTAGGATATTCTCATAAAATCTTGATTGACTTTCGTGTAAGCCTAAAAAGTTTATATTTTCCATAGGTGTATAATAATATTTTTCATCAATGTTTTGTTCGAAAATCCCATGCCCACCTTCATGAATAATGCTATACATTGGATTAATTATATCATCCTCATAATAATGATTTGTAATTCTAGCATCTCCATGTGATACACTCATTGTAAACGGATGTTCACTTTCAGCTATAGCACCATGTTTAAAATCAAATCCCATATATTCTAAAAGCATACGGCTAATTTCTTCTTGCTTATGTTTTGAATAATTTCCTTTAAATTTACTTTCATCAAAGGCTGGTTTCGATAAAATATCTTTTACAAAAGGAATTAATTCCTCCTTAATTTCAGCAAATATTTTATCAATAATTTCCTTATGCATTCCTTCTTCATAGTCGTCTAACATAGCATCATAAATATCTTTGCAATCTGGCTTTCTAAATTTAATAAGCTGTTTTTTCATTTCTACAAGATTTTCTAAATATGGTTTAAATAAATTATAATCGTTTGTTTTTTTTGCAGTAACCCAAATATCTTGTGCTTTAGCCAATGTCTCCTGATACTTTTCAAAGAAGTCTACTGGAACCATTTTGTATTCATCATAATCCTTCTTTAATCTTCTAACGCACTCTTTTTTTAGCTCATCAAGACTATCAAACTCTTCCTCTATAACTTCATCGATAAGTTTTCCATACTCTGGTGAAATACTCATTTTGAATTTTTTTGTTGCAAGAGCTGTTGTAGCTTCAACCATGTTATCCATTGCTAACTTTGGTGTGAGAGTTTGCATATCCCAAAAAACAAGGTTTGTTGCCACAGTATATGGATACATTTCTTTTTGTTTGTTAATTAATTCCTCGTATTTTGACATGTCAGTCTCCTTTTTTATAAATAATTATATTTCTAATAATTTTATTTCTAATAATTATATTTTTAAAAATTATAGTATAAATAATTTTATTTATATTATTTATGATAAGGCTCGTTGTTTGAAATCCTCATACTCCTATATATTTGTTCCAACAAAATAACTCTCATAAGTTGATGTGGGTATGTCATTTTAGAAAAGCTAAGTGGATAATTACTAAGTTTTAACACATCTTTATGAAGTCCAATAGAACCTCCAATAATAAACGTAATACTTCCATATCCCTTTACACCTATTTCTTCTATTTTTGAAGACAATTGCATTGAATCTAACATATTTCCATTTATTTCTAAAGTAACCACATATGAATCATTTTTAATATTCTTAATAATGCGCTCTGCCTCTTTTTTCTTTATAGCTTCTTCTGTAGCAAGTGAAGCATTTTCCACAGTTGGCTCATCTAAAACCTCAATAATATTTAATTTAATATATCTACTAAGTCTCTTAGAATACTCATCTATTGCCATTTTAAAGTATTTTTCTTTAATCTTCCCAACACAAATAATATCTATTCGCATATTTTTCTCCGATTTTCTTGTTAATATCCGAGTTTTATTATATGATATTAGGGTCAAAAGGTCAAATAACCTTTCATACAAGTATGATATGTTTTAACCTTTTAAACTTGTGGCATTTTATAAACAAAAAGTACAATCAATTTAGGAGGGCCTATGGCTGAAACAAAAACACAAGCAAAATACAAAAACAATATGGAATCTGCATTTAGTCTACTTTTTATTGGTATTCTTGGTGTTGTAGTACTTATTTTATTAGACCTTGATATTATCAAGCTTTCATTTAGTAGTGTTACTAAAATAATGATGAATATTGTTATGGGTATCGTATTTGTTATATTTATTATTACAGGTATTGTTTCATATATATCAGCAAACAAACTAAAAACTGATATTGTTTTAGAAGCTGATACTACTGATAAAATCAAAGATTATATTAATTCAAACATTACAAAAGAAATTATTGATAATTCAATTGATGATATTAATGATTATACCCAAGAAGAGCTCTACATATTAAGATGTGATAAGATTTCAGAACTAATCACAACAAATATTGAGGGTCCATGTGAAGAAAATGTTCTAAGTGATATCATTGAAGAAATTTATGACTCAGTTTTTTAACACCTTATTTGTTAACTAAAATGTACCAGCTTGCATAAGTAAATATTAACTTTACTTTAAACAAGCTGGTACATTTTTAGTTAACAGATGTAGTAGTTTCTTCTGAAACTAAATTTGGAAGCGTGTAAATACCATTTGCATCTATTATTTCAGTATTGATAGAGCTATCATAAGTATTAACTCCATATATCGTTGCCGATAATACTGTTCCTTCATTATTATTTTCTGTTGCAATAAAAATATAGAATTCATCTTTACCTATTACTGCGCTTTTATCATATTCCACACTCATAGTTCCGTAAGATGTTTTGTAATTTTCATCCATCTTCTCATCTTCTATAAGCTTATCCTTTATCAAGGAAACACTATCATTAACCGTAATACCTCTAGATATGCTAAGATTATAAGACTCGGTAGTTATAGCACTTGGTAAACCAAACTTGTCAAATACAATAACTTTAAATTTACTTGTTCCTCGTGGCATATCTATTGGTTCCGAATAAAGCATAGATTCAGCATTTGGATCTGTACCATCAAAAGTATAATATGCTTTACCGCCTTCGGGAACCTCTACAGTAATGGTCATGTACTCAGAATATGAACCACTTGATGGAGTAACCTTCGGTCCTTGTAATTCACCTTCTTTTATTACATATTCATATGAAACTCTTTGACTTTCAATACCATTTACATCTACGCTATAGCAGGTAAGCTTTGTTGTTCCTTCTCCAAGGATTTTTACTCCATCAGTATATTCAACACCTCCATTAAGTGTATCTTCTGAATTAAGAGTATAATAGATTTTACATCCAGGATCTGATGAAAGCTTTACAACTACATATCCAGCATATTCACCACTCTCCTGATCGGCAGCTGGTGCTAGTGGTATGTAATCTGAAAGTGCCTTGAACACATCAGCATTTGAAATAGTAATAGTTAATTTATTAATTTTTGAATAATATGCGTGTTCATAATAATATTTTACTAATGTAACATAATTTTCTGTTGATGTTTCACCTAATCCAATCAGTTCTTTAAGATTATCTGCATAATCATCATCTACCTTTTTGGATAGCTTATAAATCTCATCTAATAGTAATCTTGCAGTTATTTCTTCTCTATCTGAAGTGGCCAGTGAAGCTGCTTTTTTGGCATATTCAATTGCCTCATCATACTGCTTCTTATCGCTAGCTTCCTGTGCTAAATCATAGTTTCCTTCATGGGTTTTTTTTGCATTATAAGAAGAAACAAAGATAGTAATTCCAATAGCTAATGCTAATACAATTATTGCACCAATAATTGAACATGAAATTATTAATTTTTTATTTTTCTTTTTTTCATTTTCAGGTGTACCTTCAGACTTTTTTGTGGCATCAATCTTTTCTACATTTTTAACAGCTTCTTTTTTCTTTGGCTCTTCTCTATCCTGGTCTCTAGTTATATCAACCGTTTTAAGCTGCATGTTAATTTCATCATAAGGTACATCCACAGTTTTCATTGGTTCTTCATCATCAAAATTATCTGTTAATGTGTCATTAACTAATTCATCAGTATCATTTAATAATTCAGATACGCTACTAGCTAGTTCTGCTTCGATTGTATTGAAGTCCGGATCCACTTGTATAGGGTTGCCACATTTTAAGCAAAAGCCCTGATTAGCATTAACCTCTTCTCCACATTTAGAGCATTTCATAAATAATAATCTCCTTGCTATTTTTGAATTTTTGTTACAGTCACACGGCAATATAGTATTTTACCGTTAACATTAGCTGTAATATAACAGCTACCTGCTGAACGACCAGTTACCTTACCGTTAGCAACTGTTGCAACACGTGCATTACTAGTATACCACTTTATGCTCTCGGTTGCACCAAAAACATCTAAATCGTAATAATCATACTGTTCTATAGTTACATTTGAAGAATTCAGTGCAAGTACTATAACCTCACATTCATCTTCTACACCTGAATCAGCTATACAATAAACGCTTGTAACACCCTGTCCCTTTGCATATACATTTCCATTTTTATCAACAGTACATATTGATGTATCTCCAGATACCCATTTTATACCATCCGTTGACTTTGTTGGTCTTAGTCTTGCTGTTAATGGTCTAGATTGTCCAGGAATCATGGTTATTGATGATGAATTAATAACAACTGCTGTAGCTGGAACTGCTGGTTTTACAGTAACTCTAACAGTGGCTGTTAGATCATTACCATCAGTAGATTTAACTGTAACATAACATGAACCTGCCTTAACTCCAGTAATTGTTCCGCTATTGTCTACTTTTGCAATTGATCCATCTGATGTAGTCCAATTAACATCTCTAAAGGTAGCATTTGAAGGATTAACTGAAGCTGATACATCAACTGATGATCCCTCCATAACTGTAACCGAACTTGGATTTACCGATATACTTGAAACCGGACGTACTGAAGTAATTGTTACTGATGCATATATTCCACTACCATCTTTAGCTGTAGCCGTAATTGTAGCTTTTCCATAGCCCACTGCTGTAATATTTCCATTAGCTGCAACACTAATAACTGATGAATTGCTAGACGACCAGTTTACTCCCTGATTTGTGGCTGAGGTAGGAGTGATTGTAGCTGTAAGTCTTCTTGTTACACCATAATTAATATATGGACTCTCGTTATTTATAGTAATCTTAGTTACAAACTCGTATACAGTCACTTTCATGCTTGCTACAAGTCCTCTTTCAACCGTAGTAACTAAAATAATTGCGCTTCCACCCTTTACTCCTGTGACAATACCATTTGAATCAACTGTTGCTACTGATGTATCAGATGAAAGATATGTAACTGATTTATTGTCTGCCTCTGCAGGTTCAACTGTAGGAATAATTACAAATTTTTCTCCTGTATACAATGTTGTAGAAGATGCATTGAGGTAAATACCTGAAACAGGTTCTGTAACAACCACTGTACATTTAGCCATAACACCAGAATCCTGTGATGTAGCAATAATTGAACATTCACCAGGAGTTATCGCTGTAACCATACCAGTTTGATCAACAGTTGCTATTGAAGTATCAGATGATGACCAAATAATTGTTTTATTAACTGCACCTTCCGGACCAGCTGTTGCATTAAGCCAGAAAATTGTGCCTTTTCTTACTGTCATTGTATTTGTATTCATTGTAACTGTTTCTACTGGCTGATAAACAGAAACATTACAAACATCAATTACACCACTATCTGCCGACTGGACAATAACAGTTGCATTACCACTACCCTTTGCAGCCATAAGTCCTGTCTCATCTACAGTAATAACATCAGTGTTTGATGAAGACCACCATAGTTTTTTATTTGTAGCATCTTCTGGTTTTACTTCAGCAGAAATTCTAAAAGTATCACCTATTTTTAATGTTACATCAGTATAATCAAGGGTTACTGATGTAACCGGCTGATTAACATAAAATTCGCAGGTAGCAATAAGATTTGTTCCGTCAACTCCTGTATCAACTGTCTGACAAATAATTGTAGCTTTACCTGGTGAAACAAATGTTACTAAACCATTTGAATCAACTGTTGCTACTGATGTATTTGATGAAGACCAAGTAACATTTCTATTTACACCCTCTCCTAAAGGAGTAATGGTATATGAAAGCTGATATGTTTCCATTGATAATGAGGTTTCAACTATATCCTTTGTAAGTGTAATGCCTGTAACTGGAACTCTAACGTGTACTTTACAGGATGCCACTTGAATTCCATCTTCTGTTATTGCTGAAATAACTACATCACCACCGCCAACACCTGTTACAAGTCCATTTACATTTGTAGATTTTTCAACTGTAGCAATGGCATTATCAGAAGAAACCCATTTTACAGAAAGATTATCTGGAATTTGTCCTGAAACCGAATTAAAAATAAGGGTTAGCTGATATTGATTTCCAATAGTTACTTCTATCTCAGATTCATTCATTTT
The DNA here is from genome assembly GCA_964573715.1 of uncultured Roseburia sp. GTDB lineage: Bacteria > Bacillota > Clostridia > Lachnospirales > Lachnospiraceae > SVEL01. The sequence continues at coordinate 34,688 of CAZNKR010000017.1, read as the reverse complement.
TACGTCTTCAACTGGTTCTCTAACATAAACTGTACATGTTGCATACTTTTTAACTCCATCTGAAGTTTTTTGAATAGCTGTGATAGTAACAGTACCTGTTGAAATACCTTCAACACTTGCTGCGTATTTATCTGTTGCATCACCAGAAACCTTTGCTATTGATTCATCTGATGACATCCATGATATTGTAGTACCATCGGAAGAATCTGTTGGAATTGCTGATAATTTAAATATATCACCCTTGTTTAAATAATGAGTAGTCTCACTTACTGCAAAATTATCAATAACAACAACAGTTATTGAAGCTCTATGTGTAGTAGCTGTATCATTTGGATATATTCTCTTATCTAAGGTTGCTGTTATAGTTGCACTTCCGCCACTAATTGCTCTTATGTTTCCATTTGAATCAACTGTTGCAACTGATGTATTTGATGAAGACCAATTGACTGACGAAGCATATGAGTCATCCACGTTAACAGATAATTCAGTTGAATCACCTACTGCCATAGTCTTATTTCCGCCATTTATGCCAAACAAAATCTTTATATTTACAGTATCGCCAAATTTATTTACTATTTTTGATACAGTGTCTAAATATGCAAATTCATCAACCTCTGAAAAATTATATTTTGGATATATATATACTTGCTTTATTCCAGCTGTATCTCCATATACATTACCATATGCATCTACATCAATAGTTCCATTTCCATTATCTAGTGAGCCCCAATAAAGATTTTGAGAATCCATTGCATTGGTTATTCCAAGTTCAAAAAGATTTACGTACTGTGAAGCACCTACTTCTACATAATCATGATTTGTAAATTTAGCAGGAACAACAACAACGAATTCAACTACCTGACCATCAGGTGCTGGAGTCATAGCCTTAATAGTAGCCACACCACTTCCAGTTGCCGTTATATTACACATACCTGCACTTGTACCTGCACCTGTTACAGAAACAATATCTGAATTTGAAGTTGTCCATGTAAGTGGAGTTGCATTGGAATTTGAATAATTTGTGCTAAGTGATGTTCCACTTCCCACCTCTAATGTTTGAAATTGAGAATCCACTCTACTTAATTTAACTGAAACAATGATAGATTTTGTTTTAACATAATCTCCATTGGTATATGTAGCAATAATTTCTGCTCTACCAGCTCCAACTGTATATACAGTAGCAGTTTTATCGTGATTATCTGTAAGGGCAACAACCTCTGCATTTGAAGTTGTCCATGTGATTGTTCCTGGAATCTGTCCTGTGGTTTCATCAACATCCACGCCTGTAATCATAGCTGAAACTGTATCAGTCTCATTGATATTCCATGCTCCATCATGCTCAATACCCGTTGCAAGAACTATACCCACTTCATCTGCAAATGCAAACCTCATACCTATAGCTACAACAATGATGGTTACAGCAACTGCTGCAATCTGCTTCCAATATCTCTTTAACTGTTTCATAAAGAACTCCTTTCGCCTGACAACATCTATGTAATGATAGTAATATTTTAATTAATCTAAACAAAAAATTCTATGTCCATACTATAATAATAAACCTTCATGGTTTGTATCGGATAAATACCCTAATTAGTTTAGTACATTTTGATATATTTTTCAATTTATTTATGATTTTTCCACAAGATGTTGTGTTATTTATTAACATAAAAAATAGCTATTGTAAAATATTTTCTTTTACAATAGCTATTTATGTTTATCTTAATCTATTTGTTATTTCATATTTTTGCATTGTTGATAAACAATTAAGTAAGCTGCTAAATCTATCTTCAATATCTCCATCATCAACAGACAAATCAAGGGATGCAGCCATACTATTAATAATTTCATCTGTAAGCCTAGGCTTCATAAATATAAGTTCTTTTTTCTTGTCTTCATAGGTGTTCGCCTCAAGAAAAGCCAATAAATCAGGATTTATCTGTCCTTCATCACTTGTTTTTTCTTTAGTAGCTTCCATTAATAATGTTTCATCATTATCATTCTTTGTTGAATAGCTATCACTCTTTAATGTAGCACTATCCTTCTTTAATGAAGACTTATCAAGCTTTGTAAACCTATATTTTGCTTCTACATCTGGATATTTATTATGATCCACCTCACTCATAAACATAGTAAGAGGGCGTGCATAACATTCAAAATCATCATAAAGAGCCTGATAAATAACTAATTCTTCTTTTGTTTCTGAATGTTTGGCAATTGCTACTATCTGGTATAGTTTATTTTTAAAATGTCTATATATTTCACCTGATATTGGATTATGTCTTTCCACTATGCACCTCTTAATTCATTTGCTCATAGGTTGTTCTTATTGCCTTAATAAAATCTTGAGAATTAAGAACTGTTGGATTTTCCATTGTAGTAATAATAGCAAGATCATTTGTCATATTACCAGCTTCAATTGTCTTTATGCATGCTGCTTCCATTTTGTCAGCAAACAAACCAAGTTCAGGAATATTATCCATTTCTCCACGTTTTCTCAAAGCTCCAGTCCATGCATAAATAGTTGCTATAGGATTAGTAGAAGTCTTCTCACCCTTCAAGTGTTTATAGTAATGTCTTTGAACAGTTCCATGTGCTGCTTCATATTCATAATAACCTGCTGGAGAAACTAAAACAGAAGTCATCATTGAAAGTGATCCAAAAGCTGTAGCAACCATATCCGACATAACATCACCATCATAGTTTTTACATGCCCATATATATCCACCTTCTGAACGAATAACTCTAGCAACAGCATCATCAATTAATGTATAGAAATATTCAATACCTGCTGTTTCAAACTTTTCTTTATATTCATTATCAAATATTTCCTGGAAAATATCCTTAAATGTATGATCATATTTTTTTGAAATAGTATCCTTTGTTGCAAACCATAAATCCTGCTTTGTATCTAAAGCAAAATTAAAGCAGCTCTTAGCAAAGCTTTCTATAGAATCACATAAGTTGTGCTGACCCTGTAAGATACCTGCACCTTTAAAATTATGAATAAGTTCTTTTGTTTGGGTTCCATCTTCTGCTGTAAATACTATTTCAGCTTTTCCAGGACAATTAACCTTCATTTCAGAGGCTTTATATACATCTCCATAAGCATGTCTTGCAATAGTAATGGGTTTTTTCCAGTTTTTAACATATGGCTCAATGCCCTTTACAATGATAGGGGCTCTAAATACTGTTCCATCAAGAATTGCTCTAATAGTACCATTTGGACTCTTCCACATTTCTTTAAGAGTATACTCACTCATACGTGCAGCATTTGGAGTGATAGTTGCACACTTAACTGCAACACCATATTTTTTAGTAGCCTCTGCTGAATCAACAGTAACCTGATCGTTTGTGCTATTTCTATATTCAAGTCCTAAATCATAATACTCAGTCTTTAAGTCTATGAATGGAAGTAATAATTCATCTTTTATCCACTTCCAAAGGATCCTTGTCATTTCATCTCCATCCATTTCTACTAATGGGGTTGTCATCTTAATCTTGTTCATATTGTCCTCCTTGAAAATCGTAGTATCTTTGGCATTATATCATGTTAAAGCTAAAAGTTCAATAAATTCGCACATTACATTGTTAGCTTACATTGTTAACTACATCATGCTCATAAAAAAATAGTCTTACCACAAAAAATAATACCTTACTATTTAGTACACTGTACGTGAATTCTTTCTCTTACTATTATCGAATACGTCTTCCATTACTAAGAATGAACATATAGCAAAAATA
>CAZNKR010000017.1:27369-30847 GCA_964573715.1 uncultured Roseburia sp. | reverse complement strand
ATAATTATCAAAGTAACATCGTATAGTACCATCTATTTTAAAATTGTTCATATCCTCGCTTTTAATATTAACATAAATATGATTATAGCATCTGGATATTCCTCAACATTAGATATTTTATATATTCCATCAGAAATTTTTTAATCAAATGATTCAGAAAGTTTTATACTTAATATCATAATAATAATCAGTAATATAACCACACTTCCAAATAAAATATTTCTTTTTTTCATTATGTATTGTCCTCTTTCTTCAAAATCACGTGCAAAACAAATTTACTCTAAGCATCGGATTAAATAAACAAAATAATAAAATATACCCATAGCTTTCCATATTGGTAATTACATTGTTAGCTTAAACTTTTTAAGTAAATGAACCTTAAACTTAAATTCTTCCTCTTGGAATTTCAATGTTGCCATTGATTTATTTCTATTAATATTTACCAATATCGGCTCATTTATATTATCTACTTCAACCTTTATGGAAATATCTTTATTATTATCTGAATGTCTTTTAACTTTCAAAACCTTTACAACATGATACATTGCCATAATTGCCAAAGTTTCTGCGGTTATTTCATCTTCTGATTCCACCCTAATATCGCCATGATTTTGAGGTGTTTTAATAAAGACAACAGAATCACAATTTAAAATTTTAACGCCCTTTAATAATGCGGTTACATCATAGTAATCCTTTTTTTCAACATCATCATTAACAATTAATACTCTATTACCTTGTGAATATGCTAATTGGGTATGATATATATTTGGAGTTGAGCCCATTATTCTTTCAACAAAAACTTCTAAAGTTTTGAATAAAACAAATGAAAAAACAAACAAAGCTGCCAGGAAAATAAGCTGTATAATATTTGGTAATGCAAATCCAAAGAAATTTCCAAAAATAATACTAGCTCCTACAAAAACACTAACTAAAAAGATGCACATTATCCTTCTGATGGTATTGTATGGTCTACAAAGCTTTGCAAGTTCTACCGCCGCAGCCATAGCCAAACCATATGCTGCCATAGTTGATATTTGCACATTACTTGCATTCGTTATCCATCCAAAAACAATAGCTAGTACTATATTTGTAAATACAACCACTCCCCCTGGAATGGCCATTCTTAAAACATTTACCAAAAATCTTCCTTTCACTCTATTAGCATTTGGTTCAAGTGCCAAAATAAATGAAGGAATACCAATGGATAAGGCACCAATAAGTGTTAACTGTATAGGAATAAAGGGAAACTTTATATTAATAAATACAAAAAGAACTGCTAATGCTGTTGAATATATTGTTTTTGTTAAATATAAAGCTGCTGAACGCTGCATATTATTAATTGTTCTTCTGCCTTCAGCCACAATGTTTGGCATAGAAGAAAAATTGGAATCCATAAGTACAAGCTGAGAAACATTTCTAGCAGCATCAGAACCAGATTGCATCGCAATGGAACAATCAGCCTCCTTTAATGCTAAAACATCATTCACCCCGTCACCTGTCATGGCTACTACATGTTTTTTCTCTTTAAGAGCTTTAATAATAACAAGCTTTTGATCTGGCCTAACCCTGCCAAATATAGTGTAATCCTCAACCACGTCATAAAGCTCCTCATTGGTTAATTTAGATGCATCAATAAATTTGTCAGCATCCTTTATTCCACTCTTTTTAGCTATATATGATACTGTATCTGGATTATCTCCTGATATAACTTTTACCATAACCCCTTGTTTTTTAAAATAAGCTATTGTGTCAAAAGCTTCTTCTCGAATTTTATCAGTAATGGCCATTACAGCTATAACCTTTATATTTTCTGGTAATAGCTTTCCACTAATTTCATTATCAGAATGAGCAATAACTAGAACTCGTAAACCTTGTTTAGAATAATCATTTACTATTGTTTTTATCTCTATAGAAGGATTATCCATAACGTATTCCATCGCACCAATAATAAATGTACCATATTTTTCAAGTGTAATTCCACCCCACTTCTTATCGGAAGAAAAGGCTTCTTTAGCGCAAACATCATAGCTTTGTATGAAATTCAACTCTTCTTCCTTTATATCTATGGGCAAAACCTGTGAATTTGCATAAGACTTCAGTGCACAGAATGTAGGATTATCGTCAGATAATTCATTTGTATATACCTCTAATATATGTTTAATATTTACAGTAGAATAATTCTCATCTACAATATCTAGCTGTTCAACATTCATAGAGCCTTCTGTTATTGTCCCCGTCTTATCTAAACAAAGAACATCAACTCTTGCCAATGTTTCTATACAAAATAATTCCTGAACCAATGTGTTTTTTTGTGATAATCGTACAACGCTAACAGCTAAAACCATGGAAGTCAACAATACTAGTCCCGAGGGAATCATCCCTATAACTGCTGCAACAGTGCTCACTACTGCTTGTGACAATGTATTATCCTTCATTGTAATCTGATTATAAAAAAGTAATGCTGTAACTGGAATAAGACAAATGGAAACAATTTTCACTATAGCTTTAATAGAACTATTTATCTCAGAATTTGGTTTTTTTAGATACTTTGCTTTTCCTGTTATTGAGTTAACGTAGTTATCCTTTCCAACATGAATAACCTTCGATTTTACTTCACCAGAAGTCAAAAAACTACCTGAAAGAATGGTATCCCCTTCTTTTTTATAAATAGGTTCACTTTCTCCTGTTAATAGGCTTTCATTAACCTCACATTCTCCTTCTAAAACAATTCCATCTGCACAAATTTGGAAACCTGACTTATTTATTAAAACATCATCAATAACTATTTCATCAATCTTGATCTTTGTTATATTTCCATCTCTTATAGCTAATGCATGAGGTGTGAATAATATAGATAATTTATCAATTATTCTTTTAGACCTAATCTCTTGAAATACTCCAATAAAAATATTCCAAATAACAACACCCATAAACAGCATATTCTTATATGAATGTACTAAAAAAACACTTAGTGCAAGTAAGGTATTCACTAAGTTAAACAGCGTAAAAACATTTGTAAATATTATCTGTCCAATAGACTTTGTTTTTACATTATAATTTCCATTAACCTTATTTTCCTTTATTCTATCTTTAACTTCCTTAGATGTAAGTCCTAGGATGCAAGTCTTTTGTATCTCCATATACCAATACCACCTCTATCAAAACCATATAAATACGCAAAACAAAACAAAAAGTACTAATACCAAACTAAAAACTAATGCAACTAAAAGCCCTGCTTTTATGGAACCCCACATAATCATCATTTCTTCTTTTCTTGTTAATTTTGATATATTGGAGTAATCGCCTTTATTAGAGTTAATTTTTATTCTATCACCATGTTCATTATACCAAGGCATACCTTCAACATTCATTGGTGCAATAACAAAATCTTTTTCATCTATAGAATTGCCTTCATTATCATAATAAGCACGTTTGTCACCATTTTTATTATTATGAATTTCTACGTAAGAATCATCTT
>CAZNKR010000017.1:1408-27269 GCA_964573715.1 uncultured Roseburia sp. | reverse complement strand
TCTTCATTATGGATTTCTACGTAAGAATTGTCTTCATTATAGATTTGCTCTTCCTGATTGTCTTCTCTCATAAGGTCTCCTTCAAAATATTTTGTTGCTATTATATCAATCCACTTCTAATAATGCAATTGATTGTAAAATAAAAACTACTGTAATTTTCACATTACAGTAGTTTTTATTTGTTTGTTTTTGTATTTTTTATGGTTTATTTATAGTCTACTTGCTTTATAGACTATTTTGTCTATTAATCTATGCTTGTCTGTAGCCTATTCATTTTTATAGCATTAATTTATAATTCGCCAGCAAAATGGCAACTTACAAAGTGACCTGGTTCAATTTCTCTCATTTGGGGCACCTTATTTTTACAGATTTCTTTACAATTCTTACATCTAGTGTGGAATTTACAACCTGTAGGTGGATTTGCTGGTGAAGGGATATTTCCTTCAAGTATTATTCTATTCATCTTTGCTTTAGGATCTGGAATAGGAATTGCAGAAAATAAAGCTTTAGTATATGGATGAAGAGGATTTTTAAATATAGTCTCCTTGTCAGCGTATTCAACCATATTTCCTAAATACATAACACCAACAGTATCAGAAATATGTTCTACAACTGATAAATCATGTGAAATGAAAAGGTATGTTAAGTTGAATTTATCCTGTAAGTCCATTAATAAGTTAATAATCTGTGCCTGTATCGAAACATCTAATGCAGAAACTGGTTCATCACAAATAACAAACTCTGGATTAAGTGCAAGAGAACGAGCTATACATATTCTTTGTCTTTGTCCACCTGAAAATTCATGTGGGTATCTATCCTTATGATATGGTGCAAGTCCACATGCCTGCATAATATCTGCAACATATTTATCATGCTCTTCCTTTGGAACAATATTATGCTCTCTTACTGCTTCACCAATAATCTCAGAAACTGGCATTCTAGGTGATAATGATGAGTAAGGGTCCTGGAAAATCATCTGAATCTTTGCTCGCATTTTTTGCATTTCTTTTTTGGACAAAGAATGTATTTCTGTTCCATTAAATAATACATCTCCACCTGATTTCTCAGTAAGTCTAAGAACTGTTTTTCCAACTGTTGTTTTACCACATCCAGACTCTCCAACAAGTCCCATTGTAGTACCACGTTTAATTTTAAAGCTAACTCCGTCAACTGCCTTTACATTTCCAACAGTTTTCTTTAAGAAACCAGACTTAATAGGAAAATACTTTTTCAAGTCATTGACTTCAATTACATAATCATCGCCTTCAACTGGAGGAATTTTATTCATATCTTCGCTCATATTAGTCCTCCTTCTTTGTAGTTTCATAGTTATAACAACTTACAAAGTGTGTATCAGAAACCTTATATACAGATGGGTATTCTCCATCACACTTATCGCAAGCTTTGTTACATCTATCTTTAAAATAACAGTAATCAGGCATATTAACCGGATTAGGTACATTACCTGGAATATTAAACAATCTATCCATTTTCTTATTTACAACTGGTTTGCTTGCCATAAGACCAATAGTGTATGGATGACGAGGATCAGAAAAAATTTCATCTGCAGTTCCTTTTTCAACAACTCTTCCTGCATACATTACTACAACATAATCAGCCATTTCAGCAATTACTCCTAAATCATGAGTAATAAGCATGATTGAACTATTAATCTGATCTTTTAGGTTTCTAAGCAAATCAAGAATCTGTGCTTGTATAGTAACATCAAGTGCAGTTGTTGGTTCATCTGCTATAATAAGCTTTGGATTGCACATAAGTGCCATTGCTATCATAACACGCTGTCTCATTCCACCAGAAAGCTCATGAGGATACATTTCATATACACCCTCACTGTTAGCGATGCCTACCATTTTAAGCATCTCTATACATCTATCCTTCATCTGTTCCTTAGTCATTTCTTTTCCATGTAGTTCAAGAACTTCTCTTAATTGCTTACCAATTTTAAAAACTGGATTAAGTGAAGTCATTGGTTCTTGGAATATCATAGAAATATCTCTACCACGAATTTTTTGCATTAATCTGGTAGGTGTATTAACTATATTTAGTACAGTATCTCCTGTATTAAATCTTATTTCACCAGAAACGGTCTGTCCTTGTGGTCTTTGCACAAGCTGCATAAGAGAAAGTGAAGTTACACTTTTTCCACAACCTGACTCACCTACTACACCTACTGTCTTTCCTGCTGGAACTTCAAAGCTTACACCATTTACAGCCTTAACAGTTCCTATATCTGTAAAGAAATAAGTATGAACATCATCAAATTCAACAACATTTTCAGGATTTTTCATCTTGGTAACATATTCGTTTTCTGGAATGTTCTTTCTGTTACGTTTCTTTTCTATTTCTTTGGTAATCTTTCGGTTTTCTTTTGATATACGTTTAGATTCTTTTGCCGAAATATATCCATTATCTGATTTTTTACTTTCTGCCATCCCATTCACCTACCTTTTCATCTTAGGGTCAAATGCATCTCTAAGACCATCACCAATAAAGTTGAATCCTAAAACTGATAATAGAATAAGTAAACCAGCAGGAATCCATATATACCAACAATTACTCATGATTTGAATGTCATTTGCCTGATTAATAACGCTTCCCCAAGATGCTAATGGATATTTAACACCAAGTCCAATATATCCAAGTGTTGCTTCTGTAAGAATAACATCTCCAAGACCCATAGTAGCCTGAACAATAAGTAATGGCATTACATTTGGTACAAGATGCTTAAAAATACGTCTTGATACACGAATACCAGTTGCTTCTGTTGCAATCATAAACTCTTGCTCTCTAAGTGTAAGAATCTGTCCTCTAACAACTCTGGCAATACCTGTCCAGCTAAGGGCACCTAAAACCATCATCATAACAGAAATTCTAACTGTTGAATTCATTTGAAGTGCATCCATAACAGCTCCAATAATAAGCATCATAGGCCAGAATGGAATACTATTTACAAGATCAACAACTCTCATAATAACATTATCGATATGTCCGCCAAAATATCCTGATATACCACCAATAATGACACCTAAAATAATTTCAATGAAAACAACGATAAATCCAACCATAAGAGAAATTCTACCACCGTACATAAGACGAGTTAAAACATCCATACCATTTGCATCTAATCCTAGCGGATGCTCTTTACTTGGATCTGTTAATGTTAAAATAACCTGTGTAGATGAATATGACTTAATATAATAAATTCCATTAATTACAGAATAATTAAATTCTTGTTCTTTTCCATCTAATGTACAAGAAAACTTTGTTTCTCCAGCTGTAATTGCTTCTCTGGCTGCTTCTTTAAATTCAGTTTTTAACACAACATCACTTTGTTTTGATTCAATGATAATGTCAGATGCTGTAGCAAAATCTTTTCCATCTAATTTAATAATAACGTCTTCATCCGAAGTATCAATTGTATATTCAGTGTTATTTACAGTAAAAACACTTTCTCCATTACTATAAGCTTTTTGGAAATTAAATCTAAAGTCATATGAACTAACATATGCTTTATCGTCAACCAAAAAAGCATCCACAGTAAGTATTGATGCCATAGCTACTGATTCAAGCTGAGAAATTGTAAGATTTTTACCCGAGCCTGATATAGCATAATCATTTCCATTGTAGCTAAATAATTCTTCTGACGCCATTCTTGCTTCATTAAAAGCAAGAGTAAACTGTGAATCTGTAGAAAAGCTATAACCTTCTTCATCAGTCAAGGTAACATTTTTACCTAAAACAAATGCAGTACATACTGGCTTACTAGAGCCAATATGATAAAGATTTTCGCCTTCATTGTATAAAGCATAAACTACATCTCCTGCTTCAAAAATTGTCTCTTGCGTGCTAATTGCAAGAGTCATAGCAGATAAAGCAGAATCTGAAAATTCTTTTCCATCCATAACGACTACACGATACTGTGAATTTACAACCGCAGTAGCGTAATCAATATTTCTAATTTCATTTCCTTTAAATACTTGTGACTGACCATACTTTGAAAATAATGGTCCAATAAAAGAAAATGAAAACATAATAATCAATACAACTAAACCAACGATGGCTAGTCTATTTCTAAAAAATCTTTTGATAACTAACTGAGTAGGTGATAACACCTTTACTCTTCTGGCATCATCAAGTGCCATCTCACTAGAGGTTTCAGTTGTATCAGGATTAATCTTCTTCTCTTCTTCCATGGTACACCTCCGTTAAGATAATCTTACTCTAGGGTCAACAGCTGCATACATAAGGTCTGCAACAATAAGACTTACCTGAGTAAGTATAAGCATAAATGTCAAATAAAACATAGCAAATGGAATATCTCCTTGTAATGTAGCCTGATAAGAAGTATATCCAATACCTGGTATTTGGAAAATCTGCTCAATAATCATTGAACCACCAAACATTGTTGGTAATAAATAACTCATATATGTTACAAGTGGAATAAGTGTATTTCTAAATGCATGTGAGTTAATAACCTTTCGTTCTGAAAGGCCTTTAGCTCTTGCTGTTCTAATATAATCAGCATTGAGAACCTCTAACATGTTTGTTCTAGTATAACGCATTAGTCCACCAATACTTACTAAAATCAAAGTTATGATTGGTAAAACCAAATGATTTCCCATATCTAAAAATTTTCCAAAAGCATCTAAATTGTTGTAATTTCGACCAACAATACCTGCTGTATCAAACCAACCAAGCTTTACAGAAAAAGCAAACTTAAGTAATGTTGCCGTAAAAAATGATGGCAGTGATATACCTAATAACGCAAAAATTGTAACTGCATAATCTGTCTTACTATACTGCTTTCTAGCAGCTAAAATACCAAGAGGTATACTAATAACAACTTCAACAACAAGTGAAATTATATTTAAAACTATTGAATACCCAATAACGTCTTTAAATTTTTGAATAACCGGTATACCGTAGAGCCATGAATCACCAAAATCACCCTTGATTACATTGGCAATCCAGATAAAGTAACCCTTTATAGTTCCTACATCAAGACCATACACAGACTGTAGCTGTGTTAACCATTCCTGATATGTTTTTGTACTCGTTGGAGCACTTGCACGCTGTCTAGCAACTGTCTCAACATAAGAAGTAGGCAAACATCTAATAACCGCATATACTATAAAAGCACCACAAAAAACAATTAATATACCAGTCAATATTCTTTTAATTAAGTATTTAAACATGTTGACTGTCCTTTCATATAGCACAATGTCGACGGACCTATATTAGGACCGTCGATATGTGCATTACTTATAATAAATAAGCAATTAGTTCATTTCGATATTTTCTATTTCCTTCATCCATGAATAGAATGATGTGATATCCTTTGTAACTGTATCTACATTTACTCTCTTTGTACTAATTAAAGTACAGTTCTGTCTCTGATATACAGGAATTTCAACTGCCCAATCCATAACAATATCAAGACACTGTCTGTATACTGTCTTTCTATATGACTGGTCATCACTTGTTCTTGCATCCATAATTAATTTATCAAGAGTAGCGTCAATAATGTGGTAATGATTTGATTCTGATGAACCTTCTACACCAACAACATTTGTGCTGTAGTATACCTGATACATATCTGGGTCAATTGTTGCCCCCCATGCAGCACACCACATTTCTATTGTACATGAATCAAGACCTGTCCATAACTCATTTGAGTTAGCTGGGTCATTAATATTAAGAGTAATACCAATTGTTTCTAAAGCTGCTTTAGCTTCTGTTAATAATGCAAACGATGGATGGTTACCACTACCATCTGCTGGAATAACGATTTCGTATGAAAGTGAAGCACCTTCTGGAGCACTTGTAAACTTGCCTGATGCGTCATCAAATGTATAACCAGCTGCCTTTAAGTAGCCAATAGCTGCCTTAAGAGCTGATTCTTCTTTTTGATCCTGAGTCATATCAGATGTGTAAATATCTTTTCCATCTACATCTTGTGAATAAGCAAGCTTATAACCAGCATCTGTTGCCTGTGGTGCTGCCCATGATGTATTTGAAATAGGATACTGAATAACACTAGCTGCTTCTCCGTAATAACTTTCAATAGTTGTATCTCTGAATACAGAAAGAACTGTTGCAATACCCTTTCTTAAATTCTTAGATTCATTAGAGTTTGAAACCCCACCAACATTAACTAATTCAGAGTTAATACCAATATATCCGTAACCTAAGAAGTCAACTTTATTTGTTGTGATTGCATCACCAACTAATTCTCCATTAGAGTTGTATCCCTTAACTTCATCGAAACGTGTGATACTTCCGTCCATCTCGCCTGCGTCAAGTGTTCCTGCCTGGACACCAGCTGCAACTTCATCCATATTAACTTCTTTAAACTGTACTTCCTTTGTCTTTGGAGCACCCTTGTAATAATCTTCGTTTGCTTCAAAGTAAACAATCTTGTTTTTGTATTCAACAAACTTGTAAGGACCTGCTCCTACTGGAACTGTCTGCTTTTCTGTATTAAGTGTAAAGTTTCCAAATTCAAAACCAAATTTGTTGTTATCGTAATCATAAAGATCTTCGCTTCCGTAATAATGCATTGGAGCTATCTGAATACCAAGTACCTGGTAAACAGCTGCTGCATCATATCCGTTAACTTTGATTTCTACTGAAGATTCACCTGTTTTCTTAATACCTTCGATATTAGGAACACCGCCTGCTGCTTCTGGTTCTTCTGATGCTGCTTCAGTAATGAATGCAGATTTAGCTGTTGATAAAACATCAGCTTCTCCTTCTCCAGTTGTTTCTGTCTCATAGTAAGCGACAGGATCATTATCATATTCTGCCATAGCTTCAACTGCGTAATCATCTGTAGTTGGGAATTCGCCGTTTGCAATATCAAATTTAGCACCTGAAGGAGCAACTAAAGCACCAGCTTCATCAAGCTCACCATATCCCCATAAGCACATACCAAGAGCAATCTTATAATCCTCATCACCAGCTGCAACCTTATCCGCATAAGCACCAAAATATGCTCCAACAGTTTCTGCATCTGTGGCAAAATTGTTCCAAACATAATTTGCAATTACACCTGTATGATTAGCCCAAGCTTTTTCAATCTCAGTCCAAAATAAATCGTACTGTTCTTGTGTGAAGCTTTCATCACCTGAGCATGTATATCCGTAGCCAGCAGCATAAATGTCAGCTGCAATAGCATCATATTTATCATAAATTTCTGTAGGTGTCTGTGTCTGATATGCCTTTAATCCAATAATATCAACCGAAGATAATGTAGAAGATCCTACATAGCTTGGGTCAAGATACGCATAGTAATTAAAAATAATATCATCTGCAGTCATCTTTACTCCATCAGAGAATTTAATATCATCTCTAATTGTAGCACCATAAGTTGTAACGTTTGCAGCTTTATCGTAATTTACCGAAAGGTCTGCAATACCCTTGTAAGTGTAATCTGTACCGTTGTATGAAACTGTTTCACCATCGATACCATTAAAAATAATACCACCCATTCTATCAGTTGTCATAAGCTCAACCTGTGTCATTGCTACAACATCAAGATCATAGCTTGTGTCATTAAAGAATGGACTGAATTTCTGGCTGAAAGTTGAATAACCTACAACCAAAGGTGTTTTTGAAGTGTCTGAATCCTTATCTGAACCACAGCCAGCTAACATACCTACTGTCATAGCAGAAACCATTGATAAAGAAACAGCCTTCTTGAAAAGGTTTTTTCTAAACATAATTCTTCCTCCTTAAGTTTTTATTTAAATTCAGATTACTCTGAAGATAAATCTTTTGTAAGCTTTAGATTTGATCTATAAAGCTTAAATAATAAAGCTGTTGCCACAAGCATAATAACCTGTGAAAAGAAAAAAATTAAATCATTTGTATTTGTATCACTGTAATTTGCTAAACACATAATAATATCCCCAATACAAACACAAGTATCTATAAATAGTATAGCCACAACCGAATGATAAATACGGTATATGGAAAAATCAAACTGTTTTCTGGTGAATTTGTTACTACATCCACCTAATTTTATCACTCCCATGGATAAATACAATATGGGAAAAATGGTAATTACATAAGGTATCAATACATAAGCACATCTTCCAGAATATGAATCCACCATACCCGATACAATAAAGCAAAAAGCAATTACACATGTAAGAATAAAAGTTAAAAGCTTAAACTTATAAAACTTTTCCTTAGAAATATCAAATGTTTTATACTTTCCAATATATTGGAATTCTTTAGGATTAAGCTTGCCTTCTTCACTTTTTGTAGGGGCATAATCCGAAAAATATTTTTTAGTTTTCATATAGACCTTTCAGCAATATTAAATAAAAATAGCCTTTCAAAAGCCTATAATATCACTCCTTTGAAAAGCTCCTTTGCTTCGCATACTAATTTTATTGTCTTGTGAATTATAATACATCAAAATATATCTGTCAACACAAAAAAAATGTTGATATATCATAGTGTTATCGCTTTATTGCTATGATGTAATATTCAAATAAATATTCAAAATATATAAATTAATGTATAAATTAATTCGAAATATTTATTTTTTCCAAGAAATATATAAATGAATTAATATTATTGCAATAACTTTTCCATATTCAATTATCCAAACCCTTGTATATTCCTACTAATATTTAGATTGTTTGCTGAATCTTTTAGCTTAATTTTTACATCTTTTGGTGTCATATATGGATATTTCTCAAGCAAAAGTGATATAGCCCCAGATACTATAGGTGTAGCCATAGATGTTCCATTTTTTTAGTATAACCGCTAACATTATTTATTAGTGAAGGTATTTTATTACCAGTACACAAAATATCTGGTTTAATAATACAATAGCAAATAGGACCTCTACCTGAGTAATTGATTTGTTCTTTTAAATTATTATTTATATACTCATTTTTGTGGTAAACATCATCCACAGAACCCACAGTAATGATTTTACTACTCACTCCCCTTTTGATTTAAGGCTTTTATCGCAATGATTTTTGCATTTGGATTTATTCCTCTTATTCCTTCACTATTATATTTTCCCGATCCAGCCACAATACCTGCAACATGATTACCATGGCCATTATTATCATAGGGTGTTATTCTATTATTTATACAATCATAAAAATCAACTACTGCATGTGAAATATCCTGATGTAAATTACCCCTGTATCAATTATTGCTACACCAACTTTTTTATTTCCATATTTTCCTATATATTTACTTGTAGTTTTAATTAAATCAACATATTTTTCATTCATCAAAAGGCAATCCCATATTTATCCTTACTATATATTATTGGATTTCTATTGATGTGGTGCTACCTTTATTAGTTTTTTTAACAATAATCTTTTTTTCTATACCTTCTTTTAATTCATTAACATGGGAAATAATTCCTATCATTTGACTATCACCAGCAAGAGAAGTTAACACACGTAATGCTGCTTCCCTTGAATTATCATCCAAATTACCGAAACCCTCATCTATAAACATTGTTTCTAGCTTAATGGCGCCAGCAGTTTGTCCAATAACATCAGCAAGACCAAGTGCCATAGACAATGCTGCCATAAAGGATTCTCCTCCCGAAAGTGTTTTAACATCTCTTACTGAATTGTTAACTAAGCTCTCTACATCAAGATCAAGACCCACTGATGCATTTCCACCGTTTAAGTCCTCTAGGTTTCTACATTTAAGAATAAATTCATTATTAGACAGAATATACAGTCGTTTATTAGCACTTTGAATAATCTTTTTAAAATATTGTCTTTGAATGTAAGTTTCAAAATCCAACTTGCTTTTGCTATTAAGATTTCCACTATATGTTCTATATAAATGTTCAACTAAAAGAAATTCATTTTTTTGCTTAGAATATAATTTTTTAATATTTGATAATTCATCAAATATTTTTTGGTTATTCTCAAGTAGATTAAACACCTGCTTAGCTTCTCTACTATTTTCCATTAATTCATCTGAAATTTTCTTTATATTTAAAGATATTTCTTCTAAGCTTAAACATTCTTTTTTCTTACTTTCATAACATTCTAGCTTTTCATTTATTGTATTAAGTGAACCCTTTTGTTCTCCAATATTTACATCTGTTTTAGCTATTTTGTTTTTAGTCTCTTTTAATTCATAATTGTATGTTTCAATTTGACTTTTAAGCTTATTAATATAAGTATTAAGTTCACTCTTACTTTCATAAGAAAGATTTTTCGTATATTGTTCAAGTTTTGCTTGTAAGGCAATTTGATTAGCGGTAAACATATTTTTTTTATTTTCTAATGTAGAATTTTGCCCATCATATTCTTTTTGATATTCATCATATTCAAGCTTACTAGCTTCTAAATCTCTAAGTGCTTTTTCCCTGCTTTTATCTAACATATCTCTGGTATTTTTTCCATCATCTACCATTTTCTTTGTTGGTGCATTTGGGGACAGTTTTGCTGGTGATGGATGAACTAAGGAACCACATACAGGACAAGGGGTTTCTTCCTTAAGTGATGTAGCTAATATACCTGCTTGTTCACTATAATATGCATTAAGCAAACTATCATATTTTTCTTGTGCTTCTTTATGTATATCAATTGCATTTTTGGCTTTCTTTGAAGTATCATCATATTTTCTTTTAATTTTTTCTAATTTATTTTTATTTAAATTGATTTGATCATCAATTATACTTATTTCATTTTTGTTTTTTATTAGCTCTTTTTGCAAATCAGAAAGTTCATCATACTTAGGTAAATCATCTTCTAATTTAATAATTTGTTTTTGATAATCCTCTAAATGATTTTTTGCAAAATCATCAATATCAATTAATTTTTTACTAAGAAGTTCCTTTTCTTTATATGCTTTCTCAATATTACTTTCTATTAAATTCTTTTTTATCCTATCTTGTTTTTCATCGTCTAAAATATTGTTAATCATATTAAATATGGACTCAAATTTTGTTTTTGATTTATCTAAATCTTCTTTTTTAATATTTAAACTTTTTTCATAACTTTTTGATTCATTTATACTATCTTGTATAAAATTCAAGGCTTCTTCAATTTGAAGACTTTCAACTATATTTAAGTCAATTCCCTCTTTTTTAAGATTTTTAGCTCTAAGCATTGCGTTTCTTATTTCTTTTTCTGAATCTATTAGTTTTGATTGATTTTTATTTTTGTATTCCTTCAAAACATATCCTGCATCATTATAAAAGGTTGTATTAAATATCTTAGTAAATATCGCCTTTCTGTCCTTTGATTCAGAATGTAATAATTTTAGAAAATCCCCTTGGGCAAGCATAGCTATCTGTGTAAATTGATCTATATTTAATCCCATTATTTCTATTATTTTTTCGTCTGTTTCCTTTAATTTACCGTTAAAAACTAAGCCATCCGGTAAGACTAATTCCACCTTTGCAGTTTGCTTTACTAAAACATATTCACCATTTGCACTCTTTTTTTTGCTATATCTAAAATATTCTGGTGACCTATTGATTGTATATATTTTATCTCGATAAATAAAAGTAAGCTCTACAAATGTTTCTATGTCTTCATTTGCATACTTACTACGCATCATTCTTCCACTTCGTTTTTGCCCAGATGTATTACCATATAATGCAAAAGTTATAGCATCAAAAATTGTTGTTTTACCCGCACCAGTATCTCCTGTTATTAAGAAAATACCATTTCCTAATTCATCAAAATTTATAACTTCCTTTTTAGCATAAGATCCAAATGCTTGCATTGTTAATTTTATTGGTCTCATTATTTTTCCACCTCATTAAAAACACTAATCATCATGTTAATCTCTTCTTTTGTCATATCCACTCCATTAACATTTAAATAAAAATCACTAAATGCTTTTAATGGATTATCTAATTTTATTTCCTCGTTGTTATCATATATTTCCTTACGAATAGAAGGATTATCTATCTTAAATTCAATAATGTTATTGTAATAATATTCACAAGTTTCTTTTGGCTTATATAATTTTTCATCATCTGTTATAGTAATACTAACATAATCATTTTTATGTTTATCATCATAATTATCTATAATATCTTTTAGCTTTCCCTTAATCACCATTAAATCTCGTAACGGAACCAACGGTAATAGTTCAAAAGAAATATTTCCCTTTTGTTTTAAATCAATCATTGTTATAGATTTATTATGATTGTGTTCAGAAGCAGAATACTTTAGTGGTGTTCCTGCATATCTTATATAATCTTCACCAACATTTTGTGGTTTATGAATATGTCCAAGAGCCGCATAATCAAAATTTAATAGACAATTAGAAAAAACATTATCTATTCCACCTACCACTATTGCTTCAGAATCAGATTTTTCTACTTGTCCATTTGCAGGCACAAAAAACTGATGTGACAAAATCACATTTCTCTTTGAATAATCTATATTTTCTCTTTGGATTAAATTTTTCACTGCATCATCATAGCTTAAGCATTTTTCTTCAAATACTTTATTAACCTGAGATGGTTTAACAAAAGGAAGCAAATAAAAATCAACAGTACCATATTCATCCTCACTAACCACCTTCATAATACATTCATTTTGAGTTTTTGGTGGAACTCCACAAATATATATATTTTGATGTGCTAAAATAGATGACGCATAAGAAGTTCTTTCAGCGCTATCATGATTTCCAGCGATAATTAAAACCTTGGTCTTATTAAATTTTTCAGAAATACAGCTTAAAAAATTATCAAAAATTAAAACTGCCTCGGCAGATGGAACAGGTTTATCATAAATATCTCCTGTTATCATTAATACTTGAGGCTGTTTTTGTTCCATTTGATTAATTATTTCGTTAAGAATGTATTCTTGATCTTCTTTCATATTGAAACCATGTAAACTTTTTCCAATATGTAAATCCGAAATATGAAATAATCTCATCCTAGTTTTTTCTCCATAATATCCTTATTAGTTGCATAAAACAATGCATTTTCCTTAGTTATTTTGCCTTCTTTGTATAGCTTAATTAAAATTCCTGACGAAACTACTGATTCACCTTTTCCATCCTTACTGCATCCAGATAAAATCACGGCAAACATTGAAACTAAAAAAATGATATATATATTATATTTTTCTTCATATTAGTTCACCTTTCACAACCTATAATTACTATAATTTTACCTTTATACATTTACTTTGTCAACGAAACTTCTATGGTCGAAAATTATTTTTATTTATCTAGCTGAAAATATTTTAAAATTTAGTGAACAAAAACAAGCCCCTCCCCATAGTATATGGTGTAAAGATTATTTGGAGGTTCATTTATGAGCGACTTAACAGCAACAAACTGCTGTGGCAATTCAAACGGTTGTGGTGGCGGTAGCGACTGTAGCTGCATTTGGATTATTTTACTTTTACTTTGCTGTGGCAACGGATGTAGTGGTCTTAGCTTCTAAAAATACTTATTATCTGGCTGCCAATAAAAGAACTAAATATTATTAAAGCCTCAATACCTTATATGACCTCATCTAGTCAAAAATTCATTTCTCTCTTTGTAAAGGTTAGAGAATTGATAAATACCTATGACTTAATAAATGATGACGATACATTAAAAGGCTGTTCGGTTGAGAGTCGAAATGATGTTTCCGAATTAATAAATGATATAAAAATATACTTAGATAAAAGTGAAGTTGAAATGATAGACAACTATATGAATACTTTTAATACATTTAACATGTACAATGAATATGTATCAATACTGAAAGCAAGAATCCCAATGAATTACTACCATTTTTTATGGCTTCTATGCAAAAAGCAAATAATAAAGGGATTTCGTTTGATGATAGCGAAACTGACATTATTCTCAATGTTCTTAAAACAAGAATGTCTAGCAAAGATATAAAGAAAATTGAAACCATTAGAAATTTGTCTAAAATAATAAGTGCCAAGGCTAATAAATAGCCCTGGCACTTTTAATTATTCCATCATTACAAGATGTGCAATTGAAACATCATTGTCATCATCAGTGCTACTATTTAATGTTATAGCAATGATTGTAATATATTCTTGATCAAGTCCAAGTATTTGGGATATCTCTACTACTGTTTTTCCTTCTGCAATAAGCTTTCGGACATTTTTC
This sequence comes from uncultured Roseburia sp., assembly GCA_964573715.1. Classification (GTDB taxonomy): domain Bacteria; phylum Bacillota; class Clostridia; order Lachnospirales; family Lachnospiraceae; genus SVEL01. The sequence continues at coordinate 13,154 of CAZNKR010000017.1, read as the reverse complement.
ACATCCTCAACGGTTTTTGTAAGAGAAACTCCAGTATCTAAAATATTGTCATACTCATCACTTAATTCATCGGATGCTTCACACTCAGCCATAATTTCTTCAAAGCTACGAACTTCGTTGCCTGATTCATTATAGTAGTCGTCTAAATAATCCCAATCTTTATTGTTATCCACATTCATCAAAAATATATCTCCTTTTCTACCGATAAGAATAATATGATTTTAAATTAGTTAAGTTCGTCAACAATCTTCTGTAATGCAGCTACTGCTTCATCAGGAAGTTTGTCATATCCGCCCTTCTTTGTAGCGAAATCATTAACAGCATTTACACGGCTAATCATAGCGTTCTTTAACTGACCCTTGTAGTCTGCATCATTAAGGTCTGGAGTAAATCCTTCCCAATCCATGATTTCGATATCAGCTAATGGTCCCCACTGCTTAAAGTTGTCTTTCTTTTCAACGATTGTTTCAAGAATTCCTAATGTATCAGCTGGTTTAACCTTCTTGCCCATGAAATCACCTGTATTAATGATGTAGCAATCTACATTCTTTTCTTCTACTAACTTCTTGAATTTAACATAATCATTAACTAATGGATATGTTCTGAATGGGTTAGCATAAGGAACAATACGAAGTGCATTAAGATCTGTACCTGCAGCAACACGCTCAGCTGTAGATGTCTTAGTAGCAAGTGTAGCACCCATAACTGATGCTAAAGCAGCACCCTTTAATTTAACTACTGGTGGAATTGTAGGGTCTTTCATAATCCAGAAAATAGCATTAACTGGATCATCAACCTTATCTACACGGTTTGGTGACCAAAGCTTAGACTTAAGAGCACGGCCATTACCGTTTCTAATATCTTCTGTTACTAACTGAAGCTTACCATCTTCATCGATAGTTGCTGAACAGTTCTGAGCAGATAATAAATATTTGTTATCAGGACAACCTGTTGGGTAATCAGCTGTCTTATCAAAGTATGTTGGCTCAAGAGCAATTGATGAACATGTATCAGAGTTGATGATAAATGCATCATCATGAAGAACTGTGATACCATACTTACCATTATGTTTAGCATGTGTAAGTGTTGACTTACCTGATCCTGAAAGACCAAATACTGAAGCAACATACTTGCTTCCATCAGCTAATGTGTATTCTTTTTGTCCGCCATGACATGAAGCGTAACCATTTCTGTTTGCAATAGCCCAAGCCATTGTAAGTGTACCCTTCTTATGCTCACCAAAGTATCTCATACCAAGGATTGCAGCACAGTTTTCATTTGTATCGAAATAGCAAAGTGTAAGAGGATCACTTAAGCAGCTATAATCTACATCAGGACGGTTGCCTGGTGCCCACTGTGGATCAGATAAGATATAGATATCTGCTTCTTTTCCATCTCCAACTGACTTTGAGTTCTTATACATCTTTACATATTCATCTGACATATACTGGAAGTTTAACATCCAGTTGTACATAATGTTTTCTTCGCCTTCTGGAATAAGAAGATGAGCTTTAACCATAAATTCTGGGTCAAGACCAACGAAAACTTCTGCATGATATAAATTTTTCCAACGTGTTTCATAAACAGCGTCCATTACTACTTTATCAAGTTTAACATTATCTACACCTGGTTCGCCTTTAATACGACGAGCTGCAGCGTAACGACCAGTTACTGCACCATCATTAAATAATAATACTTTAGCATCTGACTCTAAGCCAAATTCTTCTCCTCTGTATACAGGCATATCTGTAACGATTGTTCCTGGTGAATTCTTAGCAAGCTCATATGCTTCCTTAAGTGTATTTACTTTAATAACATTGTTGCCATAGAAAGCAGCTTCGATAATTGAACGAGTTTTAGAAAAACCCACTTTACCAGCACCGATTTCCTCTGTCTTGTAATTAGCTTTTGTTGACATGGTTTGTTCTCCTTTTAAGAAAATATTTCGTTTAAAAAACAACGATTTGGTTTATTATCTCAAACTGAACTTTAAAAGTCAATAGCGTTTGCAATAAAAAAAACAACTTTTTACAAAGTTGTTTTTTTAGCTATTTCTCCTTGTCTTTTGTAGATGGAATTTGGTGAAATATATCCACGTACCATAGACAAAGGATAAATATTTGAATTTTTTCCTATAACCGTTCCTGGATTTAACACACTGTTACATCCAACCTCTACGTTATCTCCAAGAATAGCACCCATCTTTTTTAAACAAGTTTCAATTCTACCTTCTTTAGTCTTAATAGTAACCAATGTCTTATCAGACTTAACATTTGATGTGATAGAACCAGCTCCCATATGAGATTTGTATCCAAGGATAGAATCTCCCACATAGTTATAATGAGGTACCTGCACCTTATCAAACAAAATAACATTTTTAAGTTCCGTGGAATTGCCTACTACAGCGCCTTTTCCAACAATCGCATTACCACGTATAAATGCACAATGACGAATTTCTGCACCATCATCAATAATCAATGGTCCATTAAGAAAAGCAGTCTTAGCAACCTTTGCATTTTCATGTACCCAAATATTTGTTTCTATTTCTTTGTATACATCCTTATCAAGTTTTGCACCTAACTCAATAATAAATTGAGATATTTTAGGAAGAATCTCAAAAGGATATTCATTTTGTAAAATTAAGCTGGCCGCAATGGTATTTGTTTCTATATTTTCAAATAATTCAATATTTTTTATCATAATTTTCTTCCTACTCTACTGTTACAGATTTTGCAAGATTTCGTGGCTTATCTACATCACAACCCTTAAGAACTGAGGTATAGTAAGCAATAAACTGTATAGGTACAATGGCAAGCAATGGCATAAATAAATCATCTAATTTAGGAATTTGAACAAGATGATTGGTAACATCTTTATCAACGTGGACATCATCGCCACAAATCATTGTAACCTTTGCACCTCTAGCTTTTACTTCTTTAATATTACTAATAGTTTTTTCTAGTAAATCACTTTGTGTTGCAACAGCAATTACTGGCATCTCATCTGTAACTAGAGAAATTGTTCCATGCTTTAATTCTCCCGCAGCATATGACTCCGAATGAATATATGATATTTCCTTTAGTTTAAGAGAGCCTTCCATACTCAATGCATAATCCAAACCTCTTCCAATATATAAAAGACTTTGGGCATTAATAAGTCGCGAAGCAATAAACTGGCATCTATCCTTAAGTTCTAGAACCTCTGTTAATTTTTCAGGAATACTTTCTAGTGTAGACACAAGCTTTTTACATTCTTCTTCACTAATTTCACCCTTTGCAAAAGCAAGTTCAAAAGCTAATAAATACATAATTGACATTTGGACCATATAAGCTTTTGTTGAAGCAACTGAAATTTCCGGGCCAGCATGGGTATATAAAACGAAATCAGATTCTCTAGCAATTGAAGAACCTTTAACATTAACAACTGAAAGTGTTGTTGCACCCATATCCTTTGCTAAATGTAGCACTGCTTTTGTATCAGCTGTTTCTCCTGATTGAGATATCAAAATTACTAAATCATCTTTTTCAATAACTGGATCTCTGTATCTAAACTCTGAAGCTATATCAACTGTAACCTCTACTCTTGCAAGCTTTTCAATAACGTATTTTCCTACTAAGCCTGCATGCATTGCCGAACCACAAGCAACAATAAAAATCTTATGATAGCCCGTAAGCATTTCTCTAGTAATACCACATTCCTCTATGAATGGCATTCCATCCATAATTCTTGGCTTTATAGTTGTTCTAAATGCAGTTGGCTGTTCATGAATCTCTTTAAGCATAAAATGTTCAAAGCCGCCTTTTTCAGCAGCTTCAACATCCCAATCTGCATGTTGAATTTCTTTATTAATTCTTCGTCCAAATATATCACATATATCTACAGAATCCTTTGTAAGAGTAATGATTTCATTGCTCTCAACAAGATAATAATCTCTTGTGTACTGAATAATAGCAGGAACGTCAGAGGCAATAAAATTCTCGCCCTTTCCAATTCCAACAATCAATGGACTATCTTTTCTAACAGCAAAAATCTTATCTGGAAAGTCAGCAAAAATAATTCCTAATCCATATGCACCCTCAATTTCTGAAAGAACCTTTTTAATAGTCTCAATAGGATTTCCATTGTAATAGTAATCTAAAAGCTTTGCCACAGTTTCTGTATCAGTTTCAGATACAAAAGTGTAACCCTTATCTATTAAGAAGGATTTAATTTTTAAGTAATTTTCTATAATACCGTTATGTACTATTGAAACCTTTGCGCTACCATGAGGATGTGAATTAATATCTGATGGTTCACCATGTGTAGCCCATCTTGTATGTCCAATACCACATACACCCATAGGCTTATGTTCCTTAGCAAGTTTTTCTGTAAGATTTAAAAGTCTTCCTTTTGTTTTCTCTGTTACAATGTTTCCATTTTCAAAGACAGCAATTCCTGATGAGTCATATCCTCTATACTCAAGCTTTGATAATGAATCTATTAATACATCTGTGCAATCTCTATATCCAACATATCCAACAATTCCGCACATATTGCCTTCCTTTCCAGAGTAAATATTTTATTTACTATAATATGCTTTAGTCTGATTAAAAAATCCCATAAGCTGTGACTGATTATTAAGTTTTTTCACTCCATTAACTCTATTTGCAACAAAGCTTTCGAGTTTTTGCATGTATTCTTCACTTGTAATTGAGCCTTCCGCAACATAGGTTAATCCTTTTTCCCAACTAGCTGTTAATTCCGGATTAAGCAGTGATTTAATTGAACAGTCAACCACATCAAAGATCATTTCTCCCAATAATGAAGGAGTAATAATCTGAGTCTTGTTGTTAAGATTAATGTATTTAATATTAACTAACTTTTTGAGTATTTCTGCTCTTGTAGCACTAGTACCTATACCGCTACCTTTCATCTGTGCACGTAGCTCTTCATCTTCAATAAGCTGTCCTGCATTTTCCATAGCTAAAATCATGGAACCAGAATTATACCTTTTAGGAGGGGCTGTTTCTCCTTCCTTAAGGGTAAGCTCATTAAGGGATAATATATCATCCTTTTTTAGTTTTTTCAACTGTTCTATAATATTGCTATCTAGCTTAATATCCTGCGTTGCATCCTCAGCCTCGCTCTTTTGTGCCAAATCCTTATCAATAGGATTATCTACGGATGCTTCACTTTGACTTTTCTTTACACTAGCAACTTTTAAATATCCCTCATCCACTAATACTCTAAAGGAAGCATTGAAGTTTTCCTGCCTAACTTCTTCGTACTCATAGCCACATACAATTGAAACCTTTTGATAAATAGCAGGCGGATAAAAAATGCTCAAAAATCTTCTAGCAATAAGCTCATATACCTTCCTTGAAAGTGGATTTAGTCCATTAAGTGCACCAAAGCCTTGTCCCGTTGGAATTATTGCATAATGATCTGTGATTTGTTTATCATTTACATATCTAGTTTTAGCAATGTTTTTGTAACTTCCTACAGATAGAATTTCTTCTGAAAAACTTTTAAAAATCTCTAGACTCTTAAGTCCTCCAATATTTTTATAAATTTCTTTTGAAACAGCTGTAGACAAAACTCTAGCATCTGTTCTTGGATATGTTACCAACTTCTTTTCATATAAATCCTGTGTGATTTTTAATGTCTCATCTGGACTTATTTTAAATAGTTTAGAACACTCATTTTGTAATTCCGCAAGATTGAATAAAAGAGGAGGATTTTTTGTTTCCTTCTTCTTTTCTGTACAAAACACTTTTAAAGTATTAGGGGAATATTTCTTTGTGATTTCAATTAATTCATTTGCTTTTTCCTTAGTGCTAAATCCATTGTTCTTATATAAGAATGGCGTATTAAAATAAGCAGATTTATCATTAACTTTCCACTCTGCTTCAAAAGGAAATTCATTCATCTTTACACTTGCTACAACTCTATAAAATGGGGTATTAACAAACTGTCTAATTTCTCTTTCTCTTCTGACTACCATACCTAAAACACAAGTCATTACTCGACCTACCGAAACAACTCCTCTATCAATTCCAAGATAATTTTTAATAGAATAGCCATACTTTAATGTCAACATTCTAGAGAAATTAATACCCATAAGATAATCTTCTTTAGCACGTAAATAAGCGGCATCAGACAAATTGTCATATTCAGATAAATCTTTAGCCTCCTTAATACCACGAAGTATCTCTTCTTCTGTTTGAGAATCTATCCAAACTCTTTTTCTGTTTTTTCCTTTTACCTCAGCCATCTGTTCAACAAGTCTATATATGTATTCTCCTTCTCTTCCCGAGTCGGTACAAACATAGATAGTGGATACATCTTCCCTGTTAAGTAGTCCTTTAACAATATTGAACTGTTTTCTAACATTATTAATAACCTCATACTTAAATTCCTTTGGTAAAAATGGTAATGTTTCTATACTCCACTTTTTAAGTTTTTCATCATATACTTCTGGATAACTCATTGTAACAAGATGTCCAACGCACCAGGTTACAACATAATTATCATTTTCAATATATCCATCAGACTTTCGTCCGGTTACTTTAAGTGCCTTCACAAACTCTTGAGCGACACTGGGTTTCTCTGTAATAAATAACGATTTTGCCATCAAAATTTCTCCATATTCTATGTTTCTATACTATGCTTGTTCATCCAATGTAAGGCTATAAGAATCCATAAAATGTTCAAGAAAGAATGTAACTTCAGGCATATTCATGGCAACTACAGCTTCATAGGTTGACTTCTCCGCCTTCTCAAAATCCAAGTTACCCATTTTTCTTTCTTCAATGCACTTAATATAAGCAGAAATCTTGTCTGCTGCTTTAACAAATTTAACAAGTTCTTTTTCATCTTCACCAGGTAAAATAATGCTTTCATACACAGGTTTTAATGTATCCGGAAGGCCTTCAAGTAACTGATAACCTGCTATTTTTTCTACTTCCTTATATGCATTTTTAATTTCAGGAGCATAATATTTTACTGGTGTAGGCATGTCTCCAGTAATTATTTCTGTTGTATCATGAAACAATGCAATAATTGCCGCTCTCTCAGCGTCATACTTTCCATCGAAATATGTATTACTAATAGTTGCAAGTCCATGGGCAATAATAGCAACATCCAGACTATGCTCTGCAATATTTTCTGATATTGTATTTCTCATAAGACCCCATCTATTTATATATCTCATTCTAGATATCATTGCATAAAAATTATTTTCCTTCATAAACGTCTCCTAACTAAATTAAGTCTAAATATATAGACTAGAATAACTAAACAATCTTATGCTATTCTATCAGTTTTTAATATAAATTGAAAGTAGAAAATCTTATAGCCGGCATCAATCCTCTTTATTCAATTAATTAATTATTCACTACTGTTTTACCAATATCCTTTAATGTCATATTCGCAATAGCTTCATCAATATTAACAGTTTCCCCAAAAGCTTCAATACTTCCTGACAATTTTACTTTTGCCTCTACTACAACTCCCAACTCTTTGTCAACAATAATTGTAATTTCTGAATCTATGTTACTTAAATCTATATTAGACAAAGAAAACAGGCCAACACTATATTCACTTTTAGTTGATGAAGCATATTGGGTTAATGGTCCACTGTAATTTACTATGTACTTTTCCTTGGTTTCACCAGAAATAATAGATTTATTGTCTGCATTATTTATATCACCAATAGTTGCATAGATTTCTGGGTAATATGCTCCCGCTAATATAGTATTGAGACTTCTAATTGCTGCCTCATATGTGTCTTTAGATAAGCACACCTTACCATCTCTACTCACTTCATATCCATTCTCTGTTGGTCCTCCGTAATATTGTTGATGAAAAATCTCCCCATTTTCTGATATGTTTTTATCAATTGAAAACTTTAACCCATCCTCTGTATACTGATACTTTTCAATTGCATTTCCTGTAGCAACAAGCTCTCCTTCACCATTTTTTGTTTTTAGGCTCATGGAGTATGTAAATGTGGCTGATTTAAGGTACTCGAAGGATTTTTGATAATCCTCAGTTGGATCATATTCTCTTTTACTAATCAACACATTGTTTTTATTATTTACCAACTCAAAAACCTTTACAGTTTCTACAAGCTTAGTTTCTTCGGTTGTATCATCATTAACTATTTCTCCACATCCTGTCATCATAAATAAAATGAGCATAATTATAGTTAAACTTAGTATTCTTTTTTTCATATTGTCTCCTCTTTTTTTATTAATATTTTTTATTAATATTTTTTATTAATATTTTTTATTAATATTTTTTATTAATATTATTTATTTTTTATTGATATTTTTTTATTAATACTTTTCCATTAATATTATTTATTTTTTTCCATAGGAATAAAACTTATATTATTATAAGCTCAAATAGATATAATTTTTGGTGGGTAATTCTTCACATGAAGTTGTTAAGAACTCTAGCAATAGCTAGAAATAGAATTTATTACTTGTATATCTCCATATATGAATGGCATATTTCTTACATAATGTAAAAGTATTTACACTCTTACGAAAAATCAAATCTTATCTCAAAAAAATTATAAAACAGATATAGGAATTTTTCAAGAAAAATTTATTTATATATCTTTATATATTGTATTTAAAAAATATATAATCATTATCTATAAAATTAAAAAAACAAACTTATTGCTACAAGGGGATTAATCCTTAGTTTCATTAGTGTTTTTACTCCTCCATAGTTCTCTTTAGTTCATCCAGGCTTATCCAATTCTTACCACTAGAAACAGCCTCCTCAGCTTCTTGCAATTTAGCTAGCAATTTTCTTTCAGCACGTTCTTTTTCATAATTCTCAATATCAACAAGCACAAATTTACCTCTCCCATTTTTTGTAAGAAATAATGGTTCGCCAGACCTACAATTCTTTAATACTTCATTATAATTTCTCAAATCAGAAACTGGTAAAATACTAGACATCTAATCCTCTACTTATCTTATGCATATTATTATCTTTTTTAATTAAATTATACAAAAAATTGCTGTAAAATTCATCTTAAACTTTTACAGCAATTAAACTTTAAACTTAAACTTGAAATTACTTACAAAACATCCACTCTATTTTCTATCTTCGCTAAAATAATATTAAGATTACCATTTCTGCATCTAATTGAATCAATAAACTGTTTTTCATTAATATCCTTTTTTAAATTAACTGTATATGTAAGCTCGTATAAAGTACCTAAATTAGTTGTTTTTACCTTATCTAATGACACGCTGTTGGTATATTCCTTAAACAAATCATCAAAAGTACCTTGATAGTTAAGGTTTTCTGGAATCGTTATTTTTAGTTGCTTTGCATCATTCTTTTTTTCTCCGTATCCAAATCTAACAAATACAAAATAAATAATGCAAATTACTAATGTAAAGCATATTGCTAATTTAATATATCCCATTCCACACGCAAGTCCACTTGCCATTGCAAAAAATACGCTTGAAATATCTTTTGAATCTCCTGGCACCGATCTAAATCTAACAAGTGCAAATACACCGCCTAAGGAAATGGCCTTTGCTATATCTGAGCCAACAAGCATAATAACCATTGCAACAATAGCTGGTAAAATTATTAATGTAAATGCAAAATGTGACGAGGTTTGTTTTTTCTTATCGCTAAACAAATATACAAGACTAATAACTAAGCCTAATACAAGTGCTATTCCTATGATAATGAACGTTTCGCTGGTTGATATTGGTGTTGAGTTAAAAATTGTTTCGAACATATAATTTCGTCTCCTTTTATTATCTTTGTTGTATTATTTTCTTTTACCATATGTTTGTATTCAGTACCATATTTTGAAAAGGTTGATGAATATGCTCCTACTTCCGAAAGAAGCTTAGTAAACCATACAGGAACTGCAATTGAACTTTTAACTTCCATTAACCAAAGTTCATTTCCAATTAATAAATCTCCATGATTGCCTGCTTCAAGCCTTACATCCTCACGTCTAGTCTTAATATTGGTGTCGAAGGTTACCCTAAAATCAAAATCATCCTTTGCAAAATAGGCTCTTCTGTCATAAGTTATATAAACTTTCGGTACTAAACTATAACGACTAAGAAAATATTGTATTTCTTGTAATACCTGCGTATTAATGTATTCTTTATCTTCTACTGATTTTCCATTACCAATCAAATCATAAGCATCTCTAAGCATTAGTTTTGTCCTACGCTTATTTACAAGGCCGTTATATTTTTTCTTGATTTCTAAAAAAACCATATCATTAACATTAGGAACTCCATAGCTTCTTAACCTTAATTTTTCTTTATATACCGGTTTTTCGATAGAAGCTCTTATTAATGCATCATTATCCGTGTCATAATAAATATTCGCAATATTATAAAACTCATTGTTTTTATTGTACTTATCTTTACGCATATATTCATCCATATGACTTGTAAGAAAACGATAGGTTTTTTCATCAATCAAGTATTTATTCTCATACCTGCTAAATACTTCAATTGCCATTTTATTCTCCTTTCATTGATCTGATACATTAATAATAAATATTTTATGTGACAGCTTTTTGATAAACATTTGTAGCAATATTGAAAACTATTTGTTTATCTTTAGTTCAAACCAAAATGTACTTCCAAAACCTAATTCACTTTCAACACCATAATTAGCATTATGAAGTTTTAATATATTGTTAACAATGGACAACCCTAGTCCAGTGCCCATAACTGCGCGTTTATGTTTCTTATCAATCTTGTAATATCGCTCCCAAACACTTTCTAGTTTGTCTTTTTCAATTCCTTCGCCTTTGTCCATTACCTCTATTCTTACAATACTTCCAGTTACAATCTGTCTAACTTTTACATATTTTGCTTCACCTGAATAATTAACAGCATTATTTACAAGATTATAAATAACCTGGTATATTTTGAATTCATCAGCTTCACACCTAACATTTTGATTGTAATCAAATTCAATTGTATATCCATTTTGTTCTACTAGCTTTGCATATCTATCAATAACAGACTTAATGCTCTCTGTCAAATCATATTCTTTAAGTTCTAGTGTAGATACACCTGATTGAAGTTTTGAAATATCAAGTAAATCATTTACAAGATTTGTTAATCTTTTTGCTTCATCAATAACCACCTGGACATTTTCCGGTGTATTTTCTCCTGGAATATCCCTCATAACCTCTGAATATCCTGTAATCATTGTTAATGGTGTCCTTAAATCATGAGAAACATTTGCAATAAGTTCTCTTTGTAAGTTCTCAGTTTTGGCTAATTCCTTAGCAGTATAATTAAGTGTATCTGATAATTCCTCAATCTCTTTATAACCTTCACCTTCGAATTTGACATTGTAATCACCCTTTGCAATTTCATTGGCAGAATCTGTAATTTTAATAATAGGTTTTGCTATTCTAATTGAAATAAGAAGGGCAATAACTAATGACAATACAACCATAATTATTGATATATATATAAGCTGAATTCTAATTGTATGAACAGTTGCACCAATAGGTGAAATAACTGAATTAAAATATGCCACACAATGACTTCCATCACTAAGTGTAAACACCTTAACCATCATAACACTTTCTGATTTTGATTGATCAGGCATATTTGGCATTTTTGTAAATCTATTATTTACTTCACCATATAAAGATGTTTCATTCTCAGTTAAGTTGTCTTCCTCACTGAATGTTTCAGCTCCACCTAATGACCCATCTTGACCTTGTAGTTCGCCTCCACCCAAT
>CAZNKR010000017.1:0-1308 GCA_964573715.1 uncultured Roseburia sp. | reverse complement strand
CCATCTTGACCTTGTAGTTCGCCTCCACCCAATAATCCATCTTGACCTTGTAGTTCGCCTCCACCCAATGATCCTCCTAATTGATTAAAACCTTTATCAAAATTCAAATCATTTTTGTGGTTATTTATCATATCTTCATATATTTCAGCATTATCTTTAATATAGTATTCACCACCATTTTCCATGGCAAGACCATATAATTTTAATAATTCATCATTGCTTACCTTATGTATCATGCAATTAATATTTTGTTCAGAAGTTGCAATTTTTGTACCTGCTGTGTCCGTAATCAAAATACAGATATCATAACTATGGGCAATAGTTTCCACTGCATCTGTAAGATTTTCATCATTTATAATGGATTCTACATTATCCACAGCATTATTTAGTTCATTCATCTTTATGCTTTTGTAAAAGTCGTTTAAACATATAGTTTGAAATATCCATAATATAGCCAGCAAAACAACAGTAAATGCCAGCATATAAATAAAAACCTTCCATTTAATCTTAAGTCTATGCTTCAAATCTATATCCCACCCCTCTAAGTGTAACTAGGAATTTTCTATATTCACCTAAACTACTTCTCAAAAGTTTAATATGTGTATCTAACGTTCTATCATCACCATAATAATCATAGCCCCAAACATCAGTAATAAGTTTCTCTCGTGTAAGAGCAATACCCTTATTCTTAACCATATAAAAAATCAAATCATATTCCTTTGGTGTCATATCTACAGGAACACCATCAACAGTAACTACTCTGCTAGTAAAATCAATTTTAAGTCCTTCTACTTCAAAGATCTCATGATCATCTCCACCTGCGGAATTGGTTCGCTTTGAATGTCTAGAAATTACAACATTTATACGCATCATAAGTTCTTTAGGTGAAAATGGCTTTACAACATAATCATCAATTCCTAACTCAAAGCCATGTATTTTATCATATTCTTCACCTCTAGCAGATAACATTATTACAGGTATTTCTTTAAATTTCTTTATCTCCTTACAAGTTGAAAATCCATCTAACTCTGGCATCATAATATCTAGCACTATCAAATCATAGTCATGATTCTTACACATATCAATAGCTTCCATACCATCTGCTGCTTCTTCAACCTCTAGACCCTCAAACTGAGCATATTTTTAATAATTAATCTAATTTTTTCTTCATCATCAACAACTAATATTTTATTCATAAATTACCCTTTCTGTATATGTATTTAGTTTCACGTTTTCATTGAGTATTCATTTATTTTACCATATTTTAATACAGTTTTGTGATAACAATGTGATAATTAGCTAAAAAAA
>CAZNKR010000016.1:33834-41924 GCA_964573715.1 uncultured Roseburia sp. | reverse complement strand
TATCATACTATGTATGTTGTGGAAATCCAAAACATTATGGTAAGTTCCATTTAAAAGTCGATATAAGGAAGAAAATTATATAAGGAAGAGAATTATATAATAAAAATAACCCAAGATTTCTTGGGTTATTTTTAATGAGAATATGAAGCTTGGCACAAGCTGTATATTTTAAAGGTCTTCATAAAAATGCTTGGTTTCAAGTATTTCTTCTGTGATTGTGGCACCCCCACGTTGAAGGGATACTATTAAATTGTTGGTTTCTTTTATTTTTTTATTTTTTTCACGTTGATACTTTGTCATAGCGTCCGCAAATATTGGTTGTCCAGTTATTTTATTACGAATATCTTTTGAAAAAGGACAGTAGGTAGCTAACATACGACGAGAGATTTTATTTAGTCTTATTGCACCAGCGGATTCATAACGAATCCATACTATATAGTCATATACAAATATTTCACGAAGGTTATTTCTGCAACGAGTAATTTGATTTTTTAATGCTTCTTTCTTTTCAGTGGATAAATCCTTATTTTTTCTATAGAACTGTACGTAGTCACAATATTCACTTGTAAGAGAAGGAATAGAGATATTATTCCATGCACTTCCGTATAAAGTTTTACATAGTTCAAAACGAAACCGACCAAACATTGCAAGCATAACATCTTCTATCTTGCCAGCAAAAAGTGCAGGAAGAAGAAAACGACCTTCACTGCTTATACGTTTACCAGAGGTTTCTTGCCACATAATACCATTCATACCTACAGTAGGAAAGAGAATAATATTAGGGAAAATCTCTTTTTGTATGTTGGCCTTTGGTATCTTTTTAGCTTCATCAGCGTACAAAATTTCTCGATAGAAGATGGAATAATCAATAGCTACAAGCTTATTAACTGTATCATTAATAGCTTCACTAGTAAGGAGAAGATTCTTAATTTCTCTTTCAAAGCAATCCATATGTAGCATTGGGAAAAATGCAAGCATATTACCATTTACCAAACGCATATTATATTTCACTAGATTTGAAATTTCAAAACGTACCTTTAATTCGTTATTTGCAAGAAGCTCTCGTTCTTTGGTGCTAGTAATAGCTTCCGTTTTTTTGCGTTCCCTTATATGGTCTGTATAGTCCATATCGAATTCATTTTTGGAAGAAACCTCTACACCAGAATATATTCTCACAAGCCAATCCTTCATACGGTAAACCTTACATGGGGCAGAAGGGTTTAGCTCAGGAATTGAAAGTAAGAAGGCTATTTGTGAATCTGTTAATAAACGCTCATCAAGAAAACCAAAATCTAAAAATAATTCAATTAGTTTTAATTCGGATTTATCATTAGATTTTGCGTAATGAACAAATACTTCTTCATATAATTCAAAGAAAAGTAAAGTAAATTCTTTTCTGAATTTTCGTATATCGTCTTCCTTGGAAAACTTGTCAGGAAGAGACATGAATTTAAGCACTGCGGCGTCAAGAATGAGATACTTTGAGTCATCAAACTCTGCAAAGGTGCAAAGTGTACGAAGTGTACCAGAAGTATCTATAAATGGAGTATCATCTGAGGCATCAGTTATAATTTCAAGAGCTTCATTAATTTCTGATGGGAGTTCTTTGGCATCTTCACTATCTAAAGAAGCTAAAGAAGTGTCAGCATTCTCATCATCTTCAGTGGAAGTATTATCCTCATCCATATTTTCAACCATCATAAAATAAAAATTAACCCTATTATAATCAATGTCAATTAATAGTCCAGAACTATTACGTATGTCTGAATCTATATTGGTGATAACATTTCTCATATCATTAAGAAGCTGGAGAATTTGAGATTTGTATTTACCGTTGGTTCTTTCTCCTAATGCAGCTGCTAGTGAGAATAAACATAGTTCACTTTTGCTAGCAAACAATGAAATAATAGTTTTAAGATAATATACCATATCATCATAAGCAGTATAAATATCACGAATCAGGTCAGCCTGAGCCTTTAAAAATTTTTCTCCGTTTGCCTTAAAGATGGTATGAGCCTTTGGCTTGCTAGAAGCTAATTCTGCAAATATAATATAATTTTTGTGGAAATCCTGGGCAGAGAATTTGTAGCTGTCAGCAGGATGAGGTTGTAAGAATTCTGTAGGCTCTATCTTGGCCTTTTGACAGCATTGAATATAGCGCTCATGCATAGCAATAATAGAAGAATAGAAATCTTCAATATCATTGTATAATGCTTGGTACAAATCATAAAGCTTTGTGATTAGGACACAAAACTCAAAGGATAATTCACTTTGTATTGTGGGATTAATGGTTAAAAATTCATATAGTCCAGCAGGTGAGTCAGCTGGAATGACTAAAAGCTCACAACCGGCATTTGCTGTATAATCACCACTATAAAATCCATTGTATAAATCCTTTATGCAAATAAATTCACCTTCATTGTGTGTGAATTCATCATTGGTGCTTTCAAAGGCTACACTGCCTTTTTTAATATAGGCGATATAGCAAACTTCATCTCCGCCTTCGAAGATGATACTTTCTTTTTCAAAAGTATTTATTTTTCCAGAAATTAAACCCATGGCACGTCCTTTATCTAATATAAAAATTAATTTTGTGATATTATCACGTTTCATCACTTTTACAATATATTTTACAATATTATTTAGTACTTGACAATCAAAAAGTATGAATGTATTATAATTGTCAAAGAAAACAAATGCAATGAAAGAGACTATTGCTATATAATAATCACTTACAGGGAGCCTGGCCTTGACTGAAAGCTGCGGTAGCGATTGATAGCGGTGGAACACTCTGGAGCAGACACATTGAAGCTAGTAGATGTGTACGTTACACGCGTTAAGTGAAGAGTGCAGAAGATTGAGGCGCAATAGTAGTCTTCTGAATGCGGGTGGTACCGCGGATTTTATTTTAATTAATCCGTCCCGGGATACATGTTTATGTATCTCGGGGCTTTTTTGCTTTAGGAGAGATACAATGCATGTTCTGTTTAAAACTTACAGTGCGCATAACTGAAAGGATGGTAGAAAAATGACAAAACAAAACATATACAGAGATGTAACATTGAACAACGTAAAGGAAGATGATATCGGAAAGGAAATTAGAGTTTCCGGATGGGTAGAAAATATCCGTGACCATGGCGGCGTATCATTTATTGACCTAAGAGATATGTATGGAGTCGTACAGGTTGTTTTAAGAGACACATCATTGTTAGACGCCATAGTTAAGGAAGACTGTCTTTCTATTAAAGGATTAATTGAAAAAAGAGACGAGGAGACATACAATTCTAAAATTCCATCAGGAACAATAGAAGTAGAAGCACATTCTGTAGATGTGCTTGGTAAAGTATATCAGCCACTTCCATTTGAGGTACAAACTTCTAAGGAAATAAGAGAAGATTTACGACTAAAATACAGATATTTAGATCTTAGAAATCAAAAGGTTAAGGATAATATGATTTTCCGTTCAAATGTCATTAGCTTTTTAAGAGAAAAAATGACACAGATGGGATTTATGGAAATACAGACACCTATATTATGTGCTTCTTCACCCGAAGGTGCTAGAGACTATATTGTTCCATCTAGAAAATATAAAGGTAAATTTTATGCACTTCCACAAGCTCCACAGCAGTATAAACAGCTACTTATGGTTTCTGGCTTTGATAAATATTTCCAGATTGCTCCATGTTTTAGAGATGAAGATGCAAGAGCAGATCGTTCACCAGGAGAATTTTATCAGCTTGATTTCGAAATGAGTTTTGCTACACAAGAAGACGTATTTGAAATTGGTGAACAGGTATTAACTGAAACCTTTGAAAAATTTGCTCCAGAGGGCTTTGAAGTTACAAAAGCTCCATACCCAATTATCAGCTACAAGCAGGCAATGCTTGAATTTGGTTCTGATAAACCAGATCTTAGAAATCCACTTAGAATAATGGATGTAACAGAGTTCTTCCAAAGATGTACATTTAAGCCATTTTTAAAGAGAACAGTCAGAGCAATTAAGGTTCATGCAGATATGTCAAAGGGATTCCATGAAAAGCTTTTGAAATTTGCTGAAAGTATTGGAATGGGCGGTCTTGGATATTTAGAGGTTGATGATGATTTATCTTATAAAGGACCTATTGATAAATTTATTCCAGATGATATGAAACAGGAACTTATGCAGTTAGTTAAGCTTGAAGCAAAGGATACTATTTTCTTTATTGCGGATAAGGAAGCAAAAGCGAATATTTATGCTGGTCAAATTAGAAATGAGCTTGGTGAAAAATTAGACTTACTAGAAAAAAATGCATACAGATTCTGCTATGTAAATGATTTTCCAATGTTTGAATATGATGAGACAGAAAAGAAGATTGGATTTACACATAATCCATTTTCAATGCCACAGGGTGGTTTAGAAGCATTAAATACAATGGACCCACTTGATATATTGGCATATCAGTATGATATTGTATGTAATGGAGTAGAATTATCATCAGGAGCTGTTAGAAATCATGATATGCAGATTATGGTTAAAGCTTTTGAAATTGCAGGCTATGATGAAGAGGTTCTAAAAAATAAGTTTGGAGCATTATACAATGCATTCCAATATGGTGCACCACCACATGCAGGTATGGCACCTGGAGTTGACCGTATGATTATGCTTCTTAGAAATGAAGAAAATATAAGAGAAGTTATACCTTTCCCAATGAGTGGTTCTGCTCAGGATCTTATGTGTGGGGCACCAAACGAGGTAACAGAAAGTCAGCTTAGAGATGTTCATATTAAGGTAAGAGACTAGTTAATTTCTTTAAAGAAGGAGTCGAAAATGGCAAATATTATTTCAGATGAAACAATTGAGTATGTTGGAATATTAGCAAAGCTTGAACTTAATGATAAAGAAAAAGAACAGGCTAAGAAGGATATGGGAAATATGCTTGACTATATTGATAAGCTAGGAGAACTAGATACAAAGGATGTTGAGCCTATGAGCCACATTTTTTCAGTGAATAATGTATTTCGTGAGGATATTGTTACTAATGACGATGACAGGGAAAACATATTATTAAATGCTCCCGACCAAAAGGATGGTATGTTTAATGTACCAAAGACATTTGAATAAGGAGTGACGATATGAGCATTTTAGATTATACAGCTACTCAACTGGCACAAAAAATCAAGGCAAAGGAAATATCAGTTATTGATGCTACCTGTGCAGTTTTAGAGCAGATAGAAAAAAGTGAAAGTAAGTATCACTGTTATGTAACAGTTGATAAAGAAGGAGCAATTAGCAAGGCAAAAGAAGTACAAGCAAAGATTGATGCAGGTAAAATAGATGGACCATTAGCAGGTGTACCTGTGGCAATTAAGGATAATATGTGTACTAAAGGAATGCTTACAACCTGTTCTTCAAAAATTCTAGGAAATTTTATTCCTACTTTTTCAGCAGAGGCTGTATGCAACCTTGAAAAGGCTGGAGCTATTATTATTGGTAAAACTAACATGGATGAATTTGCAATGGGTTCTACAACAGAAACTTCTGCATTTGGAGTTACTAAAAATCCATGGAATGAGGAACATGTTCCAGGTGGATCTTCAGGTGGTTCAGCTGCTGCAGTTGCTGCCAATGAATGTTTTTATGCATTAGGCTCTGATACTGGTGGATCAATAAGACAGCCTGCTGGTTATTGTGGAGTTGTTGGTATGAAGCCAACCTATTCTACAGTATCTAGATATGGACTTATTGCCTATGGTTCATCCCTTGATCAGATAGGACCATTATGTAAGGATGTTACCGATTGTGCAACAATTCTTGAAGTTATAGCTTCTCATGATATAAAGGATTCTACTTCGATTAATAGGGAGGATACAAACTTTACTAGCGCCCTTGTTGATGATGTTAAAGGAATGAAAATTGGTATTCCTAAGGATTATTTAGGAGAAGGACTTGACAGTGAAGTTAAAGCAGCAATAAAGAATGCTGCAAAAGTATTAGAAGAAAAGGGTGCTATTGTAGAAGAATTCGATTTAGACCTTGTTGAATACGCAATTCCAGCCTACTATACCATTGCGGCAGCAGAAGCTAGTTCAAATCTTGAAAGATTTGATGGTATAAAGTATGGATATAGAACAGAAGAATTTAGTGATCTTCATAATATGTACAAAAAAACTCGTTCAGAAGGATTTGGACCAGAGGTAAAAAGAAGAATAATGCTTGGTTCCTTTGTCCTTAGTTCTGGTTATTATGATGCGTATTATTTAAAGGCGCTTAAGGTTAAGGCACTTATTAAAAAGGCTTTTGATGATGCCTTTTCTAAATATGATGTTATTTTAGGACCAGTTGCACCTACAACTGCACCTAAACTTGGAGAGAGCTTATCTGATCCAATAAAGATGTATTTGGGAGATATTTATACAATTTCAATTAATCTTGCAGGACTACCAGGTATATGTATTCCATGTGGATTAGATTCTAAGGGACTTCCAATAGGTCTTCAACTTATTGGAGATTGCTTTAAGGAAAAAAACATTATCCAGACTGCATATTCTTATGAGCAGGCTAGAGGAAAATTCGTAAAGGAGGACAAGTAATATGGCAAAAGAATATGAAATCGTCATTGGACTTGAAGTCCATGTAGAGCTTGCTACTAAAACAAAGATATTTTGCGGATGTTCTACAGCTTTTGGTGCTAAACCTAATGCTCATACATGCCCAGTTTGTACAGGTATGCCAGGTAGTCTTCCTGTATTGAATAAAAAGGTTGTAGAATATGCAATGGCTGTTGGACTAGCAACAAATTGTGATATTACTAGAAACTGTAAATTTGATAGAAAAAATTATTTTTATCCTGATAATCCTCAAAATTATCAGATTTCTCAGCTTTACCTTCCTATTTGTCGTAATGGATATGTAGAGATTGAAGCAAATGGAACAAAGAAGAAAATAGGTATACATGAGATTCATATGGAAGAGGATGCTGGAAAGCTTATTCATGATGAATTTGATGATTGCTCATATGTTGATTATAATAGATCTGGAATTCCACTTATTGAAATAGTTTCCGAACCAGATATGCGTTCTGCTGAGGAGGTTATTGTTTATCTTGAAAAACTCAGACTTATTATTCAATATCTTGGAGCTTCTGATTGTAAATTAAATGAAGGTTCAATGAGAGCTGATGTTAATCTTTCCGTTCGCGAAGTTGGGGAACCAAACTTTGGAACAAGAACAGAGATGAAAAACCTTAATTCCTTTAGAGCTATTTCAAGAGCCATTGAGAACGAGAAAAATCGTCAGATAGACTTAATTGAAGAGGGACAAAAGGTTGTACAGGAAACTCGTAGATGGGATGATGCAAAGGAATACTCCTATGCAATGAGATCAAAAGAGGATGCTCAGGATTATAGATATTTCCCAGACCCTGATTTGGTTCCAGTTGTTATTGATGAAGAATGGATTAATGAAATAAAAAGTAATGAACCTGAATTTAGAGATGAAAAAATGGAAAGATATGTAAGTACCCTTGGACTTCCAGAGTACGATGCAGATATTATTACATTATCTAAGAAAATGACAGACATCTTTGAACAAACAGTGGCGATATGCAATCAACCAAAAAAGATTAGTAATTATCTTTTAGGGGAGACAATGAAGCTTCTTAAAGAAAAAAATATGGATGCTGAAGATTTGAATTTCTCTCCTGCTAATTTTGCAAAGCTTATAGAAATGGCTGAAAAAGGAACTGTTAATAGTTCTATAGCAAAGGATGTATTTAAAAAGATTTTCGAAGAAGACATTGATCCAGAAAAATATGTTGAAGATAATGGATTAAAGATGGATAATGATGAGGAAGGAATTCGTAAGATTGTGGAAGAGATAGTGAAAAATAATCCTCAGTCTGTGGAAGATTATCACAATGGAAAAGATAAGGCTATAGGATTTTTAGTTGGACAAACTATGAAGGCAAGCAAAGGCAAAGCAAATCCAGGAGTGGTTAATCAGTTATTAAAAGAAATCTTAAGTAAATAAAGAAGCAACAGCAAATAAAGAAGTAAAAGCAAATAAAGAAGTAAAAGCAAATTAAGAAGCAACAGCAAATTAAGAAATGAAT
>CAZNKR010000016.1:0-33734 GCA_964573715.1 uncultured Roseburia sp. | reverse complement strand
AGCAAATAAAGAAGTAAAAGCAAATTAAGAAGCAACAGCAAATTAAGAAATGAATCAAGAAATAAGTAAAAGGAGAAGCTAATTGGAAAAAAGAGTTGAGGCATTACTAAATAATATTGAAAAGATGATTGTAGGCAAAAGAGACATAGTTACAAATGTTATTGCTGCATTACTGTGTGATGGACATGTTTTGATTGAAGACGTCCCAGGTGTTGGAAAGACTCGTCTTGTATCTGCACTTGCAGCATCTCTTGATGGTCAGTTTAATCGTATTCAGCTTACACCAGATATTATGCCTTCTGATATTGTTGGTTATTCTATACCAGACAGTGAACATGGTGGTCTTAGATATGAAAAGGGAGCTGCAGTCTGCAATTTTTTATTGGCAGATGAAATAAATAGAGCTTCTTCTAAATCCCAATCAGCATTGTTAGAGGTTATGGAAGAACATCAAATAACGATGGATGGAAAAACTATACAATTACCTTCTCCTTTTATGGTATTGGCAACTCAAAATCATATTGAAACATATGGAACCTATCATCTTCCAGAAGCTCAGATGGATAGATTTCTTATGAGAATATCTATGGGTTATCCTTCAAGGAGTGAAGAAAAGGCTATTCTTGACATTTCACAAATTTCTGCCAAGGAGCTTCATGACGTTTTATCTACGAAGGATATAGAAATACTTAAAAAAGAAGTAGCAAAAGTAAAGGTTAGTGAAGCTATTAAGGAATATATTATTAACATATCTAATTATTCTAGAGAATCCTTAGATTTTACTTTAGGAATAAGCCCAAGAGGAAGTATTGCTCTTTTTAAGGCTGCAAAAGCGGTAGCCTTCATTAATGAAAGAGATTATGTTATTCCTGATGATGTTAAAAATATTGCAGTTATTGTTCTAGCACACAGAGTTATTTTATCTGCAAATGGACGTGGAAATTTTGCCGATGAGATGGAAGCCATAAAACATATTTTGGAAAATGTAGAGGTGCCTATATCCAATGAGATTTAAAATATTTCTAAAATCATTATGGGGTTATCTTGGAATTATTTTATTATTTACATTTATTAGTAATTTTGTTGATGCAAATTTAGGAAGCACTTTACTTTATACGTTTAGTGCTCTTCTTTGTTTGTCTGTTATTGCTGTAATCTTATCAGTTATTTTCACCAGCGTATCCCCTAAAAATGAAAAGGTTGTTGTCTCGAAAAATCAAAGGACTTTTTTTATTATAGATGTTAAGTCAAAGCTACCAATTGCATTAAGCTTTATTAATCTTGTTATGGAACCACAAAAATACTTATTGGAAGAAAATTTAGCACCTATAAATTTCATGGTGGATAAGTTTCATTTTTTTCAAATAAATGTGGAATATAAAACGAAAGTATTTGGAAAAGATGTAGTAGCAGCAAAAGAGCTAGTGTTTAGAGATTTTATGGGTTTGATTGAAATTAAGAAAAGTATAAAAGATGTTAAACTTGAAATCATGACATTACCTGTATATAGAGAGACTATGTATGATAAAAGCATAATGCAGCTAACTAATTATTGTGCTGATTTTGATGATAGTGAAGAAATAAGTGGAAGTGTATTTGGACTAAATGGTTTTCCTGGATATGAACATAGAGAATACGTAAAGGGAGACTCTAGAAAGCGTATTAATTATAAATTGTCTGCTAAAAAAGATAAGTTAATGGTAAGACTTGATGAACCTATTGCTTCAATGAGACAGGCTGTAATTTTAGATTGTGTATCTTACGGAGATAGATATAAGGATGAAATAGCTATTGAAGGTATGTTAGCCTATGTTGGATATTTGATAAAGAACACAATTATGACGGAAGTATACATGACTACCGATAATGGAGTGGTTATGATACCTATTTCGTCTTTTATGGATATTGACAATATATTAGATGCTTGTAAGTTAGTAAATTTCAAGCAAGACAACAACAATAAACAAAAAATTGAAATAAAAAGAATTAGTCAAATAAATTCTATAATGATATTTACTTCTGGAGAAAAGAGTCAAATTAATTTAGAAAAAACTTTGGTACCTATATTCACAGTTACGTCTATGAATAAAACCTTAGCTGCAAATGAATTTTATATTGATGAAAATCTTGCTATTACAAAGGGAGGTACTTCAAATGGAGAAATTTAGTAATAAGTATTTACCTAATCTGCCTTCGTTTTTGTATGGATTAGCTATTGTTGTAGTGACGTTAATTCCTTATGTCCCTAATAACTATATAGTTATTGTTCTGTCAATTATTGGACTTATTGGACTTTATACACTATTAATCAGTGTGGGTGAAAAAGCAAAAAAGAGATTGTGCTTATTGGCTTATGTACTATCTTTTTTGCTTTTAATATTTGCCTTTAAAAATACCATAAATGGAACACCATTTTATATATGGCTGTTAACAGGATATACATTTGATCCAACTTTTTTAATATATATAGCCGAGTTGTATTTTATTTGCATTTTGTTTACTGGAGCATCAGTATTTTATTTTACTCATTTTTATTTTAGAGGATATATAATGATATTTATAATGCTCATTCCAATTGCTTTGTATTATAAAATGATAGAGAATGTACCCGTAATCTATATTGTTTTTCTAGTACTTTCTTTAACCCTTATGTATATTATTGAAAAGCAAAAGCTTAGATTAAACGATAATCATATAGAAATAACAGCAGCTTTGACAAGGTTTTTTGGATTAATAAGCATTTTTGTGGCTATTGTATGTATTCTTGTTCCTAAGTCAGGAATGGCTCAATACAGATATATTTTTGATGAAGTAGTAGCAATGAATCCTTTTACTAATAGAAATATCAATTCCATAGGTTATGTAACTGACAAATCTTCTTCTAGTGCATACGGATATCTAAATCAAAATAGATTATTGTATACTGTAAATGCATATGAACCATTATATTTAAGAAGAACGGCGTTTGGAAGATATGATGGAGAGTATTGGGTGGTTGAAGATAAAACAAATGATAGTGATTGGTCATCTAATAATGAAGCTATGAATATGAGAAATTTTTATGAAAATATGTCATGGTTGTATGAGGAATATAGAGAAGTTTTTGATAAATTCAAAATATCAAAGGAAGATATACCAAATGTCACAGAAGAGAAGCTGAATGCTATAATAACTCCTAAACAGTTTTATGCAAATTATTTTTTGAATACAGTAAGAACATTTGATATTTCCACAGATTCTTCTGATGCCATGTATTATAAAATATGTATGAATAATTATGGCTGTTTGCAGTTTTTAAATTGGTCAGGAGGAAGCATTGGAAATTCTAGCTATGAAATTGATTATTACAGTGATATAGCTAGAAAAAATGAGGAAATTTTAAATTTTGCTAAAAAGTTTAATGATAGTGAATATTATGAATTTATTATAGAGTTAGAAGCCAAATGCGAAAATGAAAGCATTAGTAAATGGCTTAACTTAATTGAAATGGATTTGTTTGAAATAACAATGGATGTTTGGAAAAATTCTAAATATTCTGATAGAATAAAAAATCTTGCTCTTGAAATAACAAAAGATGCTGATACTGATTACGAAAAAGCAGTAGCTTTGGAGAAGTATTTTTCACAAAATGGATATGAATATAGTCTAAGCTATGAACCTGAGGATTCATCAATAGAATATTTTATTTTTAATTCAAAGACTGGAGCATGCGGACAATATGCAACGGCTATGACACTTATGGCTAATGCCATAGGCCTAAAGGCTAGGTATACGGAAGGCTTTGTTATGACTAATACTTATAACGATGGGTCTTATTATGTAACAGCAGGAAATTCTCATGCATATGTTGAAGTGTATATTCCTGGGTATGGATATACAGTATTTGAACCTACTGTTGCAAGTACTGAAAACACTTTGTCTGGTAATTTGTCAGCAGCAATTAACAGATTTTCAGATATTGTTGCTATTAGTAAAAATACCATTAGTTATCTAATAGTTGTGGCAGCAGCATTGCTAATATTCTTATTGATTTTTAATGTATTATTTTTAAATAAAATTAAGGATAGAGTAACTGTTTTTAGATGTAGTATTTCTAAAGACAAAACATTGGCGGTATATGCAGTATTTTTAAAAAAATTACAAGAAAAAAGTGCAATAGAAACTAAAAACATGACGCCTAATGAGTTATGTCTTTTGGCTAAAAAGCAGTATGATATTGATATATCTAAGCTTACATCTATTCTTGTAATGCGTATTTATGGAAATATGGAAATCTCAATAGATGATGATTTTATTAAAAACATGCCAGCTCTGCTAAGTATTATTCGTATTAAGAATAAATCCTATGAAAAAGAAAAAAGAAAAACTAGAAAGAGAAAAAATAAAACAAAATTGTAGATATAAAGATTATTTTATTGCTTAGAAATTCCTTGATTAATGACTTAAAATTTTGTATAATGTTGACATCTATTGTTCGTACAAAGGTTAATTATTTTTATAATTTAAGGAGATTGTATATTATGTTAGATAAAAGAAGAAGTAAGCGCTTAGATGTGGATATGTCTTTAAATATTTCCAACTTATTTAAACAGGATAATGTTCTTATTGGTAATATTGATGCGCCTATACATGTAGTTAATATTTCCAAAAATGGGATTGGATTTGAATCCGAATCTATTTTACCTATTGGATACTATTTTAATTCAAAGATTAACCTAGGAAATAAAGAGTCAAGTCTGTATACAGTTGTTCAGATTGTTAGAACAAAGAAGTTAGATGATATTATGTATTACGGTTGTGAATTTATTGGCTTAGCACCTATACTTGATTTTATTTTTGATGATTTTGAAGAAGCACTAGATAAATAATGAATACATTTTAAAAAACCTTTCTTTTGCCGGTAAGTAGGACATTCCTATTTTGGCTTAAAAAGAAAGGTGTTTTTTGTTGACATTTAATTAAGATAATGATATATTTTCAAGTGTACTATCACACATAGTACGGATACTACAGAATTAAAGAGATATTTATTTAGAAATTACAACAAGTAAACTATAGTAAATAAAAAGGAGAATTAGCAGATGTTAGAAACAAGAGACTTGTGTAAGGTATATAAACCTAAAAAGGGTGTTCCAGTAACAGCCTTAAATAAAATATCATTAAAATTTCCACAGACGGGTATGGTTTTTTTACTTGGAAAATCAGGTAGTGGTAAATCTACATTACTAAATCTGTTAGGTGGATTAGATAGGTATGATGGAGGAGAAATCATTATAAAGGGTGTATCCTCTAAGGATTTTAAACAACAGTATTTTGATTCATACAGAAATACTTATGTAGGATTTATTTTTCAGGAATATAATGTTTTAGACGAATTTACAGTTGGTGCTAATATTGCATTAGCTGTGGAACTTCAAGGTAGGAAGGCAACAGATGAAGAGATAAATTCGATTCTTAAAGAGGTAGACCTTGAAGGCTATGGAAATAGAAAACCTAATGAACTTTCAGGAGGCCAAAAGCAAAGGGTTGCCATTGCAAGAGCATTAGTTAAAAATCCAGAGATAATTATGGCAGATGAACCAACTGGTGCATTAGATTCCAATACTGGTAGACAGGTTTTTGATACCCTTAAAAAACTCTCAAAGAATAAGCTGGTTATTATTGTTTCCCATGATAGAGAATTCTCAGAACAATATGCAGACAGAATTATTGAGTTAGCTGATGGCTCAGTAATCAGTGATGTGGAAATTGATTCAAATACATGTGAAGTAAAATCAGAGGAAATAGCCAGGGATGAGGAAATAAGATATTATAAGAACACAATTAAAATTAATGCTGGTTACCACATTACAGAGGCAGATAGAATTGCTATTAATAATTATATAGATACTATTAACAATGTTGATTGTGAAATACAGCTAGATAATACAAAAACCAATAATAAAAAATTTACAGATACAGATCAAAGTAAAATCAAATCGGAAGATGGTTCGGCCTTTAAATTAATTAAATCAAAGCTTCCAATGAAGAGTGCTTTTAAAATAGGAGCTAGTGGTCTTAAGTATAAAAAGTTCCGTTTGTTTATGACAGTTGTTTTATCTTGTATTGCTTTTGGACTATTTGGACTTTCAGATACATTAGGAAGTTATGATCATCCAAAAACTTGTGCTGAATCAATCATTGACAGTGATATACAATTTGCTTCCTTTGTTAAGTCAATTAAAATCAACAATCCTTCTTATGAGTGGTGGAATTCCTATGGCACCTCATTATCTAAGGATGATTTAGAAAAGATTACAAATGAAACAGGAATAGATGTTACAGGTGTTTACACTCCATTAAATATGAGTATTCAATTAAGTGATTCGAATTTTGATGCTGAAACAAAATTTACTGAAACAGATTATGAAATATATGGTAGAACATTCTCTGGATATGCCGAAATTAATCAAAAAATTTTGGATAATATGAATTGCAAGCTTATTGCTGGAGTATTACCTAATGGAAGCAAGAATGAAATCGTTATTAGTAAGTACATGGCAGAAACCTTTGTTAAAGGAAAATACAGTGATGGAAGCCTTGATAGTAAAGGAAATTTAATTTATCAAACAATTACTAATGCTTCAGAAATGGTTGGAAAAACATTAATTTTAAACGGAAAAACATATACAATTTCAGGAATAGTAGATACAAATTTTGATTTTGATAGATATGAATCTTTAATGACAAAGAAAGATGGAGAGAGTTCTTCAGATCAGTTAATAAATTATACCTTGTTCCAGGAATTCTATACAACCAGCTTTGGAAGCTTAGATAGAGTCATTATGGTAGGCGATGGTTTTGTAGAAAATATGATGGCTAATGTACCAAAAATTTATTCGGTATCATCAAATGCGGATTTGTTTTTCTATAACAATACAACAAGTTTTTCTGCTGGATATGTAGCAAAGCTTAGTGACCTTAAGGATGTAGATATTTTATGGCTTGATGAAGAAAAAACAACTTTGTCAGATAAAGAAATAATTCTTTCGGCTGATATTATTTCGGAAAATTTTGGTGAAGCAGAAAGTAAAGAAGAATATATAGAGTTATTAAAAGATGAAATATTTGATGGTAATTATTATTCTGATTCCTCAGAGGAAGCTATATATGGAATAACTATAGAAGGATACAAAGTAGTAGGTATAGCTCTTAATAATAAAGATGAAAAAACAGCTTGGGGAAATACTGTTATCATTCAGGATAAAATCGTTGATGTGTTAGCAGGAGCTCCAACAGATGAATATGCATTTGCAGTAGGAAAAATGCCTTCTAATGAATCCGAGGTACTAAAATTAACAAGATATTGCTATGAATCAGATGGAAATATTAGATATGAATTACAAAATGCCGTAACTTATGAACTTGATACTATTAATGAAGGACTTAATGTTTTAGCTAAAGTATTTTTATATGTTGGAATAGGCTTTGCGATTTTTGCTTCAATTATGCTTGCGAACTTTATTGCTACAAGTATTGCTCATAAGAAACAAGAAATTGGAATATTACGTGCTATTGGTTCAAGAAGTAATGATGTGTTTAGAATTTTCTTCTCTGAAAGCTTTATTATTGCAATGATTAATTTTGTATTATCTGCAACTGGCGTTGGCATAGCAACAGCTTTTATTAATTATGTTATTAGAAAAGAATTAGGAGTGCTTATTACGGTATTGAGCTTTGGACCTAGACAAATCCTATTACTCTTTGTTATTAGTATTGTAGTTGCTGCTATTGCAAGCTTCCTTCCAGTTAAAAAGATTGCTTCTAAAAAACCAATTGATGCAATTAGAAACAGATAGTTGATTTTAAATATCCTTTGAGTTATAATGTATGCGCGTAGTTTACGACACTAAAATTTTTGAAAAAAGGATAGGTGGCAGAACAATGGAAAAGTTAGATCTACTCTATGAAGGAAAAGCAAAAAAAGTATTTAAGACAGCAGATCCAGACGTATTAATCGTTGATTACAAGGATGATGCTACAGCTTTTAATGGCGAGAAGAAAGGTACAATCGTTGGAAAAGGTGCAATCAACAACAGAATGACTAATCATGTATTTAAGCTTCTTGCAAAAGAAGGTGTTCCTACACATTTAATCGAAGAATTAAGTGATAGAGAAACAGCTGTAAAGAAAGTTGAAATTGTTCCATTAGAAGTTATCGTTAGAAACGTTGCAGCTGGAAGCTTTTCAAAGAAGCTTGGTATTGAAGAAGGTAGAAAGTTTCTTGAGCCAACTCTTGAGTTCAGTTACAAGGATGATGCTCTTGGAGATCCAATGATTAACGACTACTTTGCAATTGCAATTGGTGCTGCTACACGTGAAGAAATAGATAAAATTACAAAGTATGCATTTAAGGTAAATGAAGTATTAAAGGCATATTTCTTAAATGCAGATATGGATCTTATTGATTTTAAGATTGAATTTGGACGTTACAAAGGTGATATCATCTTAGCTGATGAAGTTTCACCAGATACATGTAGATTATGGGATGTAAACACCCATGAAAAACTTGACAAGGATCGTTTTAGACGTGACCTTGGCAATGTTGAAGAAGCTTACAACGAAGTATTTAAACGTTTAGGTTTATAATTATTGCTAAATTATCCCCCACTTTTCGTCTCAAGGTTGAGACCCCAAGCGGGGGATACTATTTCTATGAGTATGAAATGCAAGACAAATAGACTACTAGCGAGGTATAAAATGAATAATTATCATTTAAATCAAGAAGAGATAGATGATGGTATCCACGAAGAGTGTGGTGTTTTTGGTATATATGACCTAGATGGTGGGGATGTTGCTTCTACCATTTATTACGGACTTTTTGCTCTTCAACACAGAGGACAGGAAAGCTGCGGTATAGCTGTTAGTGATACATTTGGTCCTAAAGGACAGGTTTCTTTGAATAAAGGCATGGGCCTTGTCAATGAAGTGTTTACCCATGAGGAGCTTAGTAAGCTTAAAGGAAATATTGGAGTAGGACATACACGATATTCAACAGCTGGAAGCAGTACAAGAGAAAATGCACAGCCACTTGTTCTAAATTATATTAAAGGCATTTTGGGACTTGCTCATAATGGAAATCTCATTAATGCTAAAGAGCTTAGAAAAGAACTTGAATATTCAGGTGCTATCTTCCAAACTACCATTGATTCAGAAGTAATAGCATACCACATTGCTAGAGAAAGAGTTAAAACCTCTAGTGTAGAAGAAGCTGTTAAGAATGCAATGAAGAAGATTTTAGGTGCTTATTCCCTTATTGTTATGAGCCCTAGAAAGCTTATTGGAGCAAGGGATCCTTATGGATTTCGACCTCTTTGTATTGGAAAAAGAGATAATGCCTATGTTCTTGCTTCAGAAACTTGTGCACTAGATACAGTTGGTGCAACATATATAAGAGATGTAGAGCCAGGAGAAATCGTTACAATTACAGATCAGGGTATTAAGTCAGACAAATCCCTTTGTATATCCCGTGATAAAGAAGCAAGATGTGTATTTGAATATATATATTTTGCCAGACCAGATAGTATTATAGATGGTGTGTCTGTATATCATTCACGTATATTAGCCGGCAAGTATCTAGCCATAGATTCCCCTGTAGAGGCAGATCTTGTTGTAGGTGTTCCTGAATCAGGAAATGCTGCTGCACTTGGTTATTCTCTCCAATCGGGCATTCCATATGGTACTGCATTTATTAAAAATAGCTATGTTGGAAGAACCTTCATTAAACCAAAACAGTCCAACAGAGAATCTAGCGTTCAGGTAAAACTTAACGTTTTGAAAGAAGCTGTTAAGGGTAAAAGAGTTATCATGATTGATGATTCTATTGTTAGAGGAACTACAAGTGATAGAATTGTAAAAATGCTGCGTGATGCGGGAGCCACAGAAGTTCATGTTAGAATTTCTTCACCACCATTTTTATATGAATGTTATTTTGGCACAGATGTTCCATCAAGAGAACAGCTTATTGCATATAATAGAACTATTGACGAAATCAGAGATATTATTGGTGCGGATTCACTAGGATACCTAAATATTGAAAGACTAGAAGAGATGGTAAATGGCCTTCCTATATGTAAAGGCTGTTTTACAGGGAAATATCCATTAGATCCACCAACCGAGGATATCCGAGGTTTATACGAAAAGTAATTTGAGAGAGGTAAAGTTATGTACGACAAATATGTAAGTCCATTATCAGAAAGATACGCAAGTAAGGAAATGCAATACATTTTCTCGCCAGATATGAAGTTTAGAACATGGAGAAAGCTTTGGATTGCCCTTGCTGAAACAGAAAAAGAATTAGGATTAAATATCACAGACGAGCAGATAGCAGAGCTTAAAGAGCATGCAGAGGATATTAATTACGAAGATGCTAAGGAAAGAGAAAAGCTTGTAAGACATGATGTTATGTCACATGTTTATGCATATGGTTTACAGTGTCCAAAGGCAAAAGGTATTATTCATTTAGGAGCTACCTCTTGCTATGTTGGAGATAACACAGATGTTATTGTTATGACAGAAGCCTTGAAGCTAGTTAGACGTAAGATTATTAATGTTATTGCAGAATTAGCAAAATTTGCAGATAAGTATAAGGCACAGCCTACACTTGCATTTACTCATTTTCAGCCTGCACAGCCTACAACAGTTGGAAAAAGAGCAACTCTTTGGATGATGGAGCTTATGCTTGATTTGGAAGATATTGATTACATCATTGACAATATGATGCTTTTAGGCTCAAAGGGTACAACTGGTACACAAGCAAGCTTTAAGGAACTTTTTGAAGGTGACGAAGCTAAGATTAAGCAGATTGATCCAATGATTGCCAATAAAATGGGATTTAAGAAGTGCTTCCCAGTTTCAGGTCAGACATATTCAAGAAAGCTTGATACAAGAGTAGCCAATGTATTAGCTGGCATTGCAGCTAGTGCGCATAAATTCTCAAATGATATTAGACTTTTACAACATCTAAAGGAAGTTGAAGAACCATTTGAAAAAAATCAGATTGGTTCATCAGCTATGGCATATAAGAGAAATCCAATGAGAAGTGAAAGAATTGCTTCACTTTCAAGATACGTTATGATAGATGCACTTAATCCTGCTATTACATCTGCTACTCAGTGGTTTGAAAGAACTCTTGATGATTCAGCAAACAAAAGACTTAGTATTCCAGAAGGCTTCCTTGCTATTGACGGAATTTTAGATTTATACTTAAATGTTGTTGATGGATTAGTAGTATATACAAAGGTTATAGAGAAGAGACTTATGTCAGAGCTTCCATTTATGGCAACAGAAAATATTATGATGGATGCCGTTAAAGCTGGTGGTGACAGACAGGAACTTCATGAAAAGATTAGAGAGCTTTCAATGGAAGCAGGAGCTAATGTTAAGCAGAAAGGTTTAGATAATAATCTTCTTGAGCTTATTGCCAAGGAACCTTCATTTAATCTTACACTTGATGAATTAAAAGCATGTATGGATCCAAGCAAATATGTTGGACGTTCAACTGAGCAAGTGGAAGAATTCCTTACACAGGTTGTTAATCCAGTTCTTGAGGAAAATAAAGAATTATTAGGAATGACAGCAGAAATAAACGTATAATAAAATTAAAAGTTCATCCATAGGAAGAAAACTTCGATAAGAAGGTATCCTTTGGATGAACTTTTTTGATGCAAAAATTATTTGCTTTATAAAAGAGAATGGTATATAATAAATGAGATAATGATTTTTTGTGCCCATTGGGCAAATGAAATGCAAAGGATGGACAATTATGAGTACTAATTCAGAACAAACTTACACACTTCTTGAAACATGGAGAGGATATGCTTATGGTCAAGGCCAAAACCAAACAGATTACGATAAATTCTGGGGTGCATATTTTACTTTAGAAAAGGGAATTTATGAGAAAATTTTAGCAAACCCAAATGAAGTTGTAACAGGAACAGTTAAGGAATTAGCTGAGAAATATGGTGTTGATGTACTTATTATGGTTGGTTTCTTAGATGGAATTAATGAAAGCTTAAAGAATCCTAACCCAATTGAAGAGATGACTGAAGATACAGAAGTTAATCTCGGATATGATATAGAACTTCTTTACAAGAATATGATTGAAGCAAAGGCTGAGTGGTTATACACTATGGAAGCTTGGGACACACTTATTCCTGATGAAGAAAAAAGAAAAGAATTATACAAGGAACAAAAGTCTTCACATACAGTAGTTAAAGATAAAAAAGTAGGAAGAAATGATCCTTGTCCATGTGGCAGTGGCAAGAAATTTAAATTCTGTTGCGGTAGATAATAGCGTATACATGGGCCTTTGTACATTGTACGAAGGCTCATTTTATCCCAGAAAGAATAGATGGTGATGATTATGAGTAAAAGATTGTTGTTTGTTTACAATGCAAAATCAGGAAAAGCTAGAATAAGAACACGTTTAGCTGACATTATTGATATTTTTATCAAAGAAGGATATAGGGTAGAGAGCTATCAAACACAGTGTCCAATGGATGCAAGTAAAAAGATTGCAGAGTGCGGTGATGAGTTCGACCTTATTGTATGTAGTGGTGGAGATGGTACACTCAATGAAGTTGCAAGTGGTGTTATGAAGCTTCATAATAAACCTGTTATTGGCTACATACCTTCTGGCTCAACAAATGATTTTGGAAAAAGTATTGGTCTATATAAAGATATGGTCAAATCAGCAAAGGTGGCTGTTTCTGGAACACCTATTAGTGTGGATATTGGCCAATTTAATGAAGACAGACATTTTGTATACATAGCAGCATTTGGGATTTTTACAGATGTTTCATATCAAACACCTCAGAATATGAAAAACGTCCTAGGACACCAGGCATACATAATAGAAGGCATAAAGAGTTTAACAAGTGTCAAGTCTTATAAGATGAAGATTGAGTATGAAGATGGTGTTATTGAAGATGAATTTATTTATGGAATGATATCAAATTCTGAATCAGCAGGTGGATTTAAAGGAATTACAGGAAAGGATGTTATCCTTGATGATGGCCTCTATGAAGGCACATTTATTAAAGTTCCTAAATCACCAATTGAACTAAGTACCATAATAAATAGTCTTTTAGGTGGTAATAATAAAAGTGAAAACATTTATAATTTCAAAACTTCACGAGTTAAAATCACATCAGAAGAACCAGTTTCATGGGTTTTAGATGGTGAATTTGGCGGAGAACATACGGAAGTTGATATTATAAATCACGCTAATGCATTGCAGGTTATGGCACATTTACATTCAAAAAAATAAAAAGAATGTATATTATACGTCTTTAGTAGAAAAATATTGATATTAGTACACAGCAAATAGAGAGGAAATTTCAATGGATAAAGAAAAGTTTTTAGAACTCCTTAATGGCTTAGTAGAACTTGGCAACAACAAAAAAGGCGTTTTAGAGATATCGGATATCGAAAAAGCAGTAAAAGGATACGAACTTACATCTGAAGATATGGAAAAAATCACTCATTATCTTGAAGAAAAAAAGATTGATGTTTTAACTGTTATGGATGAAAATTATAGCATAGAAGATGATATTGTATTAGAACCCGTAGAAGATGAATCTGAAACAGAAGAAGAAAATATAGATTTAGATGCCATTAATTTACTTGAAGGAATTGGAACAGAAGATCCTGTTAGAATGTACCTTAAAGAAATAGGCACAGTTCCACTTCTTAGTGCAGAGGAAGAACTTAGACTTGCAAAGAAAAAGTCTGAGGGAGACGCAAATGCCAAAGAAAGACTCATTGAAGCTAATCTTCGTTTAGTAGTTAGTATTGCCAAAAGATATACTGGCAGAGGTATGAGCTTCCTTGACTTAGTACAAGAAGGAAATCTTGGATTAATAAAAGGCGTAGAAAAGTTTGATTATGAAAAAGGCTACAAGTTGAGTACATATGCAACTTGGTGGATTCGTCAGTCTGTTACTAGAGCATTAGCTGATCAGGCTAGAACAATCAGAGTTCCTGTTCATATGGTTGAAACAATAAACAGAATGTCAAAGATGCAGAGAAAACTTACGCTTGAACTTGGATATGAGCCATCTACAGCTGAGCTTGCTACTGCACTTGATATTACAGAAGAAAAAGTATTAGAGATTATGCAGATTGCAAGAGAGCCTGCTTCTCTTGAAACTCCTATAGGTGAGGAAGATGATTCAAACCTTGGAGATTTTGTTGCTGATATCAACACAGTAACACCAGAACAAAATATTGAATCAGTAATGCTTAGAGAACATATTGATATACTTCTTGAGGATCTTAAGGA
Source organism: uncultured Roseburia sp. (assembly GCA_964573715.1). Classification (GTDB taxonomy): domain Bacteria; phylum Bacillota; class Clostridia; order Lachnospirales; family Lachnospiraceae; genus SVEL01. The sequence goes on along the minus strand of CAZNKR010000016.1, from coordinate 19,411 downwards.
TAGAGAAAAACAAGTAATAGTTCTAAGATTTGGACTTGAAGATGGTCATCCAAGAACTCTTGAAGAAGTAGGAAAAGAGTTTAATGTTACAAGAGAACGTATAAGACAGATAGAAGCAAAAGCATTAAGAAAGCTTAGAAATCCCGTTAGAAGCAAAAAAATTAAAGATTTCCTGATGTAATCAGGAAATCTTTTTTAGTAAAGTAACGTTGCAAAACAAGAAAAACAGGAGGCAACATGGTATACAGTAAATTAGATGCATTACGAAATATAATGAAAGAAAAGAACATTGATATTTATATTGTTCCGACAAATGATTACCATTCATCAGAATATGTTGGAGAACACTTTAAAACAAGAGAATTTATATCTGGATTTACAGGCTCAGCAGGAACGGTAGTTGTAACCTTATCAAATGCTGGATTATGGACAGACGGAAGATATTTTATTCAAGCCGAAAAACAGCTTTGTGGTTTAGATATACAGTTATATCGTATGGGAAATCCCAATGTTCCATCTGTTAAAGAATATATTGAAAGTATTGTTAAAGAGGGAATGACTGTAGGTTTTGATGGAAGATGTATGGATGCCTCTTATGCTATGGATCTTAAGGATAGTCTTGATAAAAAATCATGTAAAATTATATGCGAAGATGATTTAGTGGGAGATATTTGGACAGATAGACCACCCCTTTCGGCAATGAAGGTTTATGAGCTGCCTATAAAGTATTCAGGTGTATTAGCAAGTGAAAAAATAGATAAAATCAGAGAATCTATTAAACAAAATAATTGTGACTATTTTGTACTTTCTTCTCTTGATGACATTGCATGGCTATTTAATTTAAGAGGAGCAGATGTTGATTGTAATCCAGTATTTTTATCTTATGTGGTTATGGACCAAAGCAAAGTGTATCTGTTTGCTAATGAATTAATATTTAGTAATGAAATAAAAAATTATTTGGAGAAATTGAATGTAGAAATTCATCCTTATAATGATATTTATAGTTTCTTAGCAAAGCTTCCTAAAGATAAAAGTGTGATGCTTGATAAGGACAGGGTTAATTATGCAATAATTAATAGTCTTTTAGGCATGGAAATACTAGATGTTGTCAATCCAACATTGCTAGAAAAAGCCAAAAAAAATGCAACTGAAGTGGAAAATGAAAGAATTGCCCATGTAAAGGATGGAGTCGCAGTAACTAAATTTATTTTTTGGCTTAAAGAAAACATTGGCAAAATGGATATTACAGAGATATCAGCAGCAAAGTATTTGGAAAATCTTAGAATGAAAGGTGAAAATTATATTGGACCAAGCTTTGATCCTATAGTTGCATATCAGGAAAATGCTGCTATGTGCCATTATAGTGCAACCGCTGAAAGCGATACTTTGTTGCAACCAAGAGGTTTTGTCCTTTTTGATACTGGTGGACAATATCTTGAGGGAACAACAGATATTACACGAACTATTACACTAGGAAATCCAACCCAGGATGAAAAACTTCATTACACATTAGTATTAAAGGGACATTTGGCTCTTGGCGCAGCAAAGTTTTTATATGGTACAAAAGGTGCCAATTTAGATTTTATTGCTAGAAAACCTCTTTGGGAAAGAGGCTTAGATTACAATCATGGAACAGGACATGGTGTTGGATATTTGCTAAATGTTCATGAAGGACCAAATAGCATACGATGGAGAATTGCCAATAGTAAATGTCCTAATAATGATATTATGCAGGAAGGTATGATTACAAGTAATGAACCAGGCCTTTACTTAGAAGGAAAATATGGCATAAGAACAGAAAATCTTATTGTTTGCGTTAAAGATCAAAAAACAGAGTATGGACAATTCCTTTGCTTTGATACTTTGACTATGGTTCCTTATGATTTGGATTCTATAGATTTTGACTTGTTAGATGAAACAGAGAAAAACCTTTTGAATAATTATCATAAAAAGGTATATGAAACCATTTCACCTTTTATGAATGATGAGGAATTAGCTTGGCTTAAAAATGCTACCCGTACAATATAGAGATAAACAAAATGAAAGAAAGAATGTAGCAGTTACATTCACTTTGATAGAAATTATTTAAGCTGGAATTTTTTAAAAAAATATTACAGTTGAATCATAGAAAATATTACAGTTGAAATTTTTTGTTGACTAATCAGATTTCTGTGGTATTATTATGTTTGATCATATTCATTTTACTAGTACACCAAACAGGGTGTTAATATTTATTAGAAAATAATATGCAAAAATGTATAAACAGTACGATGAAATATAAAATAAAACTAAATTTTAACAATTTTTAAGATTAATCAAAGGCGATTAACAGCACGAATTGTGTGCTTTTAATACGCCTTTTTTATTACATTTTTAAAAATGGTAAGATTTCATCGGGTTTATAGCTAAATCAATGTAAGCAAAGACAATGAGAAAATATATATAAATTGTCAGACAATTTAAAAAATGTATAAGAATTGACAAATTGTCAGACAATTATAAAGAAAATCTATATTTACTCATTTGCATCTTAATGTATTAACTAATACATTAAATCAAGAAAAGAAAGGATATCATATTATGCAGCAGCTAAAAAACGGATTATATAATCCAAGCTTTGAACACGATAACTGTGGTATTGGAGCTGTGGTAAACATCAAAGGTGTTAAAACACATGAAACTGTAGCAAATGCACTTAAGATTGTTGAAAATCTTGAACACAGAGCAGGTAAAGACGCAGAGGGAAAAACAGGAGACGGTGTAGGAATTTTACTTCAGATTTCACACAAGTTTTTTCAAAAAGCTGTTAAACCTTTAGGCTTTTCTCTGGGTAATGAAAGAGAATATGGTATTGGTATGTTCTTTCTTCCTCAAGATGAGCTTAAGAAAAACCAAGCCAAAAAGATGCTTGAGATTATAGTTGAAAAAGAAGGACTTAAATTCCTAGGTTGGAGAGAAGTTCCAACAAATCCTGGAGTTTTAGGAAGTAAGGCAATAGAGGTTATGCCTTGTATTATGCAAGCCTTTATTAAGAAACCATCAAATATTAAGGCAGGTCTTGATTTTGATAGAAAGCTTTATATAGTACGAAGAGTATTTGAACAGAGTATTGATGAAGACTCTTATGTTGTATCAATGTCTAGCAGAACAATCGTATACAAAGGTATGTTCTTAGTTGGACAGCTTAGAACCTTTTTCCTTGATTTACAAACAGAAGAATATGAATCAGCTATTGCATTGGTTCATTCTCGTTTTAGTACAAATACAACACCTAGTTGGAAAAGAGCTCATCCATATAGACTCTTAGTTCATAATGGTGAAATTAATACAATTCGTGGAAATGCAGATAAAATGCTTGCCAGAGAAGAGAATATGGCAACAGATTATTTTAAGCATGAGATGAGTAAGGTTCTCCCTGTAGTTAATGCAGAAGGCTCTGATTCAGCAATGCTTGATAACACATTAGAATTTTTGGTTATGAGCGGAATGCCATTGCCACTTGCTGTTATGATTGCTATTCCAGAACCATGGGATAATAACAATACAATTAGCCAGAAGAAGAAAGATTTTTATCAGTATTATGCAACAATGATGGAACCATGGGATGGCCCAGCTTCGATATTATTTACTGATGGAGATATTATGGGTGCCGTTCTTGATAGAAATGGACTTAGACCATCTAGATATTACATTACAACTGACAATAATCTTATCCTTTCATCAGAAGTAGGTGTTCTTGAAATTGATCCATCTAAGATTCTTGTAAAAGAAAGACTTAGACCAGGCAAGATGTTATTAGTAGACACTGTTAAGGGTGAACTTATTAATGATGAAGAATTAAAAGAAAAGTATGCTGGAAGTCAAGCTTATGGTGAATGGCTTGATAATAATATGATTACTCTTAAGGATATTAAAATCCCTAATAAGAGAATCGATAAGTATTCTGATGAGGATAGAAAAAAGATTCAAAAGGCATTTGGATATACCTATGAAGAACTAAAAACTTCGATTTTACCAATGGCACAAAATGGTTCAGAATCTATTGCAGCAATGGGAGCAGATTCTCCATTAGCAGTTTTATCAAACAAGCATCAGCCTTTATTTAATTATTTTAAACAGCTTTTTGCTCAGGTTACAAATCCTCCTATTGATGCCATTCGAGAGGAAGTAGTTACATCAACTACAGTTTATGTTGGTGAGGATGGTAATATTCTAGAAGAAAAACCAGAAAACTGTCGTGTTCTTAGGGTTAATAATCCTATTCTTACAAGTACGGATTTGTTAAAGATTAAGAATATGAAAATTGATGGTTTTAAGGTTGAAGAGATTCCAATTACCTACTATAGAAATACTTCATTAAAGAAAGCTCTTGAACATTTATTCTTAGAAGCTGATAGAGCACACAGAGATGGCGCAAACATTCTTATTTTATCAGATAGAGGTGTTGATGAAAATCATGTTGCTATTCCTTCGTTACTTGCTGTATCTGCAGTTCATCAGCATCTTGTAACAACAAAAAAGAGAACTTCCCTTGCTATAATTCTTGAAAGTGCAGAACCAAGAGAGGTACATCATTTTGCAACATTATTAGGCTATGGTGCTTGTGCAATAAATCCATATTTAGCACAAGAAACTATTGAGCAGCTTATTGATTCAAAGATGCTTGATAAAGATTACTATGCTGCAGTGGATGATTACAATTCTGCAATCCTTCATGGTATAGTAAAAATTGCTTCTAAAATGGGTATTTCAACAATTCAGTCATATTTAGGCGCACAAATTTTTGAGGCAATTGGTATTGATAAAAATGTTATTGATACTTATTTTACAAATACAGTTAGCCGTGTTGGTGGAATTACACTTAAGGATATTGAAGAAGATATTAATACACTTCATTCAGCAGCATTTGATCCACTTGGATTAGGAGTTGATTTATCTCTTGAAAGTGCAGGTAGTCATAAGGTTAGAAGTGGAAAAGAAGAACATTTATATAATCCTAAGACAATTCATTTACTACAAGAGGCAACTCGTACAGGAAATTATGAATTATTTAAAGAATATACAAAGGCTATCAATGAGGAAATTGGAACAGTAAATCTTCGTGGTATTATGGACTTTAAATTTCCTAACAAAGGAATTCCAATTGAACAGGTAGAAAGTGTAGATTCAATTGTAAAAAGATTTAAAACTGGTGCAATGTCATATGGTTCAATATCTCAGGAAGCACATGAAACTATGGCTATTGCAATGAACATGATTCATGGAAAGTCAAACTCTGGTGAAGGTGGAGAAAGTATAGAAAGACTTACTGTTGGAGAAGATGGACTTAATAAATGTTCAGCTATTAAACAGGTTGCATCGGGACGTTTTGGTGTTACATCAAGATATCTTGTAAGTGCAAAGGAAATACAAATTAAAATGGCACAGGGTGCAAAGCCTGGAGAAGGTGGACATTTACCAGGAAAGAAGGTATACCCTTGGGTTGCTAAAACAAGACATTCAACTCCTGGCGTTAGCCTTATCTCTCCACCACCACATCATGATATTTACTCAATAGAAGATTTAGCTCAGCTTATTTACGATTGCAAAAATGCAAATAAGGATGCTAGAATTTCTGTTAAGCTTGTATCAGAAGCTGGTGTTGGTACTGTAGCTGCCGGTGTTGCAAAAGCTGGTGCTGGTGTAATTCTTATTTCAGGCTTTGATGGTGGTACAGGTGCAGCTCCACGTAACTCTATATATAATGCTGGTCTTCCTTGGGAGTTAGGTCTTGCTGAAGCTCATCAGACACTTATCATGAACGACCTTAGAAATAAAGTTATTCTTGAAACAGATGGTAAGCTTATGAGTGGTAGAGATGTTCTTGTTGCAGCATTACTTGGTGCAGAAGAGTACGGATTTGCTACAGCTCCATTAGTAACTATGGGATGTGTAATGATGAGAGTTTGTAACCTTGATACATGTCCAGTTGGTGTTGCTACACAGAATCCAGAACTTAGAAAGAGATTCAAAGGTAAGCCAGAATATGTTGTAAACTTTATGAAATTTATTGCCCAGGAACTTAGAGAATACATGGCTCAGCTTGGTATAAAGACAGTGGATGAATTGGTTGGTCGTGTTGACTTACTTGAAATGAAAGATGAAATTAAGTGTCAACGTGGTAATAAAGTTGATTTATCAAAAATCCTTAATACAGATTATGCTTTAGAAAGAGTTAAATATACAGATAAGAAGCTTTACAATTTCGAACTTGAAAAAACAGTTGATGAAAAGATTATTATTAAGAAGTTTGCAAAAGCTCTTTTAGAAGGTCAAAAGAGAAGTATTGAAATCGATGTAACTAATACAGATCGTTCTCTTGGAACAATATTTGGTTCAGAGATAACTAAGAGATACCCAGAAGGCTTAGATGAAGATACCTTTATGGTTAAGTGTAATGGTAGTGGAGGACAAAGCTTTGGAGCTTTTATTCCAAAAGGACTTACACTTGAACTTGTTGGAGATAGCAATGATTATTTTGGAAAGGGACTCTCAGGTGGTAAGCTTATTGTTTACCCAACAAATGGAGTAACCTACAAAAAGGATGAAAACATAATCATTGGTAATGTTGCACTTTATGGAGCAACAAGTGGAAAAGCATTTATTAATGGTGTAGCAGGAGAACGTTTCTGTGTACGTAACTCTGGAGCAACTGCGGTTGTTGAAGGTGTTGGAGAACATGGGTGTGAGTACATGACAGGTGGTACAGTTGTTATTCTTGGTAATGTTGGTAAGAATTTTGCTGCTGGTATGAGCGGCGGTGTAGCATATGTTTTGGATGAAGATTCTTCATTGTATACAAAGACAAATAAAGAGCTTGTTTCATCAAGAGAAGTAACAGATAAATATGATGTATTAGAGCTTAAAAATATTATTTCTGAGCACGTTGCATACACAAATTCTGAAAAAGGGAAAATGATTTTGGATAATTTTAGTGAGTATTTGCCTAAGTTTAAAAAGATTATTCCTCATGATTATGAGAATATGTTAAAAGCAATTGTACAAATGGAAGAAAAAGGTCTTAGCAGCGAACAGGCACAGATTGAAGCATTTTATGCTGTAACCAAGTAATAAAGGAGGAAGAAGACATGGGTAAACCAACTGGATTTATGGATTATGAAAGAAAAACAAGTGAAGCAGTTTCACCAAAGAATAGAATCAAAAACTTTAATGAATTCCACACTCCTTTAGAAAAAGAGGAACAGGAGTGCCAAGGTGCAAGATGTATGGACTGTGGAGTACCTTTTTGCCAATCAGGTATGACTATTGCAGGAGCAACCTCAGGTTGTCCTCTAAATAATCTTATACCTGAATGGAACGATCTAATTTTTCATGGAAATTGGGAGCAGGCATATAATAGACTTCATAAAACAAATAATTTCCCCGAATTTACATCTAGGGTATGTCCAGCACTTTGCGAAGCAGCATGTACTTGTGGATTAAACGGAAAAGCTGTTTCTGTTAAGGAAAATGAACATGGAATTATTGAAAATGCTTATGAAATGGATTATGCAGCACCAAAGATTCCAAAAGTAAGAACAGGAAAGAAGGTTGCAGTTGTTGGTTCAGGACCTGCAGGATTAGCTGTTGCTGATACGCTTAATCAAAGAGGTCATGAAGTGACAGTGTTTGAAAGAAATGACAGAATTGGCGGACTTCTAATGTATGGAATTCCAAATATGAAGCTGGACAAACAGGTAATTGATAGAAAAGTTGATATTATGAAAGCTGAAGGTGTTGAATTCGTTACAAATGCAAACATTGGTGCAGATGTAAAGGCTTCAAAAATCCTTAAGGAATTCGATAAAGTAGTACTTGCATGTGGAGCTTCTAATCCTAGAGATATTAAAGCACCAGGACGAGAGTCGAATGGTATTTATTTTGCAGTAGATTTCTTAAAGTCAACTACAAAGAGCTTGCTTGATAATGGACTTACAACAGGATCATATATATCTGCTAAAGGCAAAAAGGTAATGGTTATCGGAGGCGGAGATACTGGAAATGATTGTGTAGGAACCTCTATAAGACATGGAGCAGCATCTGTTATACAGGTAGAGATGATGCCTAAGCTACCAGAAAGCCGACTTGAATCGAATCCATGGCCACAATGGCCAAGAGTCTTAAAGACTGATTATGGCCAAGAAGAAGCTATAGAAGTATTTGGCAATGATCCAAGAATTTATCAAACTACAGTTAAAGAATTTATTGCCGACAAAAAGGGAGATTTATGCAAGGTGAAGCTTGTAAAACTTGAAGGCAAAAAGGATGCAAAAACTGGAAGATTGTCTATGGTTGAAGTTCCAAATAGTGAGTATACCCTAGACTGCGATATGGTGTTAATTGCTGCAGGATTTTTAGGTACAGAAAATTATGTTGCAAAGGCTTTTGGTGTGGAATTAAACGAAAGAACAAACGTAAAAACGCAAGTAGATGGATATAAGACAAATGTTGAAAATGTATTCACAGCAGGAGATATGCATCGTGGACAGTCCCTGGTAGTATGGGCAATTCGCGAGGGTAGAGAGGCTGCAAAGGTTGTTGATAGAAGTCTTATGGGATATACAAATATAAATTAACACAGACGATTTTAATTATACAGCATAGATTTGTAATATTATCTATGCTGTATTTTTTTGTTGAATAATACTCTTGTTATGATATAATACTTTTAGCAATTAAAGAAGAGAGGGTAACAATGGAAGACAAGTTACGCGATAGCGATAATCAGGATAATAATATTTCCGAACCAGATGTAGAGATAGTTGAAATGGACAGTAAACTAGTTGAAAACTACGATTTCACAGATGAAAATGTACTAATAAATAAAGGCGAAGCAGACGAAAAAAAAGACAGCTTAGGAATACATATATTAAAAGAGGTTTGGAGCTATGTAAAGCTTGTACTTATTGCACTTGTATTAGCATTGTTTATTAGTAATTTTATTATTATTAACGCAACAGTTCCTACAGGTTCTATGGAGAATACCATAATGACGGGAAGCCGTATTATAGGTCTTAGACTTTCCTATATTTTTGGTGAACCAGAAAGAGGAGATATAGTAGTTTTTAAATATCCTCTAGATGAATCTATCAACTATGTAAAAAGAGTGATAGGACTTCCAGGAGAGAAGGTTGAGATATCAGAGGGTAAAATATACATATACAATTCTAAAGGGCAGCTTGTTGAAGGTCCACTAGAAGAGGATTATCTTAAAGAAACCAGGGAAAATGGTAATGATGGTTATGTTTTTGAAGTTCCAGAAGATAGCTATTTGATGTTGGGAGATAATCGAAAGTATTCTGCTGATGCAAGAAGCTGGATGGAATACTATAAAAATAATCCGGACAAATACGGCAATGATCCAGATATCATTTATGTAAAGAAGGATAAGATATTGGGTAAGGTATTCTTTTGTTATTGGCATAAGGGAATTAAACTCGATTGGTTAGATAATGAAAATGTAAATTATTAAATAAATTATTAAATAGACTATTGGGAATACAATATTATTTGTATTCCCAATAGTCTATTTGCTCTTGTTGAATAAATCCGTGATGTGAATACATGATGTGAGCTGCTCTATTTGCTCCATTCACCTGAAGTAATATTTTATGACACTTACTGTCTAAAAGTCGTTTTAAAACAAGAAGTAGGGTTTGAGTCCCGTATCCCTTGCCTCTGTAAGTGGGTTTAACCTCAAATCCATAAATAGTGGCAACACCTCTGTTGTGTTCAACATTGCATCCACCAACAGCATCTTCGTTTAAATACGAAGTAAAAAATTCTGTATTATCTTTTGTGCAATACTTTATAGATAGACAATCTGATGGATTAGGTATGGTACTCATGTTATATTTCATTAAATACTCTGAATATGCAAAAGATATATTAGGGGATGATGATAAAAATTGATTACCAGATGTACAGCTAGGCTCATTCACAATAAGAATTTTTCTAATACCGTAGCTTTTAATATTGGATATAGCTTGTTCCATTAGTTTATCAAAGTATCCACTCCTACGGTGCGCAGGAAGTGTGTTGGCATATATTTCACACTCTTCCTCGTTTGGTACAAATATTGATAAAAGACTGACAAGGGAGCTACCATTATAAAGAAGATAAAAGCATGGAAAGTTAGATATTGCATTCATCTCTGATTCTAGGAAAGAAATTCCTCTTGTATTATCACATTCCTTACATATTTGGATAAGAGATGAAGCATCGTGATATTGATTTGAGGTAAGTGTATTGGTAATAATCACATGCATTTTTGTAACTCCTTTGTCACAGGTATTTTATTTTTTTCTTATTTCATTGTAGCAGATAATTAGAAAAATTCAAGAATGATAAAAAGCTTATATTGTGAAATGATAAGTTTTCACATATAATATAGATGGTATTAGTCCAAAAGTTATTCAAATGTGTGATATTTTATGCTGTATTACTAATTGCCCATGACATCATTAGGATTATAGTAGTAAAGAATATAAAGGCAAAACAGGAGGCAATAATGAGCAATAACAAAGTATTAACTAGAAGTGAAATTAATGATAAGGATAAGTGGGCCATAAATGACATTTTTTCATCTGAGGATGAATTCTTAAAAGAATGTGATGAGCTGGTTGCTAAATCTGCTGATATGGAAAAATTAGCTGGAACAATTAAAAATAGTTCGGCAGACTTTTTGAAGGTTATTAAATTGAGTGAGGAAATAAATAAATTAAGTGAAAGAGTTATTATGTATTCTAATATGAAATTTCATGAGGATACAGGAGCGGCTAAATATCAAGGATATGTAGGAAAAACCCAGACAATTGCGGTTATGGCAGAAAATGCTATGTCATTTATTGATCCAGAAATATTGTCACTAGATGAATCGATAATTTATGGATATTTAGAAGAACTAGATGAATTAAAGGTATACAAAACCTATATTGATCGCTTATATGATTCAAAGGCACATACATTATCAAAGGAAGAAGAATCTTTAGTTGCAAAGACAATGGAGATAGCTTCTGCTCCAAGTGATATATATGACGTATTTGCATATTCTGACATAAAGTTTAATGATGTTCACGATGAAGAGGGCAATCTTGCTCCACTTACATCTGGAAGATACGTTTCATATTTAATGAGCACAAATAGAGAAGTTCGTAAGGAAGCATTTGAAACCTTATATTTGGAAATTGAAAAATATATTAATACCATTTCAGCAATGTTTTTAGGTAACTTAAAAAAAGCAAAGGTTTATGCTGATATTAGAAAATATAATAATTCTTTGGAACATTCTTTACTTGAAAAACGTATTCCAACAAAGATATACGATAATATTGTTGAAGCAGTAAATGATAATCTAGATAAGATGCACAAGTATGTATCTATTAGAAAGAAAGCGTTAGGACTATCAGAACTTCATATGTATGATGTATATGTTCCTATTGTTAGTGAATCAAACAAGTCAATTGATTTTGAAGAAGCAAAGAAAATGGTAGAAGCAGGTCTAGCACCAATGGGTGAGGAATATGTTTCACATTTAAAGGAAGGTTTTGATAATAGTTGGATTGATGTTTATGAAAATAAAGGAAAACGTTCTGGTGCATATTCTTGGGGACCATATGGTACACATCCGTATGTTATGTTGAATTATCAAGGAAAATTTGATGATGTATTTACATTAGCTCATGAAATGGGTCATGCATTACATTCTTATTATTCTGATAAGACACAGCCATATGTTTATGCTGAATATCAGATTTTTGTAGCAGAAGTAGCTTCAACTTGTAATGAATCTTTACTTATTCACAATCTTCTTGCAAATTGTACTGATAAAAAAGAAAGAGCATATTTAGTTAATTATTTCCTTGAATGCTTTAAGGGCACTGTATTTAGACAAACTATGTTTGCTGAGTTTGAAAAAATTGTTCATGAAAAAATGGATTCAGGGGAAATGCTCACTGTGGATGATTTATGCAGTATTTATTATGACTTAAATTTAAAATATTTTGGAAAAGATATGATTGTTGATGAACAGATAAAATATGAATGGGCTCGTATTCCTCATTTCTATACAGAATTTTATGTATACCAGTATGCAACTGGATTTTCAGCTGCTATTGCTCTTTCAAAGAGAATTATGGACAATGGCCAGGCTGGCGTAGATGATTATATGAAGTTTCTAACTGGTGGTTCATCAATGGATCCAGTAGATTTGTTAAAGGCCGCTGGAGTTGATATGAGTACAAAAGAACCAATTGAAGCTGCTCTTGAATTATTTGGTCAGTTAGTAGATGAATTTGAAAAATTAGTGTAGTTATAAAAAACAATCCGAATTATCTGGATTGTTTTTTTGTCTAATTTATTGCTTATTATTTATGATTTTATTCGGTTAGGTTGTTAATCCAAACACCCTTTTTTACAAGAATGTATCCAATTATACATTTAAGTATTTCTGATGCTTGTACTAAAAAGTATATTATGGTTATAGGCAAGCTTGTAAGCTTTGTAAGAATAAAGCAAAGGGGTATAATTACAACCCATACAAATACTGAATCAAACAGAAATGTTATTAATGTCTTTCCACCAAGTAGCTGTCCTATAATAATTGCAATGGCATTACCCATAGCAATAAATACTATATTGAATAGATTAGATAGTGTTGTAGAGATATTAAATGCGGCTACGGTATCTAATCCTCGAACGGAATAACCACTTATAATAACTGCCATACCTCCTGCCCACATTGCTTCATTTAACATAAGAGGAGTACCTGTTGTTAATATTCGCTTTGTAAGGGTGGAACTGATTTTAAATGATGTATATAAGCCTTTTGTAAAGCATTTGTGCTTTTGACGAAGGTGAGTCCATAAAACCACAACTGCCAATTCAACAAATCTTGCGGATACTGTGGCAATTGCAGCACCGGCAACACCTAATCTTGGAAGACCTAGCTTACCAAAGATAAGTACATAGTTTAAAGCCATATTGACAACAACGGCAGCAAGTCCACTAATCATAGGAAGAATAGTTTCACCACGCTCTCTCAAGGAACTTGAGTATGCTTGAACAAGTGCATAAGGAATCATTTGGATAACCATTATAGATAGATATTTCTTTATATCCATAATAATAACCTTTCAAATGCTTATCGTTAGTTGCAGAATAGAGGGTATTATATCATATTAATATATAAATTAAATATTAAAATCTTGTTAGAGCTAGGTAATTGTGGTAAAATTACTTCATCTTACGAAAAGGAAGGAATACTATGCATACAAATTATATCTTTGATTTATATGGAACATTAGTTGACATTAGTACTAATGAAGGCAAGATATTTTTATGGAGAAAAATGAAAATCTGGTTTGGAATGAATGGAGTCAATTACATAAAATCCACAGATATTAAAAAACGATATTTTGAATTAGTAAACGAGCATGAAAAAAAAGCTGGATATCCAAATGCTGAAATTAAAATAGAAGAAGTTTTTAAAGAGATGTTTCTAGAAAAGAATGTAGAAATAACTGATGAACTTGCAGCAACAACAGCACGTGTATTCAGAATGATTTCTATGGATTTTGTTACACCGTATGAAGGCGTTATAGATACGTTAAAGGCGCTTAAGAAGGCTGGAAAAAAGATATATATTTTATCTAATGCACAAAGCGTTTTTACAGCAGATGAAGTTAAAATGGTAGGCCTTTATGAGCTATTTGATGGTGTTATTTATTCATCAGATACAGGCTATAAAAAACCAGCAGGAGAATTTTTTGACGTAATATTCAAAAAATACAACCTTAAAAAAGAAGAGTCTATATATATTGGAAATGACCAAAACACTGATATAAAGGGTGCGGATGATTATGGTATAGATAGCTTGTATATTTACACAAGTGTTTCACCAAAAAGACCTAGTCAGGGTCAATTACCAAAATCTTGTACAGAAATTAAAAATTTCACAGAAGTCTTAAATTACTAGAAAGATAACTAAATATAGCTAAATTTAGCTATATATATTATTTTAGATATGTTTAAAAGATAAAAACACTATGAGAGCAGTTTACTATTAAAATAATGAAAGATGCCAGGATCTAAATTCATCCTATTGCATTAAATTATGCATTAGAAGAACTTATTAACCTGGCATCTTTTTATATTTTATTCTTCACCATTCCAACAGTATGTACATAATAAGGATGGATCAATACCTACGGACTCTATCATATCATCAAGACGGTGATGTCTAAGAGAAGTAAAGTGTAGCTTTTTACATATTAAATCAATCATATTTTTGTACTTGTCACTATCAGGATTGGTATATTCTTTAAGAATTTCATCACTTACATTGTCAGTTCCTTCAAGTTCGTTAATAACACGTCTAGTTATTAACTCCATCTCTGAATTTGAACGAGAGAAGTTAAGATATTTACATCCGTATACTAAAGGAGGACAAGCAGGACGTATATGAACTTCCTTTGCACCACTTTCGTATAAAAACTCTGTGGTTTCACGAAGCTGTGTACCTCTAACTATAGAATCATCTATAAGTAAAAGACTTTTGTCTTTAATTAAATCGTGTACAGGGATTAGCTTCATCTTTGCGATAAGATTACGTTTACTTTGTACTGTTGGCGTAAAAGATCGTGGCCAAGTAGGAGTATATTTAACAAATGGTCTAGAAAATGGAATGCCGGATTCGTTTGCATAGCCAATAGCATGGGCTATACCAGAATCAGGAACACCTGCAACTACATCTGGATGAACATTATCACGTTTAGCTAGCATTTTACCGCAGTTGTATCTCATTTTCTCAACACTAATGCCTTCGTATGAAGAAGAAGGATATCCGTAATACACCCAAAGGAAAGTACAAATTTTCATTTTTGTTCCAGGAGCAACTAAGGTCTTTACACCTTCTGAATTCATAATCACAATTTCTCCCGGTCCTAATTCTTTAAGAGGAGAGTATCCTAAATTTAAAAAGGCAAAGCTTTCAAAACATGCACAATAGGCATCTTCACGCTTACCGATAGCAATAGGTGTTCGTCCTAATAAATCTCTTGCTGCATAAATACCCACAGGAGTAAGAATCAACATAGACATTGAACCTTCAATGGATTGTTGTGCATATCTAATTCCTTCAATAAAGTTGTCTTTTTGATTGATAAGAGCAGCAACAAGCTCTGTTTGGCTAATTTCTCCATTACTCATTTCAAAAAAATGAACATTATTTTTCAAAATGTCAGAAACTATGGAATCAGTATTATTAATTTTTCCGACTGTAGCAATAGCATATGTGCCGTGATGTGATCTAACTAATACAGGCTGACCTTCATAGTCAGATATACAACCTATACCCATATTGCCATGCATTTTACTTTGATCTGAGTCAAATTTTGTTCTAAATGGAGCATTTTCAATATTGTGTATAGCTTTATCAAAACCATGCTCTTTGTGATATACAGCCATTCCGGCTCTACGTGTTCCTAAATGTGAATGATAATCAGTTCCAAAGAAAAGATCAAAAACGCAGTCTTCTTTCGCTGCGACTCCAAAAAATCCGCCCATGTGTTTACCTCTATTTTTATTTTATGATTTGTTACTGAGCTGTAACCCAGCTATATACAGAATTAGCAATTGCTTTTGCGTAAGCATCCATTTTATTATCATAGTTGGTATTATCCTCTGTCGATGTGATAAATCCCATTTCTAAGATAAGAGATGGCATAGAACTTTGTGAATTAACGGCGTAATCTTCAGCTGCACTGCCCTGAGTACCAGTTCTGATACCACGGTTTCTTGAAATGCCTGCTGTTTCAAGTGATGTAAGAATGGCATTTGATAAATTGTATGAATTTGTTGGATTGGTACTAGAAATCCATGCTTCAACGCCCTTTACGGAAGAATCAGATGTATAGCTGTTTCTGTGAATAGACAATAAAACATCAGCGTTTTGCGAATTTGCAAATGCAGGTCTATCTGTTCTATAAACATCTGAGTCATCTTTTCTTGTCATAACCACAGTTGCGCCAAGTGATTCTAATTCACGCTTAACAGCAAGACTAAGCTTTAGGGCATCATCTTTTTCTAGACGATCATTGTCACCAACGCATCCGCCATCAATACCACCATGACCTGGGTCAATACAAATAATAAATTTTCCATCATTTACAATGTTATCACCGAATGTTGAATTCCCATCGATAGTTGTTGCTTCTTCACCATTGTTAGGAGTGGTTGTCTCTTCAGAATTAGAAGAGGACTCTGAAGGATTTGGAGATGTGATAACAATAGGCTTTGTAGTAGTTTCTCCCTCGTCTGCTCCATTATTGCATTTTGTAATAAGAACGATTGCAAGAATAATTACCAAAATAATAGTTATCAATAAACCAATACGTGTAACAGATTCTAATGAAAGTCTTCTGCGTCTACGTCTTCTGGCATATTTACTGCCATGTCTTTTGTCATATGACATAATACTACCTCACTCAATTTGTAAAATTTTTCTATTGACTATAGTATCATAATATAATGGAAAAAACTATGTCAAATTATTCAAATTATGTTACATTTCTTTTAATTAATTCTATAAAACAAGAACCATGTTAATATTAATTTTTTATTAATTGAATAATTACCAATTGCATATTATTGATTGACAATGTAAAATAATTTGGTCGGAGGGAAACGTTTATGAAAAAATTTATTTTAGCTTTAGCAGGAATAGTAATAGTAGCAGGCTTTATTTATATAGGCTTTATCAAAGATAAGGATACGTCTATAAAAGAAAATTCAACCACTACTTCAGGTAACAATGAAGAACCAACCACAGATGGCTCTCAAAATACAATTGGAAACAAAGTGAATTTTGATGGATTTAGTGTAGATTCGCAGTTAAACAGTTTAAGCAAAGAAATGATATCTTTAGGATATTCAAAAACTGATTGTGATAGAGATGAATTTAATCGTCCTAAGGTTATTGAAAATATTCAAAATCAATATGGAGATAAGTACAATTCGGTATTTATTGGTGATGAAAGCAAGAAGGTTATTTATCTTACATTTACTACGGGATATGAATATTATAATGATGGCGTATCAAATACTGATGTAATTATGAATACATTAAAATCAAAAAATGTACCAGCTATATTTTTTGTGGATGGCGGATATGTTAAAAATAATGCCCAAATGTGTCAAAAAATTGTAAATAATGGTTTTAAACTTGGATGTCATGGATGGGATCATCCATCAGAAGGAGTTGCATCTTATCCATTGGATAAACAAATTGAAGATGCAAAACAAATCTATACAAATATATATGACATT
Organism: uncultured Roseburia sp.; assembly: GCA_964573715.1. GTDB lineage: Bacteria > Bacillota > Clostridia > Lachnospirales > Lachnospiraceae > SVEL01. Next base: position 2,047 of record CAZNKR010000016.1, on the reverse strand, counting down.
ACAGGTGTGGAGCCATATTTATATAGATTTGGATCTGGAATATGGAATGAACAGGCTCTTTCATTATTAAATGAGTTAGGCTTCAAAAATGTATTTTATTCATTTACCTATTTTGATTATGATACTTCTAACCAACCTGATGAAGCATCTTCACTACAATCCATGATTGATAATTTGCATAACGGAGAAATCCTCTATCTTCATACGGTATCTAATACATCAATGAATATATTGGCTAGCTTCATAGATGAAGCAAGAGCAAAGGGATTTGAATTTGGAATTATAGAGTAGAATAAAAGGAAGAAAATGAAAAGAATAATAAAAACTAATAAAAAACATACAATTGCAAGATTTAAAGAAGCTGTATCAAGCAGATTACTATTAGGAGAACCACGTATGGTAGGATTCTTTATGGGATCCTACGTACAGCTTCAACATATGTTTGGAGAAAAAGCATTTTGCATATGGGATTTTCTTATACATATAGAGGCAGTTGGATATTTTAAAAGCTCCCAAAAGGACAAAAACACTACAGAACTACGTTATATTATTAGGAGAGGTTATTGGAATCCCATTATGTTTTTATGGTGGTTTGCCATACCCTTCATACCATTTTTTATGATAATAGCAGCTAATAGTTTGTGGGATAAGTTTCCACCAATTTTACTATTTGGTATTCCTGCAATCCCTATAATTTTAAGGGTTCTAATCACGTTTATATTTTCCCATTTTTCAAAAAAGGCTAAGGAAGGTATTAAACTTTTAGAAGAAGAAATACAGTATGAAGTAGAAAGAATAAATAAGTATCCAGATTTTGAAGTGCATAATGTTCCTTTAAAAGAAATAGAATGGAAAAAGTAATTTTTTGCCATGGACGAATATTTTTTGTTGACAAGAAAAGTACTCTATGATATACTTTTCCAAGTGTTAAAGCAAATGACACAAAGATGCGCGAGTGGCTCAGCGGTGGAGCACCTCCTTGCCAAGGAGGGGGTCGCGGGTTCGATCCCCGTCTCGCGCTTTTTTCTTACCCAAAACCTTAATATATTATTTATTAAAAGGCATAATTCATACAAAATGACACATATTTTATAAATCAATGGGCTGTTAATCGAAGTAATTAGTTTAACGGCCTTATTTTTTGTTATCAATGATTTATACCAACATTTATTTATGATATAATCTTTTTACTTTATGAATAAAAGAGGTAGTTATGAACTATAGTGAAAGAAACAAAAACATAATAAGAGCAGTATTATCCATAGTTATGGGTGCATCAATGGTATTAGCGGCAGAGCTTTTACATGAAAAAGAAATAATTTTTCCCGAAATAGCAGCCTTAGTCATTGGTGCATGGTATATGAATAAACAGCCTTGGAACGTATCTAAAACTAGATTTGTAATTTTGATTAGTGCAGCAGCATTTGTTGGAATATTCATTGTAAGATATGTAACATTACCAATGTATTTTCTTATAATATTATCATTTACATTTGCCACCTTAGGAATTATTATTTCTAAAACAACATTTATGCCCCTTATTTCTGCATGTATTTTGCCAGTATATATGGGAACAGAATCTATAGTATATCCCGTATCTGTTTTTATAATGGCATTGCTCATAGCACTTATAGAAAAAGCATTAGAAAAAACAAGAATCAGAGCATATAGAACTTATGAAAAAAATCCAATAGATAAGTTGTATGTTAAAGGATGGGTGGTTAGATATGTTGCTTTTGGAATATTACTTATTCCAGTAGTGCTACTAAATAAATTATTTATTCTTGCCCCTCCACTGATTGTAGCTTTTATTGAGTTTACATATGTGTCAGGAAAGTGTAGAACAAACACTAAAAAAATTTTCTGGTTGTTATTTTTTGCAGGAGTGTTAGGTGCAGCAATAAGATATTTAAATGTCTTATTTGGAGTTTTGCTTACTGTGTGTGCAATGATTATATTAGTGGCAGTGTTTATTATATTTGCAGTTATGGGGGTGTCGTTTCCACCAGTTGGAGCAATTGCATTACTCCCTCTAATAATAAGTGAA
>CAZNKR010000015.1:38940-42599 GCA_964573715.1 uncultured Roseburia sp. | reverse complement strand
TTTGTCATTTCCTTTAATCTCCTTTTATTTGATTATATTTATGATATCAACCTTTAGGCTCGGGTGACCCAAAGTATGTATCCACTGTTAACCGATGCTTGAGTACATCTGCATCATTGGTGAATAAATAACTGCTATAAGTGCACATACCACAAGTGCCATAACAACTATAATGACTGGCTCCATAAGAGCAGTCGCCTGCTGTGTAGTCATCTCCACTTCTTCATCATAATAGTTTGCTACGTTTGTAAGCATCTCTTCCATATTACCAGTTTCTTCACCAATGTTTATCATATGAAGAACCATATTCGGAAATAGCCCTGATTGCTTTAGGGGAACTGAAAGTGGAAGGCCTCTTTCAATCTGTCTAGCTGCTTCTAAAAGAGCATCCTTGTACAAAACATTATCCATTATCTTTGCACAAATATTTATTGAATCTATAAGCGGCATACCTGCTGCCATAAGAGTTGCTAGTGTTCTTGAAAATCTAGCACAGGCAGTCTTTTCAGATAGCTTACCAAATACAGGTATCTTTAGCTTAATTGTAGCTGTATTTCTAGAGCCTCCTGGAGTAGCAGCATAAAACTTATATGCAACTACTATAGCTATAATAGCTACAATATATATATACCATCTCTCTCTTAGTGATGTACTGAGGTTAACTGCAGCTTGAGTAAACGCTGGAAGCTCATCACCTAGCTCTGCAAACATATCCTGAAACTGCGGAATAACAAATGTAAGCATTACAATAACTACTGCAATCATAACAACTACTAATACTATAGGATACATAAAGGCCTTCTTTACCATACCTTTTATCTTTGCATCCTTTTCAAAGTGAACACTCATACGCTCTAAGGATGTTTCAAGAGAACCTGATGCTTCACCCGCTTCTATCATATTCAGCAAGATAGATGGGAATATTCCCTCCTGCTTTCTCATAGCTGCTGCTAAGGTATCACCCTTTTCTACGTTGTCTCTAGTAGACTTAATAGCTTCCTTTAACACTTTGTTTTCGGTCTGATCTCCTAGCATCTCAAGAGCTACGATAATACTAACTCCGGCTTTAAGAATACTTTGGAACTGTCTACAAAAGACACTCATATCTCTTGCATTCACCTTTTTCTTACCAAAGCTTAAATTAATGTCCTTGTTTAAAAGATTAGCTTCACCAACCTTAAGTACGGTTAAGCCTTCAGTACGTAGCTGACTTCGTGCTCTTTCAACACTGTCCGCTTCTACATTACCTTTTTTTGTTTTGCCATCTTTATCTATGGCTTCATATGTAAACTGTGCCATCTAATACCTCTTTTCTAGTATAACTTCTTCTCTAATGCTGACTGATCCTGAGCATAGTTAAGAGCATTGTCTCTTGAAATAATTCCCTGAGCGTATAGATAAAATAATGCGTCATCCATAGTCTGCATACCCATCTTTTTGTTAGTCTGAATAGTGGTAGGAATCTGGAATGTCTTATTCTCACGAATAAGGTTCTTTACAGCTGGAATTGAGTGTAAAACCTCAAATGCTGCTACACGTCCCTTGCCGTCTGCTGTTGGTATAAGCTGCTGTGAAATAACTGCCTCTAGTACCATAGCTAACTGAATACGAATCTGTTGCTGCTGGTGTGGTGGGAATACGTCAATAATACGGTCTATTGTTGCTGCTGCACCAATTGTATGTAATGTAGAAAATACCAAGTGACCTGTTTCTGCTGCTGTTATAGCAATGGAAATTGTCTCAAGGTCACGCATTTCTCCTACAAGAATAACGTCTGGGTCTTCACGAAGTGCTGCTCTAAGTGCATTCTCATACGAAAGTGAGTCCATGCCAATCTCCCTTTGATTAACAGTAGCCATCTTGTGAGAATGTAAATATTCTATAGGGTCTTCAAGTGTAATAACATGAGAAGATGTATTTTCATTTATAAGATTAATCAAAGATGCCAGTGTAGTTGACTTACCACTACCTGTAGGTCCTGTTACAAGAACAAGTCCTCTTTTTTTCTTATAAAGGTTTGTAACTGAAGGAGGTACTCCTAAATCTTCAGGTTTTGGAATAATCGTGTTAACCAAACGAAGTGCTGCTGAGAGTGCTCCTCTTTGCTTAAACACATTTACTCTGAATCGTCCAATCTGAGATAATGAAAGAGAAAAATCCACCTCTCCTTTTTCTTCAAGTATCTTGTTTTGTCTTTCGTTCATAATAGTACGAATAATAGCTTCTGAGTCAGCCCTATTTAGCACTGGATAATTCATATTCATCAGTTCACCATGTACTCTAACCTTTGGAGGTACACCTACTGTGATATGAACATCGGAAGCTTTAACTTCTTTAGCTACAGTTAAAATTTCTTCGATAGTTATCATTTTTCCTTACTCCTCTTCCGCGCTGTATGTGGCTTTCATCATTTCTGCTATTGAAGTTACGCCTTCTCTAACATACTTTGCAGCTGAGCTTCTAAGTGAGCTCATACCTTCCGCTTCTGCAGCTGCTTTTATTTCTTCCGCTGTGGCATTACGTGCAATCATTCTCTTTACATCGCTTGTAATAGTCATGATTTCATATATACCAATACGTCCTCTATATCCTGAATTGTCACAAGCTGGACAACCGCAAGGCTCAAATATTTGAATACTCTCTGTAACTGGAGCACCCATATTTCTCTTATCGCTCTCTGATGCTTCTACTTGTTTTTTACACTCAGGACACAATCTACGAACAAGTCGCTGAGCAATAATACCAACAAGTGAATCTCCTAAAAGATAAGGTTCTACGCCCATATCTACCATACGTCCTATTGTACTGGCTGTAGAATTTGTATGTAATGTACTAACAACTAAATGTCCTGTAATAGATGCTTTAACAGCTATGCCCGCTGTTTCAGTATCACGAATTTCTCCGATCATAATAATATCTGGATCTTGTCGAAGAATTGATCTAAGAGCACTAGCAAATGTAAGGTCTGCCTTAACATTTACATGTACCTGATTAATTCCATCAATATTCGCTTCAACTGGGTCTTCAACAGTAATAATATTAACATCTTCAGTATTTAACTCACTAAGAGCTGTATACAAAGTAGTCGACTTACCACTACCTGTAGGTCCTGTAACAAGAATAATACCGTTTGGATTTTTAAGAATATTATCAAACTGAACTAAATCTTCTGGTCTAAGACCTAAATCCATCTTGTTCTTGTTAAAGCCTTCCTTGGATGCAATACGCATTACCACCTTCTCACCAAATACTGTAGGTAAGCAAGATACACGGATATCATATTCTTTTCTATCTACTATCTGAGTGATACGACCATCCTGAGGCTTTCTCTTTTCAGAAATATCCATTCCCGAAATAATCTTGATACGTGCAATAATCGCATTGAACAATGCTTTATCATATTGAATAACTTCTCGAAGGGCACCATCTACACGGTAACGAACTCGAACATTATACTCAAATGCTTCTATATGAACATCGCTGGCTCTCTGTCTAACTGCTTGTTCAATAACACCCTTAACCAACTGAACAATAGGAGAATTTTCAACATCCTCTTTACGAGCATCGTCGTCTTCATCGTCCTTGTCTTTGCTCTTTTTGCCAGTTTCAAAGTATGCTTCCTGTTCCTTTTTGTACTGTTCTGCAACCGCCTGTGCCTG
>CAZNKR010000015.1:29135-38840 GCA_964573715.1 uncultured Roseburia sp. | reverse complement strand
GCTTCTGTTTAGCTAAAGCTCCGTCTAACTGATCCTGTGTGATAACGCCCTCTTGTACTAGAACGTCTCCTAATCTTACCCTAGTCCTAAATCCTGCCATTTTTCTTCCCTTTTTTATATAAAGTCAACAACCAAACAAAAAATGATGTACTACTAACCACATAGTAATCTATGGTTTATTTTACAATAATTAACAGTATAAAGCAAACGTTTTTTTCAAAAAAAAATCTCTTTCGCACCTAATTTTTGTTAGTTTTGCACAACGCCACATCTTGTAAAATAAAAATATCCATCACAAGATGTAGTGAAGGATATTTAAAATTTGACATCTTTCGAAATTTTTTGATATTTTTCGACATACCATAAAAAATTTTTTGATATTAATTTTTGGCAACTTTGACCAATTCAGTAAATCTATCACCACGTTCTTCAAAGTTCTTAAAGAACCCATAAGATGCAGCTGCTGGTGATAAAACACAGCTTTTTCCCGGTTTTGTGATTTTTTTAGCCAGCGCCACTGCTTGTTCTAAATCAGTAACTAGCCATGTTCTATTTTTAAACTTAATGTTAAGTTCATCTGGAAGGGTTTTTATCTCAGCTACTATTCTTTTGCCTGTATCGTACATTAAAATAATGTTTTCAACCGGAAAATCCTCTAAAAAGCAGATAAGTTCATTATAATTTATCCCTCTGTCCATTCCGCCGATAAGCACAGTTCCAACATTTTCCACGCTTTTTAATGCTTGAATAGTAGTATCACATATTGTGGATATGGAATCATCATAGTATTTAACGCCTTCATAGCTACCAATAAAAGAAAGTCTGTGAGGCAAAGGATTGTAGCTTATAAGTCCATTTTCAAAATCCTCATCCGAAATCCCAATATATTTTAGAATTCCATATGCAACTCCTATGTCAAAATAATTGTGTTCGCCGATAAGTTTTATTTTCTCTGCCGGAATACTGTACAAACACTTTTCTTTGTCTTTATTTAGATGTACTACCTTGCCGCTTACGCATACTCCGGCCTTTAGGTCACTTGTAGAAATAGTAACAATCCTAGATACACTTTCAGCTTTAATATCCTCATTTACAAAGCAAATGTCCCCCACGTTTTGATTAGTGTAAATATTTTTCTTAGCGGCAACATATTTTTCCATAGTACCATAATGGTCTAAATGTTCTTCATGAATATTTAGTAATACTCCAATTCTAGGAGATACCTTCATATACTCTAGCATATGAGAAGACATTTCAAAAACAATGATACTGTCATCTTCAATTTCATCTAATATATCAAATGCTGGTATTCCAATATTTCCAGCCAAAACTGTTTTATGATTTGATGCTTTTAGAATATGATGAACAAGAGTTGTTGTTGTGCTCTTTCCTTTTGTTCCCGTAATACCAATTATCTGACTTTTATACTTTTCAAAGAATATTTCTGTCTGACTTGTTATTTCGCATTTGTATTTTGAAATATCATCATTAAGAACAATACCCGGACTTTTAATAACGATGTCATAGTCGTTTAAATTATCCTGGTAGCCTGCTCCACAAACCACCTCAACGCCTTCTAAGGATTGGCTATTTACTTCATTTAGATCTAAAATATCAATGCTTTTGTATCCCCCTACTTCTAAAAGCAATCTAAGTGTTGATTTCCCTTCTCTTCCAAATCCAAGGATTGCAACTTTTTTATTTTTCACGTATTCCATAAATAATGTTTTCATATTCACACTTCCATTCTACTTTTCTACTGCATTGTCAAATACAAGTTTTTTAAATTCTTCTGGAAGCAAATTTTCTTCCTCAAATTCCTTAAAAAATGTGCATTCTGTATTTGAATAATTTGCATATAAAGGTGTTGATTTGTAGTATTTAAATAATTCCGGAAGCTTTTTACCTTCTTTTTCCATATGAGATATAGTAAGGCAAAGTGCCATATTTACTTCATCCCTGCTGCCTACGCATTCAAATGGTTTTTCAGGTGCAATTCCAGTTAATTTATCCAAAATTTCCTTCATATTCATATCTCTTGCCATATCAGTCCCAAATATTTTATTGATATCTTCTCTAGGCAAAAATGGAGATAAAATAATATATACAAACATACACTTTGGACAATGTCCACACCAAATGTCTTCCTTACTACCGGCATTACAGCTTCTAAATATAGGATGATACTTAGTAAGAGTTGCAAAATATCTAGCTATCTGGAATTCACTTAATGGTCGCAAAAGACTAAAATACATTGTTCCACTTTTAATATAGGTTGCTTCATAATTTTGAAAATCCTGTTCAAATTTAAAGCTTTTTGAATACTGATGATTTACATCACTGTCTTTTACAGTGCTTTCATTAGCACTTGATTCATTTGATAATGTAATATATTTAAGATTGTTCAGATAGGCTGTTATGGTAGCTGAAAATGCAACTATAGCAGAGTATGGTGTATGTCCATTCAAAAAGCCTTTACCATTTAAATCTATCATATTTTTGTCAAGAGTACGTTTTGCCACTAGAAGGTCTTCTTTCACGCCACCTACCTTTACAGTGTTAAGCGTAGCTCCACGGGGATTAATAATATAGCATCTGATTTTTTCATTTGTCTTCTTTAAAAGCTCTAATGAAACTGCAGAATCCTTTCCTCCACCAATTGGAACAAGACAACCACTGTTGTTTTCTAGAGGATATTGTTTTAATTTATTAATTTCACCATATGAATGAATGGTCATAAAATTTTCTTTTGTTGCTTTTGTAATGCCATTGGTATAAAAGTATTCTCCTAATCCTAAGAAATAAAGCTCCTTCCACCAGTCAATCTGAGCATTATCTAAGTGATATCCATATACATTTACATCACATGGACAGCAAATCTTCCAATAGCTTATAAGTTCAACCATACCAAGAGAAAAAACCATATTCATAAATGTTCCATTTTGTTTCAGTTCCTCTATGCTATGATTCCCTAACGAAAATCTCCATTTTGGATTAAATTCACTTAAGCCTGGAATATTAAAATGATATGTTATCTTTAGAAGACCTTCTTCAGATTCTATATCAAATCCAGTATATTCAAATGTTTTATATTGTTTTCTATAATCTTCATATTGATTCATAAATGTCCTCTTCTATTTTAAGAATATATTCTTTTAACTCTTTCTGATACAGAACAAACAAACTCATAATTAAAGCTTCCTGACAAATCTGCCACCTCTTCAACCGGAATAAAATTATCCCCGTCTCTACCAAACAAAATAGCTTCATCTTCTATTTTAACACCCTTAATATCAGTAATATCTACCATCATTTGGTCCATGCAAACTCTTCCAACTATAGGTGCATATTGTCCGTGAATAAGAACTCTTCCTATATTTGATAGACTTCTTTTATATCCATCGGCATATCCAACTGAAAGCGTTGCAATTATCCTTTCACTACTGGTAGTATATGTTGCTCCATAGCTTATGCCAACTCCAGCAGGTACTGTATTGATGTTAACAACGTGGGTTTTAAACTCCATGGCAGGTATAAGATCTAGAGCGCTTTTATTTACCTCTTCTGAAGGATATAATCCATAGGTTACTATACCTGAACGTACCATATTAAAGCACATATCATCAAATTCCATTATACTTGCACTATTGGCTGCATGTTTTATCTGGATTTCTATCCCCGCTTCTTTACAAGTATGAAAAAAATTAATAAGTTTTTCTTTTTGCTTATAAAAATATGTCTTGTCTTCCATATCTGCACAAGAAAAATGTGTAAAAGCACCTTCTAGCATAGCACAATCAAGCTTTGATAGAGCTTTCACATCACTAATGCTTTTCTCAATCCTACTGTCTGTAGGGAAGCCTATCCTCGTCATTCCAGTATCTACGGCAATATGAAACTTCGCCTTTTTGCCTAGTGTACCAGCAATTTCATTGAGTCTTATACCATCTTCTAAGCTATATATAGTCAAGGTTATGTCATGTTCTATTCCATACTTGTACTGAAGTGGTGATGTATATCCTAAAACTAATATAGGAAGCTTTATTCCTTGATGTCTAAGCAAAACTCCTTCATCAATAGTAGCTACACCAAAGTAATCCACTTTATCCTTCAAACACTCAGATACCCTGTCAGCTCCATGACCATATGCGTTTGCTTTCACAACAGCTAAAACCTTTGTGTCTTTATTTATTTTTTTCTTAACTTCTTCAATATTGTGCACAATAGCATTTAAATCAATATTTGCAAAACATCTTAAATAAGATTCCATAATATTCTTCTTTCTTTTTTGGGTTTTGCCCATATGTGTTTTCATTATAGCCCAAAACAATACCATTTTCCATAGAAAATTTTTAAGCCTTGAATTTTTTATTAAAACTATATATTATAGAGGCAGTAATTAAGTATAAACCTTCAAAATGAAGGTATTAAATTTTATCGAGGTATATTATGTTTATAATTGCAGGTCTGGGTAATCCCACTTCCCAATATGAAAACACAAGACACAACGTTGGTTTTGCAGCAATGGATGTTATTTCCAAAGAACTTGGCATAAAAATAGATATGGCTAAGCACAAAGCTCTCACTGGAACTGGATATATTGAAGGTGAAAAGGTCCTGCTTATGAAGCCACAAACCTATATGAATCTTAGTGGTGAAGCTATTAAAGATGCTTTATCTTTTTATAAGCTTGATCCTAAAGACTCTTTACTTGTTATTTATGATGACATCAGCCTTGATGTTGGAAAGCTACGTTTGCGCTCTAAAGGCAGCGCCGGTGGCCACAACGGCATAAAGAGCATAATTGCTCACGCTGGCACTGAGGAATTCATGCGCATTAAAATAGGCGTTGGTAACAAGCCTGCTGGTTATGATCTTTGCGACTATGTTCTTGGACACTTTTCAAAGGATGATAAGCCTGTTATGGAGGAAGCATATACAAAAGCATACAAAGCAAGTATTCTTGCTGTTACCGGTTGTTTTGACAAAGCCATGAACTTATATAATCAAAAATAATGAGGTGTTTATGAATGCTCTTTTAAATAGGCCATTTAATGACCTTGTTGCTATCAATGAAGTTAAACAAAAACTAAATAATAATTTAAATGTACAGATATCCGGTGTCATTGACACCGGTCTTTCTCACGTTATGAGTGTTCTGTCTAGCGACTATAATTTCAAGGTTATTGTTACCTTTAGCGAGCAAAAAGCCAGACAGCTTTATGACAATCTTAGATTTTATATGCCTGATGTTTTATATTTTCCACCCAAGGATTTTATTTTTTATAATGCTGATATGTCAGGAAAAGCTATTGTTTCTGACCGAATAAAAGTTATTAAAAGTATTCTAAGTGGCAATGCCACTATCGTTACCTGCGGAAGTGGATTAATGGATAAGCTTATACCACTTAGTAATATTTTAGACAATGTTTTTACTATTAATATGGATTCAATCATTGAGTTAGATGCACTTAAAATCAAACTGGTGAATCTTGGCTATGAAAGAAGCGATGAAGTATATGGTCCAGGACAGTTTTCAATAAGAGGTAGTATTTTAGATATATTTCCACTTACAAGCGAAGTGCCATATCGTATAGATTTTTTTGATGACGAAGTGGATTCCATCAAATCCTTTGATGTAGAAAGCCAGCGTACTATTGAAAATATGAACGAGGTTACCATTTATCCTGCAAGTGAATACATTTTAACTCAAGGTATGATTGACGATGGTGTAGAAAAAATAGAAAAAGAGCTTAAAAAATATTCTCAAGTTCTTAGAAAAAGCATGAAAACCGAGGAAGCTTACCGCATCGAGACTGCCACCAATGAATTTTTAGAGCAGCTAGCTATCTCTCCTTCCTTTGTTAATATTGATAGTTATATAGAATATTTTTATAGTGAAACTTCTTCTCTTTTTGAATATCTAGGCAAGGATGCACTATTTTTAATAGATGAATCTCCCCGTGTATGTGAGCACATCGAATCTGTTTTTACTGAGTTTAAGGAAAGCATGATTAGTCGTCTTGAAAAAGGCTACCTCCTACCTCTTCAAACTAACATTTTATGTACTCCAACTGATGTTTACTCATCTATTTCAAACCATAAATCAGTACATTTTACAACCTTAGAACAAAAAATTAAGCATTTTAATGTTGACTCTTCTTATAATATTTCAATGAAAAACATTAATTCCTTCAATAAGAGTATTGAGGTTCTTGTTAAGGATTTAAAAAGATATAAGAAAAACGGTTTCATGGTTCTTATCCTCTCTGCTTCTAAAACAAGAGGAGCAAGACTTAGTGATTCTCTTCGTGACGACTATGATATTCCAGTTTTTTATTCTGAGGACAAAGACCATGCTTTATCTCCTGGAGAAATAATGGTATCCTACGGCAATATTCATAACGGATATGAATTTCCTTCTATAAAGCTTGCTGTTATATCAGAATCCGACATTTTTGGTGCTAGCAAATCCAAAAAGTCTCGAAAAAAATCTTCTTATACTGGAAAAAAAATAGCTAATTTTTCCGATCTAGCCATTGGTGATTATGTGGTACACGAAAATCATGGTCTTGGCATTTATCGTGGTATAGAAAAAATAGTAGTTGATAAGATTGAAAAGGATTACATTAAAATAGAGTATGCCTCAAATGGAACTTTGTATATTCCTGCTACCTCCCTAGACATGATTCAAAAATATGGAAGTGGAGAGGGACGTCGTCCAAAATTAAACAAGCTTAATTCTAAAGAATGGAGCAATACCAAATCTCATGTTAAATCAGCCGTTAATGATATTGCAAAGGATTTAGTTGTATTATATGCAAAGCGACAGGCAAAGGTAGGCTATGCCTTTTCTAGTGATACTTTATGGCAAAAGGAATTTGAAGAATTATTTCCATATGAAGAAACAGGGGATCAGCTTTCAGCCATAGAGGACACAAAAAAAGATATGGAAAGCACCAAAATTATGGACAGATTAATTTGCGGTGACGTAGGCTATGGAAAAACAGAAATAGCTATTCGTGCTGCATTTAAGGCCGTGCAGGATGGCAAGCAGGTTGTACTTTTAGCTCCAACTACTATTTTAGCCGGACAACATTATAGTAATTTTGTTGAACGTATGAAAGATTTTCCTATTACGGTTGAGCTTTTATCAAGATTTAGAACACCTGCCCAACAAAAAGCTACCATTGAAGGGCTAAAGAAGGGCTTTGTAGACATTGTTATTGGTACTCATCGTGTTCTTTCAAAGGATATAGCATTTAAAAATCTAGGTTTATTAGTTGTAGATGAAGAGCAGCGATTTGGAGTTGCTCACAAAGAAAAATTAAAGCAGATTAAAGAAAATGTTGATGTGTTAACCCTATCAGCTACTCCTATTCCTCGAACACTCCATATGTCTTTAGTAGGTATTCGTGACATGTCTGTACTTGAAGAGCCTCCTATTGATCGTATTCCAATTCAAACCTTTGTAATGGAATACAATTTAGAACTGGTTAGAGAAGCCATTAACAGGGAATTAGCTCGTGGAGGACAGGTTTATTATGTATATAATCGTGTAAATAATATTGAAGAAATCACGTCTTCACTTCGCACACTTCTTCCTGATGCCGTTATTGAATATGCTCACGGTCAAATGAGTGAACGTAAGTTAGAACAGATTATGTATGATTTTATTAATGGTAATATTGATGTACTTGTATCAACTACAATTATAGAAACAGGTCTAGACATATCAAATGTTAATACAATGATTATTCATGATGCCGACAAGCTAGGTTTATCCCAGCTTTATCAGCTCCGTGGTCGTATAGGCCGTTCCAATCGTACAGCTTATGCATTCTTAATGTATAAACGTGACAAGATTCTTAGAGAGGTTGCCGAAAAGCGTCTTATGGCCATTAGGGAATTTACTGAACTAGGCTCTGGCTTTAAGATTGCAATGCGCGATCTTGAAATTAGAGGTGCCGGCAATATTTTAGGAGCGGAACAAAGCGGTCACATGGAGGCCGTTGGTTATGACTTATACTGCAAGATGCTAAATGAATCTGTTATGGTTCTTAAAGGTGAAATTAAGCCAGATTCCGATTTTGAAACAGTTGTTGATTTGGATGTAGATGCTTATATTCCACCCTCATATATTAAAAACGAGCTACAAAAGCTTAATGTTTATAAAAGAATTGCTGGCATTGAAACAATTGAGGAATATGAGGACATGGAGGATGAACTCCTAGACAGATTTGGTGATATTCCAAAGCCTGTTACAAATCTTTTAAGGATAGCGTTAATCAAAGCTTCTGCCCATAAGGTTTATGTTAGTGAGGTTTCTGGCGGTAAAAGTTCTCTTGCTATTACTATGTACAACAAAGGACCTATTAAGGTGGAAGCAATATCTGATTTTGTTACTCCATACCGTAATGAACTAAAATTCGTAAACGGTACCAATCCTAAATTTATATATACGCCAAAGACTTTTCCAAAAGATACTCAAGGAATTTACGATACACTTTCTGAATTCTTTGTGAACATGGAGCAAATTATTGACAACTAGTTATGATTTTATGATATACTTCATTTTAGCAAAACTTTGTATTGAAAGGATTTTATTATGCGAAAATTAAATAAGATAGCAGCACTAGCATTATCATTAGTGACTGCAACCGCTCTTATTGCAGGATGTGGAAAGAGCGATGCAGCTGCAACAACAGATACCACTTCTCCCCTTATGAATGTTAACAAGCAAGATGTTCCCTTTAGTGTAGGAGAATTTTATGCTTACAATGAGCAGGCAAGCTATGAAGCCTATTACCTTGCCAATGGTTACTCTATTGATTGGAATTCTGATTATGACGATTCCATGAGTGTTGAAGACTTAGTTAAATCTGAGGTTCTTGAACGAATCAAGATGTTTTACATAGTCTCTCAGTACGCAAAAGATAATGGTGTAACTCTTACAGAGGATGATCAGGCCGAAATAGATGAATTTATAACAACATATTTAAACGGAAACCAAAAGGTTATTGATGCTACTAAAGTTACAAAAGAAAGCCTAAGGGATATATACGAACTTGAATCTTACTACAACAAAGGTTGTGATATAATATTTAAGGATGAAACTTTTAGTGTTTCTGATGAAGACATTCGTCAAACTGATGTTTTTGCCGTAGAGATTAGTCCTGATGTTTCTGATTTTCCAGAAGATACAGCAAATGCTATTTTAGCCAGAGTAAAAGCTGGAGAAGATATTTCCAAAGTAGCCAACGCCTATGGATTTGAAGCTGTTGAAGGAAATGTAGGCAAAGGTGATTTCGATAGAGAAATCGTTGAAACAACTTGTCTTGCACTTTCTACAGGGGAAGCTACTATTGTTGAAAGTGATGGTGTATATCTAGTTCTTTATTGTGTAAGTGATTACGATGAGGAAGCAACAAAAGTTGTTAAGGATGATATGATTTCCAAGTTAAAGTCTGACAAGCTAAAAGAATTCTACGATGAATACACTAAAGATATGACTATTACAGTTAATGACAACTTATGGGCAACAATTAAGTTTACAACTTCAATATTTACAGAAGATGATGTTGAAGATATCCTAAACGGAAACTACGCTAACGAGGAAACCACAGACTCATTAACAAATGAATTAGACTAATTTAACTTTATAAACAACAAACTAAAAAGCCTATATATATTATTAAACTAATA
>CAZNKR010000015.1:16998-29035 GCA_964573715.1 uncultured Roseburia sp. | reverse complement strand
CTTTATAAACGTTAAACTAATACCCCTTAAGAAAAATTCTTAAGGGGTATTTTGGTTTATAGTGTTGCTCCACTGTTATCATTTTTCATGCATTTTCCCACAATCAAGAAAACAATTCCTAACACAAGGACAATTCCACTTATGATTACAAATGGATTAATAATTACTTTTGCAAGCTGGTCAAAAAGTGTAACTAGCTTTTTGTCCACATCATCCATTGAATTATAACCATTCATAAGGACAATTGATCCTATCTTTATTGCCAAAGAAATTATGAATATTATTATGCCTGGTACAAAAAATGGAGCAAACAATCCTTTAACTGTAAGTTTAGCATCCTTGTCAATTAATGCTATAGCAACTATGCATCCAATAACCAATAGTCCCAATACAACGGCCGATACAAGCACTGATATTGCAAATGAATGGTATACAATTGACACTGTTGTTTGTACGCTTTGCTCAGATCCTACATCCTGTGCTAATTCTAAAAGGCTTGAATATATATCATCTACAACACCAGATATATTCTGTCTATTTTCAATCAAAGAATTAGTAAATAGCTTTTTATATTGATTTTTATTATCCTTAGTTATACTAATTATATCACCTAGTTCACTAGCAATGCTTTGTTCAAATGCATCCATTTCATAGTCTGAAATAATACCCCTAGTAGTAGTTATGGCATCTAACTCGCTTAATTTATTGGTAGGTACGCTTCCCTTTTCACTTATTTCATCCACAATCTCTGTAGCCATCACTTCACAGATATCATCATACAAATTAGTCAAATCTTTTTCTACAATGTCCTTAGATGGAACCTTTCCATTTAACACTGCATCAATATAGTAATCAGCAAGCTTGCTTACAGAATCATTTAATATTTCTTGTTCACCATGAGAATATTCAACATCCTTGCCCATTTCATTTAATAATTCATCTTGAAAAAGCTCTATTACTCCGGAATTTTTAATTGATTCGGATAAATCATTACCATGGAATAATCCAAGTCTTAAACTTAATGTTGTAATGAAAAACAAAATAAAGAATCCAAGTAAAATGCTTAATGCTACCGCTCCTGAATTTCTTTTCTTTATATTACCATTCATGTTTGGTGCTGGCACTGGATTGTAATAGTTGTAGTTGTTATTATAGTTATTGTTAAAGTTATTATCCATTTTTTCCTCTTTTATAATTAGTTTTTATGTGCTTATAGTATAATACCCCTTACTATTAAGCAAGGGGCTATTATATATTACTCTGACGTCAATGAATTTCCTCTTCGTCAGGTGTCATTTCATATTGTTTTAAAATAAGATTTGATAACATGGCTCTAGTTTCGGAATTGATGGGGTGGGCAATATCACGATATTCACCCTCTATAGTCTTTTTACTAGGCATAGCAATAAACAAACCTCTGTCTCCTTCAATGACCTTGATATCATGTACAACAAATTCGTTGTCAATAGTAATAGATACTATTGCTCTCATTTTACCTTCTTTGGATATTTTTCTAACTCTCACATCTGTAATGTTCATGCAAAATCCCCTTCCTATAGATTATAGGCCTATAATGTCATTTTTCTCCAATACAATTTTAATTTGACCGTTTTCTCCAACATATCTAGTATTTGCTCTAATTGTGCCACGACTTTCAACTATGCAATTCTCAATGTATGTATTATCTCCAATATACACATTATTAAGAATAATTGAATTCTTGATTACACAATTGTTACCCACATAAGCCTTCTTAAATAAAATAGAATTTTCTACCTGTCCATTAATTATGCATCCACTTGATACAAGACTATTTCTAACATCGGAACCTGGATTGTATTTTGCTGGTGGCATATCATCTACCTTTGAATAAACATCTGGGTATTCTTTAAAGAAATAATTTCTTATTTCTGGCTTTAAGAACTCCATATTAGTATCATAATATGATTCCACTGTAGAAATATTGCTCCAGTAATTATCCATCTTATATCCGTAAATACGTTTAATATTTTTGTATCTTACTAAAATATCATTTACAAAATCATATCTTTCTTCTTCAGCACACTTCTCAATAAGCTCAATAAGCTGTCTTCTTCTGATAATGTAAATGCCAGCGGATACAGTTCTCGATTCAGAAGCCATTGGCTTTTCTTCGAATTCTACTATTCTGCTATCTTCATTCATCTTAACAAGACCAAATCTTGTAACATCAGTAATCTGTGGCATATCTTTACATACCACTGTAATATCTGCTTTTTTCTTAATGTGATATTCTAATACCTTGTTATAATCAAGCTTATAAACTCCATCACCAGCCGCAATAACAACATAAGGTTCATGACTATTTTTCAGGAAATTGATATTCTGCCAGATACTGTCTGCTGTACCTCTATACCAAAATCCATTGTCTGCTGTAATAGAAGGTGTAAAAACATACAAGCCTCCTTGTTTTCTACCAAAATCCCACCACTTAGATGAACTTAAATGCTCATTTAATGACTTTGCATTGTACTGGGTAAGTACTGCAACCTTTTGAATATTTGAGTTGGACATATTACTAAGTGCAAAGTCAATTGCTCTATAGCTACCTGCTATTGGCATAGCAGCAATAGCTCTTTTGTATGAGAGTTCTTTCATCTTGTTGTTGTTTCCACCTGCTAAAATAATACCTATAGCTCTCATTACATTTCACCTGCCTTAATAATATATTCACCACTAGCTAACACACCAGATGGATAATCCTCCTCTGATGTTATACCTGAAATGGCTGTATTTTTTCCAATAGTAACATTCTTTGGAATAACAGAATTCTCACCTATGGTTGCCAAATCAAAAGCATATACATTTGAATCTAACTTGCTAGGTAGGCTCTCTCCCATTCCAATCTTTGTATCATCACCAATAATAACATTCTCTGCAATAATAGATTTTTCTATGGTTACATTTTCTCCAATAACTGTACCATGCATAATGATAGAATCTCTAACTATAGTTCCTTTTCCTATTGTAACGCCAGCTCCAATTACTGAATTGTATACCTCTCCATAGATATCACAGCCTTCAGATATAATACTTCTTTCAATCTTGCTCCTATCTGAAATATACTGTGGTGGAAGTGTATTGCTATTTGTGTATATCTTCCAGAATTCTTCATATAAATTAAACACTGGAATCAAATCAATAAGTTCCATGTTGGCTTCCCAATAAGAACCAAGAGTACCAACATCCTTCCAATAACCATTATACTCGTAGGCAAAAATTCTATCGCCCTTTTCATGGCAATATGGAATTACGTGTTTACCAAAATCACACTTCTTTTGATCCTTTAATGTAATCAAAGCCTCCTTTAATACTGACCACTTAAATATGTAAATACCCATTGAAGCTAAATTGCTACGTGGATGTTCTGGTTTTTCTTCAAATTCTTTGATTCTATTATCATCATCTGTAAGAACTACACCAAATCTGCTAGCCTCTTCAATAGGAACCGGCATACATGCTATGGTAACGTCAGCATCATTTGATTTGTGATAATTAAGCATTATCTCATAATCCATCTTGTAAATATGATCACCAGAAAGAATTAAAACATACTCCGGATTGTACTGTTCCATGTATCCAATATTCTGGTAAATGGCATTGGCTGTACCTGTATACCATTCACTATTGCCACTCTTTTCATATGGTGGTAAAACAGTAACACCGCCAATATTTCTATCAAGATCCCACGGAATACCAATACCAATATGTACATTTAACCTTAATGGCTGATACTGTGTTAGAACACCTACTGTGTCTACTCCTGAATTAATACAGTTGCTAAGTGGAAAGTCTATAATTCTGTATTTTCCGCCAAAAGCAACGGCTGGTTTTGCTACTTTAGAAGTAAGTACGCCTAATCGACTTCCTTGACCCCCTGCAAGTAACATAGCTATCATTTCTTTTCTAATCACGTTATCACCTCGCTGTAATATTATGTAGATATTGTATCATAAAAAATCTCTTAAGTGAACTAATTTACGTCTTTTTGTAATAAAAATTTACATATATATCTCAAATATTTCAGATTTTTTATGCAAATTATATTATTTGTCAAATTCTTTGTGTTTACGAAACTTTTACTTATATGTATTTGCAAAAAAAAGGATGCGTAGTATAATGTTTGTATCTTTTCCCTTAATTTGAGGATGAATGGAGGAAAATTATGGATACACAAATTAATTTAAGCAATATTTCAAATTTCCACTTTATTGGTATTGGTGGTATTAGCATGAGCGGACTTGCTGAAATATTACTTTCAAAAGGAAAAACAGTTACTGGTTCCGATTCAAAGGAATCCGACCTTACAAAACACCTTATTTCTTTAGGTGCAAAAATAGTATATGGTCAAAGTAGTGAAAATATTACCCCTGACACTGAACTTGTTGTATATACCGCAGCGATTCGTCTTGACAATTCTGAATTAGTTCGTGCAAATGAACTTGGTATTACTTCTATTCCTAGAGCCGAATTAGTAGGACTAATAATGAAGCAGTATGATGTTGCCATTGGTGTTTCAGGAACTCATGGAAAAACCACTACTACATCTATGATATCTCATATTTTACTTGAGGCAAAATCCGACCCTACAATTATGGTTGGGGGAATCCTTGATTCCATTGGTGGAAATATCCGTATTGGGCATTCTGGCAATTTTATTACAGAGGCATGTGAATATACCAACAGCTTTTTATCTTTCTATCCAACCATTGGTATCATTTTAAATGTATGTGCTGATCACCTTGATTTCTTCAAGGATATTGATGATATTAGACACAGCTTTAGAGAATATGCCAAACTTATTCCTGAGGGTGGAACGCTTATTATTAACGGAGACATTCCAAACTTTGAATATTTTACAAAAGACCTTAAATGCAATATTAAAACATTTGGTCTTTCCAACAAGAAATCCAACTATACTGCTGCCAATATTGAATTCGATGATTTTGCAAGAGGAAGCTATGATTTATTAGTTGATGGAGAGAAGCTTACTCGTATTGAGCTTTCAGTTACTGGCAAACACAACATTTGTAATTCTCTTTCTGCTGTAGCTTGTGGTTTAGCTATGGGTATCTCCCTTGAAGCGATTTCTAAAGGACTTAATTCTTGCATCGGTTCAGAACGTAGATTTGAATACAAAGGCAAAATCAACGGTGTTACTATTATTGATGATTACGCTCATCACCCAGACGAGATTGAAGCAACACTTATGACCGCCAAGAATTATCCACACAAAACTACCTGGTGTGTATTTCAGCCTCACACATATTCTCGTACAAATGCCTTACTTAAGGATTTTGCCCGTACCCTATCCATAGCAGACAAGGTTGTATTAGCCGATATTTATGCTGCTCGTGAAAAAAATACTCTTGGTATTTCATCAAAGGATTTATTAGAAGAAATTCAAAAATTAGGAACTGATGCTTACTATTTTCCTTCTTTTAATGAAATTGAAAATTTTTTACTTAAAAATTGTATCAACGGTGATTTGTTGATAACTATGGGAGCCGGAGATATTGTAAAAGTCGGCGAAAATTTACTTTTAAAATAGTTTTCCACATATCCACATAATTTTTTGTTTCTTTTCTCAAAAAATTGTGTGGATATTTTTTTACCCTTTGCTTTCATTTTCTTTCTTTATTTTATTGGGTTTTTTCTATTTTTCGACAAAAATTTCATTGTGTTTATCCACATTTTCCACATTTTCCACTTTATCACTTCTTTTTAGAATTCCTTGATTTTCTAAGCCTTCTACCTATTTTCATCCCGGAAATTTTGTGTTATACTGTGAAAACATTTATAAAGATTTTGTATTTGGAGAGATTATATGAAAACTATTATTTTAGAAAAAAATTCTACAATGGACGTAACAGTAGTTTCCAACTACTTCCTTGATGAATATATGCCTAGAGCAAATGGAGAATATGTAAAGCTTTATCTTTATCTATTAAGATGTTGTAGCAGCACCACAAATATTTCAATTTGTAACATTGCTGACGTATTTGACTATACAGAGAAGGATGTTTTACGTGCTATTACATATTGGGAACAACTTGGTCTTCTTGGTCTTAGCTTTGATAAAGAAGGTCACCTTGCAAAAGTCACTTTGAAAGAAGTGCGAGTTGACACTCCTGTTACTTTCAAGTACGTTCCAGCTAAAGCTGACGATGATACCATTATTCTTAGCAATGAAACCGCCACAGAACTACCTATGGTGTCTGAATATGTAGCCTCTAACCAGGGTGTTGCAGACAATTCTAACAATTATGAAACAAAAAAATTCAAAGAGAAACGTACATACTCAACTGATGAGCTTATAAAATTCTCACAGGATGAAGAAATTAAGACTCTTTTATATATTTGCCAAACCTATTTAGGTAAAACTCTTAGTAATACTGAAACTTCTACCATACTATATTTTATTGATGGTTTAGGCTTTAGCGCAGAGCTCATAGAATTCCTAATCGAATACTGTGTATCTAACAATCATAAAACTATGAGATATATTGAAAAGGTAGCTCTTGATTGGGCAGATGAAGAAATATCCACTATTGAAGAAGCAAAAGAACGTTTAGCACTTTTTTCTAGTGCATATTATCCTGTCCTTAAAGCCTTTGGTTTATCTGGAAGAAATCCAGCTGCCATCGAGCGTGCTATGATTGACAAATGGATTAACGAATACAACTACGGAACTGATATTATTGTTGATGCATGTAATCGTACGATTTCAGCCATTTCCAAGCCTAGTTTTCAATATGCTGATTCTATATTACAGCGCTGGCAAAAAAAGGGTGTAAAAACTCTTTCTGATATTAAATCACTAGACACCGAACATGCTTCATTGGCTACAAGATCAAAGGCTAAGACTGAAGCAAAAACAAAATCTACTACATTCAACAGTTTTCCTCAAAGAACATATGACTATGATGCTCTTGAGAGAGACTTGTTACGTCGAAAATAAAGGAGGCTTTTATGGCAGTTGCTGCGTCTAAATACAACGAAATCTTAAGGCTATACGACAAAAAACGCTTACGTTTACGTCATATTGAAGCCGAAAGAAAACAAGCTATATATTCCAAGGTTCCTAGAATTAAAGAATTAGATGATGCTATCTCCACCTTGTGTGTAGATGCTGCAAAAATCATACTTCTTAATCCGGGTACTGATTGTGACTACAAAAGTAAGCTTGCCAAGTTAAAGGAAGAAAAGCAACTTTTATTAAGCCAGAATTTTTCTCCAGAATTTCTAGAACCACCCTATGAGTGTCCAGATTGCAGAGATACTGGGTATATCGGCAATCAAAAATGTCATTGCATGAAAAAGCTTATTATAGATGCTTTATATGAGCAATCAAATCTTAAAGAGGTTCTTAGCCGAGAGAATTTTTCAAGTTTCAATATTCGTTTATACAAAGATGACATTATTGATTCTGCAACTGGTCTTACCTCACTTGACAATATCACAAACGCTATTACCACAGCCAAAAATTTTATAAAAGACTTTGGTTTATCATATCAGAATATTTTCATCTATGGTAATACTGGAGTAGGTAAATCCTTCCTTACCAATTGTATTGCAAAGGAACTAATGGACAATTCCTATTCTGTAATATACATTTCTGCAATTAAACTATTTGATATTCTTGCAGAGTACGCCTTCAACAAACAGAGCATGGATGCTTATGAACAATACTCAAATATTTTTGAATGCGATTTACTTATTATTGATGATTTAGGAACTGAGCTAGTTAATAATTTTACTGCTTCTCAGTTTTTCAACTGTATAAATCAGCGTTTTCTAAATCATAAGCCTATTATAATTTCCACAAATCTATCGCTTAGTGATTTACGTGCAACTTACTCAGAACGTGTTTTTTCACGTATAACTAGTGATTACACACTAATCAAAATCTTTGGTGATGATTTACGAATGAAAAAAGTACTTAAATAATATAATAATTGCAACTTTTTTGTTGCATTAAAACGCAAAACCTTATATAATGTTTTTGCTAAATTATAAACCATTCACAATCGGAGGGACACTATGTCATTGGAAGAAAATAACAATTTAGAAACTATACCAGTTGGGCCTTTAGGAATTATTGCACTTGAAAGTTGCAAAAACCTTGGAGATAAGATTGATTCTTATATTACTAGTTGGAGAAAAGACCGTACTGGAGAGCATACTCATACAATAGCTTTCTCAGGTTATCAGAAGGATTCTTTCTTAGTAGATACCAAAGTACCAAGATTTGGTTCAGGCGAAGCCAAAGGAATTATCAATGAGTCTGTTCGTGGTAAGGACTTATATATCTTAGTAGATGTTGGTAATTATAGTCTTAAATATTCTTTATGTGGCAAAGAAAATCATATGTCCCCAGATGATCATTATCAGGATTTAAAGAGAATTATCGCTGCAGTTGGTGGCAAGGCTCGTAGAATAACCGTTATTATGCCATTCTTATATGAAAGTAGACAGCATAAAAGAACAGGTAGAGAGTCTTTAGATTGTGCATTAGCACTTCAAGAGCTTACAGCAATGGGCGTTGATAATATTATTACCTTTGATGCTCATGACCCAAGAGTTCAAAACGCAATTCCACTTAAAGGATTTGAAACTGTTCAGCCTGCTTATCAGTTCATTAAAGGCTTGTTAAGATCTGAGAAGGATTTAGAGCTTGATGCAGATCATATGATGGTAATCAGCCCTGATGAAGGTGGTACAAGCAGAGCAATCTATCTTGCTAATGTTCTTGGTCTTGATATGGGTATGTTCTATAAGAGACGTGATTATGCACGTATTGTAAACGGTAGAAATCCAATTGTTGCTCACGAATTTCTTGGTGCCCCAGTAGAAGGCAAAGACGTTCTTATTATTGATGATATGATTTCTTCTGGAGAAAGTGTACTTGAAGTTGCAAAGGAACTTAAGGCAAGAAAAGCTAGAAAGGTTTTTGTCGCTACAACCTTTGGTTTATTTACAAATGGTCTTGATAAATTTGATGAAGCCTATGAAAATGGCTATATCGATAGAGTCCTTACAACAAACCTTATTTATCAAACACCAGAACTTTTAGAAAAACCATATTATGTTAATTGTGATATGAGCAAATACATTTCTCTTCTTATAGATACTCTAAACCATGATGCTTCAATTAGTGAATTGCTTAACCCTATTGGAAGAATTCATGATGTTGTTATCAAATACAAAGAGAACAAATAAGATAGTTAATCTAATTAAGCTTATTACAACAACAAATATAACAATATAAAACCTATAAACCAATTTCTATTATCCATAGATTTTTAAGATGTAAATATCTAAATGGATCTTAGAAATAGTTTATAGGTTTTTTTATTCCCATTTTTCAGTATACATACCATCCTCTCCTCCAACAGTTGTATACTGTTCATTATTTCCTATATCAGTTGTATCCTCATGGGTTATATCCTCATGGGTTGTTCCCGCATTATTTATAGTTGTTTCTGCACTAGATATCTCAGAAGTAGAAGTACTCTCATTTGGCATTGTAGTATTTTCTATAGGATCTGTAGTTGGTTTATTATCTTTGTCTGGATTAGTGGTTGTTTCCTGTTCATATTCTGGATATTCAGAAATTGTATCAAAATATTTCAAAAAATTCTTTTTTTCAAGGCCAGTATGTATTTCTTCCATAAAATCTTTCCATATCAAACCAGCACATGTATTTCCGTAACCATCATTAATCTCTTTTGGTATATCATAACCACACCATACCGCTGTAGTATAGTAGGTACTGTAGCCTACAAACCAAACATCCTTTGTATCATTTGTTGTTCCTGTTTTTCCGGCACAGATTGCATTATTAATATTGTATTTTCTACCTGTTCCTCCAGCAAGAACCCCTTCCAAAACATTTGTCATCATTCTTGATGCATTGGTTTGATATATCTTTTTTTGATTAATAGTATTTGATCCATTATCAAGGATAATATTCCCCAATGAATCCGTTATTCTTCTTATGCAAGTTGGATCTCTATATATACCATCATTTGCAATTGTACTATATCCAGAAGCCATCTCTAAAGTTGATACTCCATAGGTAAACCCACCAATTGCAACTGCAGGAACATAATCTGACTCCACAATTTTTCCAAACTTCATATTTTGTAAATATGTTAGTCCATTACTTATCCCCATTCCTTCCAACAATTTCCATGCAATGGTATTTATTGACTGCTCTACAGCTGTTCTAACATTTGTTTTGCCTACATAGGTTTTGGTGGCATTTTGCGGACCACCTTCAATCTTTTCATCTACCACCAACGTATTTGGCGTATATCCCCGTTCAAACATAGGTGTATAAACCAATAATGGTTTTATAGAGCTTCCTGGTTGCCTATGACTTTGATATGCCCTATTAAGTGTATATCCTTCAGAATCTTGGCTTCTACCACCAACGATTGCCACTACATAGCCCGTTGAATTATCTATGCAGGTTGCACTTCCTTGAAACGAATATACTCCATCCTCCCCAGTTTCTTCATAATTACTCAAGGCATTATCTAGAGTTTTCTGTAAGACATTTTGCTTATTCATATCAATGGTTGTATATATTCTATACCCACCAGTAAATAACAAACCGTTACATTTACTATACTCCTCGTTATATATATTGGTATATTCCTCTTTTTCCTCGTCACTTTCGAATTGATACTTAAACAAAAATCCATCTAACTTCATTAATTCAAGTGTGGCACTATACCTAATAAAAGTTTCTACATAGTTATTTACTATTTTTTCGCTAGGTGTTAGTGTTATCCCCTCGTTGATAGCATCAATGTAGGTTTCCTGGTCTATTTCACCATAGTCATACATTTGCTTTAGAATTCTATCTCTTCTCTTTAATGTATTTTCCATTTTTTCTAGTGGATCATATAATGTAGGGTTATTTGGAATTGCACAAAGAAATACCATTTCCGAGGTAGTTAACTCAGAGGCACTTTTATTAAAATAGCTCTCAGCCGCAGATTCTATCCCATATAATCCATTAGCAAAATAAATATTATTTATATAAAATTCCAAAATCTCATCTTTTGTATAAATATCTTCTAATTCCCAGGCAATAAATATTTCCTTTAATTTTCTTTCAATTGATACTTCATGTGTTAAATATATATTTCTCGCAAGCTGCTGTGTTATGGTACTTCCTCCCTGTGTAACCTCTCCGTCATTTTGCACAAGGGCAACGAAAGCTCGCATTACAGCGGAATAATCAACTCCACCATGATCATAAAACTTCCTATCTTCGCTAACAATAAATGCTTTTTTAACGATATATGGAATTTTATTGCTAGTTAAATAATAGGAATCCTTACTTCCATTCAATTCCGCAATAACATTACCATCTTTATCATACACAATACTTGTAAGGGATTTTTTAAAAATATCCTCCCCGCCTGCCTCAACTAATTCTTTTGCTTCCTTCTTATATTTAATCACTGTACTTCCATACTTTATTCCTAGAAAAATGCATGCCAGCAAAAACACAAACAACAAAACCAAGAAAAAACGTACAATGTGTTTTCTAATACGTTTTCCCTTAGTTACGTTTTTTGCTTCTTTGCCTGCTATTTTATTAGTCTTTATATTATCATTTCTGTTTGTTTTCTGTGCACTCATACATCTAGTATACACCTTAATTTTATTTTGTAATCATATTTTTTATTATTCTTATATCTTTTATTATTCTTATTCTAGTTATATGAATTAATCAAGCCTTTTCGACACTTAAATCTATTTTACAACAATTCACAATAAAATTATTCTGTTTTTCAAACAATAATATTTTTTTTACTTTTGTTTTTTGCTATATTATATTTATAAGCGTTTAATTAGTATGCTATAAATATAATAATAAGAGGTAATAATATGGAAAAAAGATATATGATATCAGATGCATCTAGACTTGTAGAGGTCGAAGCGCATGTTTTGCGCTATTAGGAAGAAGAACTAGCTA
>CAZNKR010000015.1:2012-16898 GCA_964573715.1 uncultured Roseburia sp. | reverse complement strand
AAAAAAAGCATTACTATTATGTTAATAGTAATGCTTTCTATTTAATTATTAGTTAGCTGCTGCTGCGCCTGTTGGACAAGTAGCTGCACATGAACCACAATCGATACATGTAGCTTCATCAATAACGTACTTTCCATCACCAGCTGTAATTGCTTCTACTGGACATGCTGCTTCGCAAGCGCCACACATTATGCATTCATCTGAAATTTTATATGCCATTTTTATTGCCTCCTTTTATACTAGTCAGAGTTACCGACCAATTTCCTATATTTTAATATATCTACTGAATTAATACAAGTAGTTTAGTTGTTCTTTTTTATCCAAATTAATAGTTTCTTTTTTGTTCAAGATTACCAAACTTTGTAAGGTCAGGAATCCAAGCAAGCTCTATAGTACCCACAGGACCGTTTCTTTGTTTAGCAATAATAACCTCTGCAATATTTTTCTTTTCTGTCTCATGATTGTAATAATCATCTCTGTATAAAAACATTACAACATCGGCATCCTGTTCAATAGCTCCTGATTCTCTAAGATCCGAAAGCATTGGTCTATGATCTGGTCTTTGTTCTACTGCTCGTGATAACTGGGACAGAGCAATTACAGGTACAGATAGCTCTCTTGCAAGGGCTTTAAGAGAACGAGAAATATCTGAAATCTGCTGTTGTCTACTATCTGGAGCTTTATCACCTGCACTCATTAATTGAAGGTAATCGATTACAACAACTCCAAGATTATGTTCCATTTTGTATTTTCTACACTTGCTTCTAAGCTCTTGAATACTAATAGAAGGTGTATCATCAATTATTAAGTTGGAATTTCCAATAACAGAAGCACTATCTATCAGTCTGTCCCATTCATCCTCTTCGAGGCTTCCCGTTCTAAGTTTCTGGGAACTTACTCTAGATTCAAGAGAAAACATACGATTAACTAACTGCTCTTTACTCATTTCCAAGCTAAAAATAGCAACTGTATAATCATTTTTAAATGCCATATGTTCTGCAAGATTAAGTACAAAGGCTGTTTTTCCCATTGAAGGTCTTGCTGCAATTAGAACTAAATCTGAAGGCTGCATTCCTGATGTTTGAAAATCCAAATCCGTAAATCCTGTAGGAATACCTGTTATTTGACCACCAAGCTTTGAAGAAGCCTCGATTTTTTCAAGAGCATTAATAACTACCTGTCTAATAGGAACAAATTCTCCCCCTCCTTGAGATTGCATAATACCGAATATCTGCTTTTCAGTCATATTCATAATATCAGCTAAGGAATCTTTCTCAAGATAACATCTATTTGCAATTTCCTCATTTGTTTTAATAAGCTTTCGTAAAATAGATTTTTCTTTTACTATTTCTGCATAGTGCTTTATATTTGCTGATGTAAACACTTGAGACATAATATCTCGTAGAAAATCAACACTTGAAAGTTCAGGTGGAACATCCATCTCCTTTAGTTTATTTTGAAGTGTAATCAAATCAACTGGCATACCACGTTTGTATAATTCAAGCATTGCATCAAATAATATTCCATACTGTTTACCGTAAAAGTCTGTAGATACAAGTGTTTCACTAGCTGCAACTACTGCATCGATATCCATAATCATAGAACCAATAACCGACTTCTCAGCTTCCACGCTATGAGGTAGTATTTTTTTTATTAAACCCTCGTCCATGGGATTCTCCTTATTCTTCTGTAACCTTAACCGTTAAATCTGCAGTAACGTCTTTGTGCACTTTTAATTTAATTATGTGGCAACCTAGTGTTCTTATTGGCTCGTCCAATACCATCTTCTTTTTGTCAATCTCAAAACCAAGTTGACTTTTAACAGCTAAAGAAATTTCCTTTGTAGATACTGAGCCAAATGTTCTTCCACCCTCACCGGATTTTATTGAAACAACCACTGGTTTTTGTGCAATTCTTTGTGCCAATTCTTTTGCTTCTTCAAGCTTTTCCTTAGCCTGCTTCTCTTCATTTGCTTTTTTTAATTTTAAATCATTAAGATTTTTTCCTGTCGCCTCTATACCAAGTTTCTTTGGTAACACAAAATTTCTAGCATAACCATCATTTACTTTAACTATTTCACCTTTTTTACCTAGCGTCTTTACATCCTGTAATAATATAACTTCCATTATAAGTCTCCTTCCGCAAGCATCTTTTTAACTGTATCTATGAGTATATTTTTAGCCTCATCTAAAGTATATCCTTCTAACTGAGCTCCTGCAACCGATGCATGGCCACCGCCGCCAATTCGCTCCATTATTAACTGAACATTAATTTCAGAAATACTTCTTGCACTAACGTATATTTTATCATTGTATTTTGTTAGCACAAATGATGCTGCAATACCACTAATATTTAACAACTCATTTGCCGCCTGTGCACATACAATAGTAGGGCTTTCCATACCTTCTGAAGGGAAATCTGATATAACATACTCATCACAAAATACTTCTGCTCTTGATATTGCCACTGCTCTAGTCTTAAATTCTTCAATACTATTTCTAAACATCATACGAACCCTTGTAACATCAGCTCCATTTCTTCTAAGAAAAGCTGCTGCCTCAAATGTTCTTACACCTGTTTTTTGAGAAAAATTGTTTGTATCTATCATAATTCCGCCATACATTGCATCTGCTTCTATCTGCTTTAGTTTTATTCCATCTTGAATATACTGTAAAATTTCCGCAACCATTTCACAGGTTGATGATGCATAAGGCTCAACATATGAAAGTAATGCATTCTCAATTCCTTCTGATGTTTGTCTATGATGATCAAGAACCACAACTGACTTACACTCTTTTAATAACTCCGGACACTCTGTATAACTTAATCTATTTACATCAACTACTATAACAATGGTACTAGAATCCACCATGTCAAGAGCATCAGCACTGGATAAAATAAGATTTTCCTCATATTCTCCACTATTAATCACTCTCTCTACCATTGGTCTAAGAGAAGTGGTTATATCATTAAGCACAATATTTGCTTTTTTTCCAAGAACCTTCATGGCTCTATATAGTCCTAGTGCAGATCCAAAGGAATCAATATCCCCAATCTGATGACCCATAATAATAACTCTATCTTTTGTACTAAGTAATTCTCTCAAAGCATGGGCCTTAATTCTAGCTTTTACACGAGTATTCTTTTCAACTTGCTTAGATTTTCCTCCATAATAATATATCTTATCATTATCCTTTACCACAGCCTGGTCACCCCCACGGCCAAGTGCAAGATCCATAGCTATTCTTGAATACTCACAATTCTGAATATATGATTCTCCATGTACACCTAATCCAATACTAATAGTAACATCCATTTCGTTACCAATATTTACTCCCTTAACTTCATCAATAATAGTAAACTTCGATGCCTGCAAGCTATCAAGATATTTATGTGCAAAGGCTATGAAATATTTGTCTTTCTCTACTTTTTTTACTATTCCATCAATATTTGATGCAAATTGATTAATCTTTCTATCTATTAAGGCAGATAGTAGTGATCTTCTTACGTCCTCAACACTATCCATTGCCTCTTCATAGTTATCAATATATATTAATCCAGCAACTAATTTTTGGTCTTCATTATCCTTCATTAACTGTCTAATGTGAGTTTCATCAAATAAATAAAAAGCAATTAAATACTCTTCTTTTCCATTAATATCTATAACCTTTGTTGCATTGAATGCATTATGTACATCAATTTTTCTGCACTCTACTCTATATACTTTATTATCATATACAATATCAACTGATTTTATCTTTTCCTCATCGGTAAGTAACAGTTTTTCTTTTGTTACTTCGCTAAAAATGTCAAATAGCTTTTTACTTCTAATGGCATCTTCCCCAGCGATTTCCTTTAAACTTTTGTTACTCCATAGAATATTGCCTTCGAAGTCACAAAGTCCATATGGCAAAGCCAGATCATGCAGCAGCTCTTTTTGAATCTGAGCATAATCCATGGCAAAATCTACCAAGTCCTGCATAATAATCGGCTTGTTCAAAAAGAAAATAACCAGTGTAACAACAATATATACAACTGCTGCCACCATTACAGAAATACCTATTGCTTTGTCTGTAAAATATATACTAATTCCTATTAAAATAAGAAAAAAACCTAATATCAATGGAAATAATAAATGACTTATTATTTTACCTTTAAATTTTAACTTTGTATTCACTATTACACCAAGCCTTTCAAGCTTACAATCACTCTTTAATATTAAGATACATTCGGATATATTCTACCACAATGTACCCTAATTTTAAAGTCTTATTATTTTTCCGTAAAATATTCAATAACACCTTCTTTTATGGACAGTGCCACTTTTCCTTGGTATTCATCAATTAATAAATTATCTCTTTCTATGGCATTTGTCAAAAAACCGCACTCTACAATTACAGCAGGGCAGGAAACGTTAAGCAATATGTAATAGCTATCATTTTCATTATACAATCCCTTATCCTCGGTTCTTGTCATACTAATCCACATATCCTTTTACAATATATTATGTGGTAATAAGTAAAAAAAGAACTGCGCCTAATAAAACTAACCTACCAGACGCAGTTAATAACCATTCTATATAAAATTTTTATATACAACTTATTCCTTTGTATCATTTGATAAATATTCGCTTATTGCTGTCCATACTTCAGCGTTATCAAGCCCAAGTTTCCAACATGCAACACCGCCAATCTTATATTCTTCCATCGCTTTAAGCTTTAATGAAATTGATTCATATTCTTCAAGCCAAACTCTATATGTTATATCATTCTCTTTGTATTCCCCATAATATTGTCCAACCTCCTCTAACCATACTGGAGTTACGTTATGACTAGAAAGAACATTTTTTGCAGAATTAAGTCCCACTGCATAACTATTTAATGCATAATTTCCAAATATATTATCCTCAATTATTTCATCATCTGCATCAGCAATATCCTCAGGCGTTTCGCTCCATACTCGTGTATAAAACGGAATAGCATTAATCACACGAGAAGGGTCAACCTCACTAATTGTATTAGCAATACCATTCCTTACAAATTGTATGGATGCAGTAGAGCCTGCGCTTCCACATCCTGCCCAATGTTCGTCATATCCCATTACGATAACGTAATCCGCAGCTTCACCAACAGATGTTCTATCATAATATTTGTTACTTTCTATAGGTACATACATATCAACCGATAAAACAATTCCTAATTCCCTGCATTGTATTGATAATTCTCTGATAAATTCTACATAATCATAGGCATAATCATAACCTATCTTTTCGAAATCTATATTAATACCATCAAATCCAAGCTGCTTTGCTTCATCTATAAGATTGGAAATAAGATTTCTTCTAGAAGTAGTACTTGCTAAAACTGTATTAATAAAATATACACTATTTTCTTCATCATAGTTGAAATCCGAAATAAGTGCCCATACTTCTATTCCCTCTTTATGTGCACGATTTACATAATCTATTGATGCACAAGAAGAAAAATTACCCTCTGAATCTGATATTTGATACCAAGTTGGAGAAATAACATTTAGGCTTGTAGCATTACTCATGGCTTCATATAAGCCGTCGTTACCACCAACCGATTCCATCTGATGCCATCCTAGGCAAATTTTGTAATCTCTAATGGTATGTGAATACTCTACAGGGGTAAAAGATGGTTCATCAAGAATTTCCTCTTTATTACTTACTAACTCATCCTGAATATACCCAACAACACCTGAGTTATTTGCCACCTTTGTATATCCTCTTAAGCCTTCGCCCTCTATAAGATATAATTTATCTGACTTCTTAACATCAAAAAGGATTTCCGACATTACATCCGGCTCAAATCTTACCTTTCCGTCGTCACTTGCATTCGCAATTGTGTAATTTAGTGCTGTTCTAATTACGAGTCTGTCTGGAGAATCAAACAATTCAAAATTGATGTTGTTTTCCATCAAAATAACATAATCTAAAGAAATGTATATATTCTTTCCATCCTTTATTGAAATGGTTTTATCAAAATCTGTTCCATTCCCATACTTGTTTGTTCCAATTGAGCTATCAATTATACTGTCTGGAGTTGTATATATTAATAAGTCTTCATTGTAGTCAACATAAAACTTATTATTAATATATTGTCTTATAACATCATAAGGCAAATACACACTCTTATCTTCTTCAATAATCCCATATTCAACTATGCTATTATCTATAACTACTGCTAAATTCTGCTTTCCTTCTGCCTGATTCAATCCGAAATATTCAGACAAATCCATATATGTATTGTTTTCATCAATTCCACCACAGCAAGCTGTAAATGTAAAGCCCAAAGAAACACATGCCAGAAATATCAACAATTTCTTAGCTATTTTTCTATTCATCCTTTCAATCCTCCGCAAAATAAGTATGTATAGATTATAGCATAATATAACAAACTCGTCATTAAATTTTCCCTACCGCCCATAAACCAATTATGCATTTGTGAGAAGCCAATTGATTCCCTGTGTTTAAGCCCACCTAAGCCTTTTTAGAATTATTCAATTTATTATCTTTGAATTATCCAATTCGTTATTTTTAAATAATTCAATTTAATATTTTTGAATCATTCAACATAGTTTTTAAACTTTTTTAATTTTTAAATTTTATCTTATCTTTATCTTATCTTTAATCAATGTCTGATTATCTAATTTCGTATTTTAGTTCCCGTTCCTTCTTTCTTTTAATTTTATCTACAGTTACATTTGTAAGGAGTTATGCCTATTCGTGATATATTATTTTAAGCAATTCCCTGTTTGTTTTTTATTTAGATACTACTCATTTTTAGTATCTCTTCTACAAATTCCATACTGATATTATTTAATTTTATGGAATTAGAAATATCAGGCATTTTTACCGCCATTATTTCATTTTTACTTTTAAATTTATTGATTTCAATAATAGAGCCAGACACTACATATATCCATTTCTTGTGTCCAGTGATTTCTTTTGACATCTGTACAAATTCAACCAATGCTTTTCTTTTCCATATTTGCATAGATGAAACTACAATTTTTAAATCACACCTTAAAAACTCAGTAAGATTATGCATCGCATTTGATCCAAAATCTATAATTAAGTAACCATACTTATTATTATGTAATTGTGAGATTCCAGTCCCTTTTGTAAATATTTCAAATTGGTTTACTTTAAGAACTTTTTCTTTAAAAACGTTTTCCTCACTCATAGTCTTTTCATATAGCAGCTTATTATAAATTAAATTATCTCCAAGCTCTAAGTATGCAGTCTCTTTGCAAACTACTTCAGAAAAATATGAAGCCAACATCATAGCAACAGATGTGGTTCCTACACTTTTTTCAGTGCCAAATACTCCAATAATTACAAGCCTGTTTGAGCTTGCTAAAAAATCCTTTTTTTGCCTTTTTTTCATTAGTTTTCACAACAATTTTTCCTAACACCTCCTCAAAAAGGTTTTCAAAAAATTGTGTAGTATTAGAACTTAATTCGGTTATATCAGGCTCGTAACCAACAAAATAATTTCGGTCCTGAATCAATCTATAAATAATAGACTCTCTTTGTCTTGTAGATAAATTCCATATTAATCCATCGTATTGCTTTATTTCTAGCAGTTGATTCTTTATCTTTTCTATTTCCCATTCACTACTATATAAAACAATAAACAATCTATCTCCATACTCTTTCTTTGAATTGTAGACCCCTTCATCTCGAATAATAATATCATTATTCAAAACAAGTTCGACAGCATCGCTGTATTTAGGCACAAGCCTTTGCTTCTTGTACGTGAAAATTCCTTTGGAGTACATACAATCAGAATGAAGCCTAGCGAAATTTCTAATATGGTTTGAATCGTTATTTTCTTGGTAAATATGATTTACCTTTAAATTACATAGGTACTGATTCATAAGCAAACACACCTGTGTTGTTCCAACGTTTTTGTCTATACCAGCAACTGATATAACTAGAGGTTTATCCTCTTTGTAAGCTTTGCATTTTTGATTTTGTAAATAAGATAACTGATCATATAAAACCTGAGTGTTTTCGTACCTTAATGAAGCACGTTTTTCCACGCACCTATATATAATCTGTTTTAAAATTTGTGAGATATTACGATTTGATTTTGAGAATTCACTATCTGCAAGACTTTTTCCAGTCAGCATAAAGTAAAGTAATGCTCCTATCCCATATATATCCGTCTCTACACCAATATTGTTTCCTTGGTACTGTTCTGGTGCAGCAAATCCCGGCGTTCCAAAAACTATGGCCTTGTCCTGCTTACCAGCAAACATAGAGCTACCAAAATCAATCAAGAATAAATTACCACCTGAAATAATAATATTCTTTGGCTGTAGATCTAAAAATAATATAGGATATGGTTTTCTTGAATGTAAGAAAGTAATAAGATTTGTTAATTGTTTCCCGTATTCAACTGTCCTCTCTTCGGACAGCGTCCCCTGCTGCATGACAATATCATACAAGCTTTTTCCTTCGATGTATTCCTCAATTATGTAATAGTTTTTCGTATCTAGATCAACATCATAAACTATGGGAATGTTTGTGTGTCTGATTTGTTTTAATGCATCCATTTCAGAATAAAAACTTTCCTCATAATTAGGACTCTTTACAACCTCTTTGATTACTCTTTTTACATGCATTGTTAAATGCTCTGCTAAGTATACATTTCCACCTGTACTAGTATGTAAGGTTTCAATAACTATATACTTATTAAAAAGAATGTTACTCTTTTGTATCTTTTATATCCTAGCCTCCTTTCAAAAAGCTACAACGGATAACCTCTATGTGCATTATACACAAATATATATTGTTTTGCAAGTACTTTTTTGGTTATTTTTAAAGATTGTTAAAAAAATCTATTTCCTTTTTCATACTTTTTTAACATTATTTAATTATATTCTTCTTTACATATGAATTATTAATAGGTTATACTATATACTATAACAAGATACATTTTTATTGACAAAAGCAGTAATTCTGCTTAAGAAATGAGGTGCGTTTTATGAAAATTGAAAAAGTTAATGATAATCAGATAAAGTGTACTTTAAATAAATCCGATCTTGCCTCAAGACAAATCAAACTTAGTGAATTAGCATATGGAACAGAAAAAGCTAAATCACTTTTTAAAGATATGATGCAACAAGCATCTGCAGAGTTAGGTTTTGATGCCGAGGATATTCCTCTCATGATAGAAGCTATTCCAGTATCTAGTGATTGTATTGTTCTACTTATTACCAAGGTAGAAGATCCAGAAGAGTTAGACACACGTTTTTCCAAGTTTGCTCCATCTCCTGATGATATGGAAGAAATTGATGCAGATTCTTCTGCACCACAGGCATCTGCTGGATTATTAGATATGATAAATCAGGTCAAAAACGAACTAAAAAGTGAACTTAAAAATTCCGATGATAAACATAACGGTTCATTTATTCCTTTACCTGAAGCATTATCTAAAAATGACCCCATATCAAAAAAATCAACAGCATCTAAAATCTCATATTCACCAGAATCGCCATCAACCAATGGTACAGAAAATGATGCAAAAACCAATATTATTAAGATTTTCTCTTTTAATAATATTGATACTATTATTGATGTTTCGGGTATCCTTAAGGAAATGTACAATGGAGTAAATTCACTTTATAAATCTCCACTAAACAATAGATTTTATCTTGTAGTTACAAAGAGTAACCACTCTATAGAGGATTTCAACAGAGTATGTAATATTTTACTTGAATATGGTTCCCTAGAGCGCAGCTCAAAAGCCAGCGAGGCATTTTATCAAGAACACTTTACTAAGATTATCACCAGAAGAGCATTACAAAAGCTCACATCAGTTAAAGCATATTAATCAAAGAAAAAAAGAACCACATCACAATTTCAAATTGTGATGTGGTATTTATTTGTAAAACTACTTTGTTGCCAAGTATTCATTGATTGATGCAACAACAACGTCTGTATCTAAACCATGTACCATACAAGCTTCGTCTAATGACTCTCCTTGAGCTGATGGACATCCAATACAATGCATTCCAACACTTAATAGAATAGGTATTATTCCTTCATCTACCTGAATTAACTCGGCAATAAGCATATCTTTAGAAATCTGCATTCGGTAACCTCCATAAAATTAGTATTAAGTGAAATATCACTTTTTTCTATTAGGGTTAAATTATAATACATCCCCTTAAGTTTTACAAGACTAACTGAAATTTTTATAATTTATTAATCTCTTATTTATGGCTGAAGATTCTTCAATACACAATATATATCAAAGGAAGTCATGAACAATGCAACCTGTTTTCTATCTCTTGACTTAATAGGCAGACAATCGTTATTTTTCTTGTAATACATTCTAATAGGTTTAACATACTGACTAACAATTTTTCTATCATAGCAACCACTAATTTTTGCTTTGCATTTGTAATCGTATAACCTGTACATATATCTTTTAATCGTATACCATAACATATCGTACTCTGCGTTTGTTTGATAAAATTCCATTCTTTCAATATATGCATCAAAAATTTGAAATTTCTTATTTGTAAAATCACTACCAAGTGTATCTTTTACACCTTTTCTATATATGTACAAAGCTTCATGCACATATACAACTCTTTCTGATGAATTAACTAATTTAAATATTGTTGATTCGTCTTCATTGATACGATTTATGGGAAATCTAACTCCATCAAACAATCTTCTACTATAAAGTTTATTCCACGCAGAAACATTTTCAACTATCATATCAGGATATAAAAAATAACATAAATCGAATTCTTTACCACTTATTATTTCTGTTTCACCATTTGAATACTTGTTCTTTTTCCTAATATCACCCTCATATAAATATGTAATATCGCACACTGCAACATCACAATGATTTACTTCACTTGCCTTTTTAAGTGTATCTAACATGGTCTTTTCATACATATCATCTGCATCACAGAATGTAATAAAATCACCACTACACATATCAATACCTGTATTTCTTGCAGCTGATACACCCATATTTTTTTCATGAGCCAAAATAACTATTCTTTTGTCCTTTGCGGCCAATTCTTTGCATATATTTAAGCTATTGTCTGTTGACTTATCGTCCACAAGAATAATCTCCAAATTGGTATATGTTTGATTTTTTATACTATCAACACACGCTGCCAAATATTTTGATGAGTTATATACTGGGATAATTACCGAAATCTTTTCCATTTGAGCTTTATGTCTATTCTGCCATCCAAATTTCTTTTGTCTGTCCTTTAATATTTTAAAACTATTTAATAACATCAAGTTCTCCTTTCTATAAATTTCTTAAATAATTATCAATAGTATCAACTATTTGTTCACGTTGCGATATGTACTTATTAAAATGATGGTTTTTACATTCCTTTATTATCTCAACTAAATCGTAATTTTCATAGCAACATAATACATAATTCTTTTTACCAAAAGCTCTAGCTATATCTAGTTGATGATCATCTACGTGTTCTTTATATTTAGCCAGTCTTGGGAAAACTATTACTGGTTTTTTTCATTTAAAGCCGTAATTATTGATCCAACTCTACTGTGGGTAATCACTAAATCAGCGTTTTTAATTGTTTCGTCAAATGCTGCTTTATCCATAAAATCCACCTTCCTCTGTAACAAGGAATGACTCATATTTATCTCGTATTTCCACTAACCTTGATATTTCTTCAAGATGACCTCCCGATGAAGCAGCAAAACATATTTTTTTAATCATATAATCTTCCTAATATGCACATTTTCTAGTAAAAACCTGTAATACGGTTTTCATCATTATTCTAATATCCAGTAATACATTCCATTTATCAATATACTCAGTATCTAGGCTTACGATTTCATCAAAATCAGTTATGAAACTACGTCCAATAACCTGCCACATACCTGTTATACCTGGTTTATTGCTAATTCTTCTCCAGTGATTTCTTTCGTATTTATCAACTTCATCCACCGTTGGAGGACGAGTACCAACAATACTCATATCTCCTCTAAGGACATTGAAAAACTGAGGAAGTTCATCAATACTAGTAATTAATAAATTTGTTTTAATGTTCCATGCCGCCAATTAATAATGTTCTTGGAGCAAGCACCTTACCTTTTTTTACAATAATTCTCATTATCATAGCGCTAAGAAACATGCTTAAATATGTTGTAATATTATATATTCTTGACTCTTTATTGGACAATAAATATATAAGCATAAAAATAACGGCGACTATTAAGTAATAATCAATAGTAAATAATCTATAATGCTTCCTATTGGCATTTTATCTAATAAAATTTTCCCTAAAAATTTTATCATAGTCTCTTAATTATAAGTAACTTAAAATACTTTGTCAACCACGAGGGCCTCTATTTATAGGATTGATTTCGCAACTTATCTAGATATTATTTCAATATTTTATTAACATTTATTTCCATTTTTATTTTAATGTTTTTTCCGTGTTTATTTTGATATCTATGTCCATATATATTTCGACATGTATGTTCCTATATATATCCCTATCTATTTCCATATTTATGTCCATATATATTTCGACATCAATATCCCTATCTATTTCCATATCTATTTCGATATTTATTTGAATATTTATTTTCGTATTTTATTTATTGATAAATTCCAAGTTTTCATTAAATAAAAAGTAGCCATAAACCAAATGGTTTATGGCCGCCTGAATTAGTCTAATGTATAAGGCATTAAAGCAATATGTCTTGCTCTCTTGATTGCAACAGTAAGAGCTCTCTGATGTTTTGCACAGTTTCCTGTGATTCTTCTTGGAAGAATTTTTCCTCTTTCAGAAACGTATCTCTTTAACTTGTTTACATCCTTGTAATCGATTTCGCCGTTTTTGTCACCGCAAAATACGCAAACTTTCTTTCTTCTACGCATTGGTCTTCTCTTGAAAGAATTGTCTCTATCGCCTTTTTCTGCTCTATTATTCATTGGCATAACTACTACCTCCTATGTTTTTAGTTAAATGGTAATCCTTCATCCTCAACACCATCTGGAATGTTCATAAATCCTTCTCCAGCTGCTGATGTAGGTTCAGGTCTAGATGCTGCATAGCCACCATCTTGGCTTGCATTATTTTTACTTTCAGCGAACTCACAGCTTTCAACAACTATATCTGTTGTATAAACCTTCTGTCCTTCTTTATTGGTGTAACTACCAGTCTGTATACGACCTTCTGCTACAACCTTTGTTCCTTGATGTAAATATCTTTCGATAAATTCTGCTTGTTTTCCAAAAGCTACACAAGAAATAAAATCTGCACTGGCTTCGCCGTCTCTTTTAAATCTTCTGTCAACTGCTAATGTAAATCGAGCGATAGCTAATGATGATTCACCTTGTGAATATCTTACTTCGGGATCTCTTGTAAGTCTTCCCATAAGGATAACTTTGTTCATAAAATTTCCTCTTTTCTAACAGGTGCTTGCTTAA
Source organism: uncultured Roseburia sp. (assembly GCA_964573715.1). Lineage (GTDB taxonomy): Bacteria > Bacillota > Clostridia > Lachnospirales > Lachnospiraceae > SVEL01. Next base: position 3,420 of record CAZNKR010000015.1, on the reverse strand, counting down.
CTATGCTTCCTTTTTAACACATAAGAATCTAACAACATTTTCCATAATACGAAGATTTTCTTCAACTTCGTTAGGACAATTAGAATTCTCAGATTCAAACTGGATGAAGTAATAATAAGCTTCCTTACTCTTTTGAATTTCGTAAGCTAATCTCTTCTTTCCCCAGTCATCAACATTTGTAACATTACCAGCGAAACGTACAATATATTCTTTTACTTTTTCGATAGTATTAACTCTTTCTTCTTCTTCAAGAGCTGCGTTAACGATAACTGCTAATTCGTATTTATTCATTCGATTTTCCTCCTTTTGGTCTCTGGTCCACAGTATCAGTCTGCGAACAAGGAATAATATATCACGAAGATTTACTTTATCATAAAACTAAAAGGATTGCAAGTATTTTTTGCAATCCTTCTGATTTTCAACAACTATTATTTCGTTCTATTGCTTATCATCAAGCTTTCTTTGTCCTTTAAGGTTTTTTTCAACTATACTTCTTGCCATCATAACCTGATGTGCACAGCCTGTACACTTTAATCTAAAGTCTGAACCAACACGAATAATCTCCCATTCGAAGCTTCCACATGGATGTTTTTTCTTTAGTTTTACAATGTCTCCAACTTCAAATTTTATCATCTTACACGTCCTGAGTTACACATAAATATAGTGATAAAACCTCAACTCCATTATCCATCAATGGAACCTTTAGAGCCTGTATGTCAATTTGTAACTTTAGATTTGTACCATGTAATGATATAGGTGGTGTAATATCCATCAATATGCCTTGTGTTGAAAATAATGTTGATGTATTACCCATAATCATATTACTCAATTCCCCAAGAGCAGAACATGCCATCTCATCAAGCTGCTCAACTGGCATGCCCATCATCATCTTACTAGCCATTTCTCTTGCATGTTGATCACTCATAACGAGTAAAACCTGGCCCTTTAATACACCTGTAACACCAACTTGAAGAATAAAAGTATTATCAGGAAATTCAAGTGTTGCCACAGTTGGTTTACCAACGGTAAATTTGGTCTGAGTGGTCATCTCTATTACATTAAGACTTGACTGTAAGAAAGGATTAATATGCCTAACATCTAACGCCTGCATCATAGAATCTTTCCTTTCTCTTGTTATCTTTTTTAGTTCACGTCAATTTCAATTCTTACTAACTAAGTACATAAATTATATCATAATTCTTTTTTCTAGTAAACCAGAAATCGCCTTTATTATTCAGTTTATTATTAACCTTTATCACCAATAAATCCCTGGTTTCTTTGTTATTATAATATCAATGAAATTTCCACACTTACCACGACATTTTTCAAATAAAAAAACGCCATCTAGTGTGTCCAAATGTCGCTTTTACCTTAATCTGTACCATCTTTTCTATATTTTCAATATTTT
>CAZNKR010000015.1:0-1912 GCA_964573715.1 uncultured Roseburia sp. | reverse complement strand
ATATTTTTATATTATCTTTTCTACCTTTGCATAAATTGCGAAATAAATCTAATTATTGCACCATTTTTAATATCAATCACTACAATATTGTCGTTTGGGTCTATCAATCTCCAAACATATACAGCAAGTAAAATTATCAATCCCGTCCATACAAGGCCTTTAAATACTTTAGTGGAAATCTTTCTTTTAAAAATAAATAACCCGAATCCAATTGGTACCATCCAAAATAATGGATGATAGTAAAAAGCGCCGCAAAAATCAAGTTTCAAAACACTAAGCCATGCTCTAGACATTCCACATCCAGCACATGAAATCCCTGTAAAAAACTTAATTGGACAGCCTATCCCAACAAAGTGAAAGACAGTATATAAAAGAATAACTGAAAAAATTCCTAATGTACTTTCAATTAATTTTCTTTTATTACTGTCTTTCATAATAAACCTCTTTTTATGTGTTATCTTGCAAATGAATTAAGTTCATTTTGGATAAGGGCATAAGATACAATACTTAATCCAAAGATTGCTAATATTAAGTATAAAATTCCTGCATTGTTATCAGCAACAAGACCTCTATAAGTCTTACCCTTTGCAATCTGCTGACCAGCCTTGTACATCCAGTAGTATCTGTAAATACCACATGTTACGATTGTTAATAAAACAACCATTCCACCTGAAGTACTATTATCTCCTGAAACCTGGTTAAGATCTGATGCCATACATGCTAACCAGTATAAACCATAAATACCGCATGTTACAATTGATAAAATAATTGCTACCGCAATTGAACGTTCAGAAATAATTCCTCCCTGCTGCGCATATGGCTGTTGAGCATATGGCTGCTGTGTATACTGCTGCTGACCATATGGCTGTTGGCCGTAAGGCTGTTGTGTAGCATTTGCATGTCTCATATCATTTCCACAATTTGAACAGAACACTGTACCGTCTGCCTGATTTGATCCACATTTTGGACATATCATAATTTTGTTCTCCTTTCAGATTAAACATATATTTATATATTATAATAGCAAAGTGTTACTCATATTGCAATGTAATTTATTAATGTTCTACAATTTACATTCATGTTTTTTCACACGTTTACCATTTAAACATATCTCGTCTTGCTTTAGTTCACTACCAGCTTTATTCTCATTGGATGAACTATTTAAATATGATATATTTTTACTATAATTTGAAAGATTTAATGTGTTCTCTTCAGTCTCAATTTTTATAGAAATTTCATTTACAACCTTGTACCTTTTTATGCACATATATGCAAACATCACTGAAATAATTCCTAGTACGATTGAAATAAACCATATAAATATACTCTTCACATTATTAACTAACATCATTACTGAGCATACAAAAACGATGGTCATTGCAACTACCAAGATAATCAAAACCACCTTTAAAAGCTTTCGCAGAAATTTATTTTTCGGTGTATTGGTCATCAACGCATCCATACCAAGTTCTACAATAATTTCAAATATTGCTCCGATTATTTCGTCCATCCCATATCTCCTTTTCTTTCAAAAGCATATCATATACTATGGTATCTATCTACCTTTTATCATAATTTTTGTGTAAATATTAAAAATTTTGTCTTAAATGATATCTATTTCGACTCAGTAATATATATAAAAATTGCTTTCTTCTAGTTATAAAAGTAGAAAATAATATGCAACAAAAAAAGTCCACATAAGTGAACTTTTGGTAAGAGAGGCGCGAGCCGGATTTGAACCGGCGATAACGGTGTTGCAGACCGGAGCCTTACCACTTGGCTATCGCGCCATATATTTATTTTCTTGACCTGTATATTATATTAAAATAATAATGTATTGTCAATAGTGACTCCGACGGGAATCGAACCCGTGTTACCGCCGTGAAAGGGCGGTGTCTTAACCGCTTGACCA
>CAZNKR010000014.1:37410-43449 GCA_964573715.1 uncultured Roseburia sp. | reverse complement strand
ACTTTTTAGCTTCTGCTTCTTTTTGTCTTTCATATAGCTCAGCCTGTGCTTTCTGCTGTCTTTCATATAATTCTGCTTCTGCTTTTTTCTTTACCTGAGCATCTAATGACTGTTCCATAACCTGTGCTTCACGAGTTTTTAATTCTATTTCTCTTTCCTGCTTTGCAATATTAGCATTTGCAGATGTAATCTCAATTGTTTTTCTTTGCTCTTCCTTTTGAATCTCATAAGCAGCATCCGCTTCTGCCTGCTTTATATCGGCATCTTTCTTAAGTTCTGCTTTTCTAATTGCTAATTCATTTTCTTTTTGAGCAATCTCTGCTTCTGCATTGATTTCCGTATCTCTTGCTTCCTTTACGGCCTCCGCTTTAGCTTTTGCAATTTCTTTTTCACTTTGTGCCCTAGAAATAGCTGCATTCTTTTGAATTTTAACAATATTGTCAACACCAAGATTTTCAATAACCGCACTATCGTCAACAAAGTTTTGAACGTTAAAACTGATAATTTCCAAGCCCATTGCACTTAAGTTTGGTTCTGAATTTTCTTTAACTAATTCCGAAAACTTCTGTCTATCCGAAACCATCTCCTCAAGATTCATTCTACCAACTATTTCTCTAACATTACCCTCTAACACTTCTCTAGCAATTTGAGCTATGTAATTGATATTTTGATTAAGAAAGTTTTGTGCTGCTCTTGCTATTAATTCTGGTTCTGAACTAACCTTAATATTTACGGTTGAATTAACATTGATATTGATATAATCAGCAGTAGGAACCGCTGTGGTTGTCTGAACGTTAATAGGAATAAGCTTTAAGCTTAACTCATCCTTTTGTTCTAAAAATGGTATCTTAATTCCTGCCTTACCAACTAAAAACTTAGGCTTTTTTCTAAGACCCGAAATAATAAACGCTGTATCTGGTGGAGCTTTAACATAGCCTATGCATAGTAGAATAATGAATAGTAGTAATACCACACCTCCAATAGCCAATCCTGAAACTAATTCTGTACTTAAACCGATCATTTTGTTTTCGCAGTAAAAAACTGCTCTCCTTTCCTCTCCTGTAATATTTTGAAGTTTTTACTTATTTTTAAAAAATAACAAACATTAAAAAAATTTTGGTAGTCCCTTCTCTATAAATCATTTTAATTTATTAGTATGTTTTTTGCAATAAAATAGAACATATTTTGCACTTAATTTGTACTAAACATTACAAGATTATGATTAAAATATTAGAATTAAAATTGATAATCACAATTCAAGATAAAAATTACAAAATTAAAAATTTTAATACGTATTTTAAATATAAACAATAACAACCAAAATAAAAATCACAAAAAATACAGTTATTAAAAATAATAACTGTATTTAATCACTAAAATAAATTATGCATCATATCTACGTATAAAAGACGTACCAAGTGGATATGGTCCGGTATGAGTTCCAATTGTTGTACCAATTCTAACATCCCAAAAATCAATCTTTATGTTCAAAGCTTCTTCCAGCATTTTTCCTAATTCATGAGCTTCATCAATGGTAATACCTGTTCCTACACAAAATTCATACTCTTTTGGATCAAGATTGTTTTTTTCAAAATGAGTCTGAGTAAGATCAACTATTTTCTTCATGGATTTTGAACGGCTTCTTGTTATTCCACTAGGGAAAATCTCTCCATCCCTCAAGGTAATAAGTGGTTTGATTCCAAGCTTGTCACTTGCTAGCGATAATAATTTTCCAATTCTACCGCCTTTTTTTAAATATTCTATATTGGCAATAGTAAAAATAATTCTTCCAGTTGGAATAATCTCTTGCATCTTTGCTAATGTCTCATCAAGACTTAATCCAGCATTCCTCATCCTTACTACTTCATTAACAAAAATACCTTGCAATACTGTATTAACCATTGAATTAACAACTTCTATTTTGGCATCTGGATGGTCTTCTTTTACAATATTTGCTGCATTCATAGCTGACTGGTAAGATCCTGAAAACTTTTCAGTAATGCATATACAAATAATAGGCGTACCTTCAAGAACATAAGGCATAAAAGCATCTACATAATCCTGCACTGAAGGTAATGATGACTTTGGAAATTCATGATTTTCTATCATTCTTCTATAGAACTCATCATGCTCAATGTCTATCCCTTCCTTTAAATAGTTTTCCCCATCAAATGATACATAAAAAGGAACTACCTTAACATTATGGTCCTTAACATATGATGGTAATAAATCGCATGAACCATCGCTTATAATCTGATATGTCATAAAAAACTTTCCTTTCGATAAAATATACTAAATATTAAAAAATTGATAACATAGTTTTGAATACCACATCTTGTAGCTTCAAATCATTCTTTTAATAGTATAACATATATTTTGTATTTTTCCACTATTTTTTTATATTAAACAAAAAGAAATGTTTTTCTCTATATTTCTATTTTCTATATAATAAGTTATTTATGTTCAATTTAATTTTTATTGCCTTTAAAGAAAAAAGTCACATTGAAATAATCAATGTGACTTTACTTAAAATGAGAACATATTAATCTATCATAACAATAGAAGATTTTTAATTAAATCTGAAATACTTTTATACTATCATCCAAGCTGGCAGCTAAATCAACTAATTGATTTGTTGCAGTTAAACATTCATCAACAATTCCTGTTAATGAAGTCATTGAAGCTGCAGTTTCTTCTGTACTTGCTGCATTTTCTTCAGCAATAGCAGCAAGATTCTCTACACTTGCATAAACCGAATCTTTTATACCAAGCAATTGCTGCATTTCTGTCTCTATATTTTCAATCGCACTGTTAACTTCAATAATTTCAGTATTAAGAGAATCAAACATTCTTCTTGTATCATCTAACTTCTTATTTTGATCTGCAATTACTCCCATAACTTCATCCATTGTCTCAACACTTTCATTTGAGTTTTGGATAAGGTTATTAACGATTTCAGTAATCTTTTCTGCAGATGCCCTTGACTGGTCAGCAAGGTTTCTAATTTCATTGGCAACAACAGCAAAGCCTCTACCATTTTCTCCTGCTCTAGCAGCTTCTATTGAAGCATTTAAAGATAAGAGATTTGTTTGTGTTGAAATATCTGCTATTAATGATGTAGCCTCTTGAATAGCCAATGCTGATTTATTTGTAAGGTTAGTTTGATTTTGAACCTCATTTACAGAATTCTTAGTTTTATCGTTAATTTTTGATAATTCAACCAATGTACCACTCGCTTCATCACTGTATGTTTTCATCTTCTTTGAACTATCCCCTAAAAGAGATATATTGCTATTTGCCTGACCAATGGCATCGCCCATATTGATTACTCTATCATTGGCATTCATAGTTTCTGTTGCTTGTTCTGTAGCACCATGTGCAATTTCATCTACTGCAACATTTACATTTGTAATAGTCTCAGAAATACGTTCAAAGGATTCTGAGAAACAACCAGAAAACTCAGTTAATTCTCCAACAGCTCCTATAAGTTTTGTGATTACCGTTTTAAAATTGAGAATAACTGTATCTATACTACGTGCCATATCTCCAATTTCATCTGCTCTATTTGATAACTTTTTGTTAATTTCAAAATTAAGATTTCCTTGTGATACATTGTTGATGTCTGACACAGTTTTCTTTAATGCTTTTGTAATAACACGAAGTATGAAAACGACTACAATAACACTGATTAAAATTGCTACAACAGATGTAATCGTAATCTTAATAATTGACTCATTAAGATCATCTGAAACGACACTACTCTTAATACCAGAAAATACAACACCACAAACATCTCCTGATGAAGGCTGTACCAATGGAGAAAATGCACCATAATATGATGTTCCATTAATATTAATATTTTCTGCAAAAACTGTTTGATTCTTATATACCTGTGCCTTAATATCTTCAGGTACTGCAGAATCTAAATACATGTTTCCATCGGCACCTATAATAGATGAAATATAAGCCTTGTCTTCAAAATAAACTGTAGAGTAAACCTCACTCTCTGCTGCTAGGTCATTTATAAAAGTAACATTATCTTGTAATGCGTAGCTTCCCTTGTAGAGTAAACCCGACTGTGACACTTTGAAATCTGCCTGTGACAAGCCAGAATAATGAACTACTGATGCATATGCAGTAGCTTTAAGCTGATTTTCAACTAAATCTACAGACTTTGCTTTCATAGTAATAACAGAGATAACTGCCGAAGAAAGAGACATAACAACTAAAATAATAGTAACAACTAAAATAAGTTTAGCTGTAAGCTTTAATCCTTTTCTTTTAACTATATCAATATTATCTTTAATCTCGGATGTAGTATCTAATACATCTTTATCTTCTGTAGTATCTGCACTCACCATTTCTTCTATAGCCTGTGTTTCATCTAAAGAATCAGTCTTTTTAGCATTGTTTAACTTTTTAGCTTCTTTTTTTGCAAGCTTTTCTGCCATTTTCATAGCTTTTAGCTCTGCTTTTGTATATGACTCTTCTTTTTCGTCATCTTCTGAAATGATATCAACATCTACACTTTCAGTTACTTCATCAACAACCTCCTGTGTATTATCAATAACATCCAGAATATCTTTCTGGATATCCATTGCATCTTTCTTCATAGTAGAATCCTCCATTGTAAATTTTAGAAAATATAAATAAGCTTTATCTTTTGATAAAGTTTAAAATGATTTTACGTCCTTTTTTCTACTTGTAATTTTATCATACTTATACGATTTCATCAAGTGAATTTGTAATTATAATCAGTAAAACCAATACAGTACTAGTTCAATTTTTTGTAACTAATCAAATATTTCTATGTTATAGTTTGCGTTAAATATATCGTCTACTTTAAGTGTGTTGCTCCATTCTCTATCTTTTAGTTCACCATCAAACTGTTTTTTATCGCATCTTCCATACCAAGGTTCAATACAAATAAAAGGAGCCTTTTTATCCAAAGGTGACCAAACTCCAAATAGCGGAGCGTCAAAGGTAACGCTTATGTATGGTGACTTGTCAGGTCTAAGCAATGAAATCTTATGGGTTTGATTGTTTTCTCCAATAAGTGCATCTCTATCAAATAAATGGTCATCAATTCTGATAACACCCACTTTGCCTTCTGCATCCACTTCATTAAATTCAATATCTTCATGTTCATCATAAAGTAATCCACAAGACATATCAATTATTGATCTATCCAGCTTTGTTAATCCATCAAACTGCAAATAATATGTATTTCTAGGATTTTCATCTATAGGGCAAGTAAATGCAGGATGACCTCCTATAGAAAAATACATTGTTTCTTTACTTAAATTTTCAACTCTCCAATAAACGTTAAGTTTCTTACCAATCAATGTATATCCAACAAATAAATTAAATTCAAATGGATAAACTTCTTTAAATCTGCCATTAGAGCTTAACAAGAATTCAACCTGTGCATCATCACGAAATACAACCTCAAAATCCTGATAGTTGGCAAATCCGTGTAAATGCATACTATATGGCTTTTCATTATGTATAAGTGTATTATTTTTTGCGCATCCAACTACCGGAAATAGTATTGGAGAACTTTTTGACCAAAACTGTGGTATAGCAGGAAATATATAGTCTTTCCCTGTTTTTTTTGAAACTAAAGATGCAAGCTCTGCACCACATATACGAAAACTTGCTTTTAAGTATTCATTTTCTATTGATACTTTCTTAATTTTATCCACCATAACATTCACCTTCACAATAATTTGTTTAATTTTATCATAAAATGAATTTATAATAAAGGAATTTATAAATTTATAAGATTTATTAAAAAATAATATTCAATGAATTAAGTCTTCAAAAAATTTTATTTTTAAATACTATTAATATAAGAATTTTAAAATCAAAAAATACACTTCTCATGATTTTATATTGATTTCAATGTAAATATACAGTTTATCAAGCTATATATCCGAAATAATTATATAAATTATAAAAGTGTATTTTTCAATAAATATTTTTTGTATTTTATGTGCCTGTTTTCTAATTTTTATTCTTAATTATTGTATTTACTAC
>CAZNKR010000014.1:28926-37310 GCA_964573715.1 uncultured Roseburia sp. | reverse complement strand
TTGTATTTTATGTGCCTGTTTTCTAATTTTTATTCTTAATTATTGTATTTACTACATAGGAGGAAATTAACAATCCTGCTACTGACGGAGCAAAAGAAATGCTTCCTGGAACTTCTCCCTTATATACAGGTTGTTCCTTTGAATAAATCACTGTTAATTTCTTCACTTCTCTTGCTTTTAATTCTTTCCTCATCACCTTTGCTAGTGGACACATTTGCGTTTTGTATATATCAGTAATTTCAAACAATTCTGGATGTAGCTTATTGCCCGTTCCCATAGCTGAAACGATATTTACACCAAGCCTTGTACATTTAACAATGATATCCAGCTTCGCGGTAACATTATCAATTGCATCTATAACAAAATCGTATTTTGTAAAATCAAAGTTGTCTGAGTTATCTGGTAAGTAGAAGCATTTTCTTGCATCAACAACACATTCTGGATTAATATCGTGTATTCTTTCCTTCATTACTTCAACTTTCGGCTTACCTACAGTAGAATGAAGCGCAATAATCTGTCTATTAATATTGGATTCTGATACATCATCCATATCCACTAAACACATATGTCCAATTCCTGCCCTAGCCAAGCTTTCAGCAACATATCCACCAACGCCACCAACGCCAAAAAGAATAACATTTAAATTAGATAGTTTATTTAGCCCATCATCACCAATAAGTAATTTTGTACGTTCAAATATATCTGACATAATTAACCTTTAATTACCTTTTTAAATACCTTCTTACCTTTTTTGATAAGAACACCAGCCGATAATTGTTCATTAGAAATCATTGTCTTTGTATCATTAATTTTTTCTCCATCAACCGATACTCCACCTTGTTCTACAGCTCTTCTTGCTTCAGACTTTGAAGTAACTATATCTGCTAAAACCATAGCAGATAGAATATCTATACCCTCTGGTAAAATATTATCTTCGCTAATTTCAGCAGTAGGAATATTTTCCATAGAAGCACCACCGCCGAATAATGCTTTTGCACTCTCTTCGGCCTTTTTTGCCTCTTCTTCGCCATGAACAAGCTTTGTAAGTTCATATGCTAGTATTTCTTTAGCTCTATTTAACTGACTTCCTTCCCACTTATCCATTGCATCAATCTCTTCCATTGGTAAAAATGTAAGCATTCTAATGCACTTAAGAACATCTGCATCTGCTACATTTCTCCAGTACTGGTAGAACTCATATGGTGTGGTTTTTGCTGGGTCTAACCATACTGCACCTGACTGTGTTTTACCCATTTTCTTACCTTCCGAGTTAAGAAGTAATGTTATTGTCATAGCATGTGCGTCTTTACCAAGCTTTCTTCTTATCAATTCAGTACCGCCAAGCATATTGCTCCACTGGTCATCACCACCAAACTCCATATTACATCCATACTTATTGTAGAGCATGTAAAAATCGTAGCTTTGCATAATCATATAGTTAAATTCAAGAAATGATAATCCCTTTTCCATTCTTTGTTTATAGCACTCAGCTGCCAGCATTCTATTAACACTAAAATGTGAACCTACTTCACGTAATACTTCAATATAGTTAAGACCTAGTAACCAATCAGCGTTATTTACAAGTAATGCCTTTCCTTCAGAAAAATCAATAAACTTGCTCATCTGTTTTTTGAAACACTCAACATTATGTTCAATAGTTTCTGTAGTCATCATTTGTCTCATATCAGAACGACCAGAAGGATCTCCAATCATAGCCGTACCACCACCAATAAGCGCAATTGGCTTATTACCTGCCATTTGAAGACGTTTCATAAGGCAAAGTGCCATAAAATGTCCTACATGAAGACTATCAGCTGTTGGATCAAAACCAATATAAAATGTAGCTTTACCATTATTAATCATTTCTTTAATTTCTTTCTCGTTTGTTACCTGGGCAATAAGTCCTCTTGCCACCAATTCGTCATATAATGTCATCTTTATTCTCCTTTTTTCTATCTTTTGCAAACCGTAGGCTAGTGATAATCATAGCTTAACTTTACAAGTTTTCTTTCTGTCAGCTTTCCATTTATAGATTATCACACAAATAAAGCTCGTCCTACATACAACTTGTGCATGTAAAGGACGAGCCTATAATCTCGTGTTACCACCTTTATTCCTGATTATCTCACAATAATCAGCTCAGTAGGTACAGCTAATGCGATACCTTGACGCGTCTAACGGTTGTCTTCCGTCACAGCCTACTATATTTTCGGTGTGCAGCTCCCAGATGTATTCATAAAGAAATTCACACGTGCCTCTCATCGACCGGCCACTTTCTGTTTGTTTCCTTCTTTATTACTTGTTCTGTTCAATGCCTTTGTTTTTTAACTTATTTGAAAGTATATCATAATAAAACTTTCTGTCAAGGTAGTGAAAAAATTTTATTTAAAATACTTATAACCTTTATTTTTAAAAAGGTTGCAAAATTTATTCTGCAACCTTTTTTTATAGATATTACTTAAAAATATAAATATTTCTTAAGCCTCTAAATATTTCTCATTTAATGAAATAACATTCTCCATTGGTTTTGCACCTGGTGCCCCAATTGTTTCTCTCTTTTCTACACAAGTTTTAAGTGAAATTGCCTCGTATATATCTTTTTCAAATACAGGACTTATATCCTTATATTCTTCCAATGTCATATCATCTAGTGCAATATTTTTATCTATGCAAAATAATACAAGCTGTCCAACAATACCATGTGCATCTCTAAATGGTACACCCTTGCCAACAAGATAATCAGCTGCATCTGTAGCGTTTGTAAAGCCATTTTTAGCACTGTTTTCCATAACTGACTTGTTAAAGGTCATTGTATCAATCATTCCTGTAAATAATGAAATACATCCTTTTGTTGTATCTATTGCATCAAAGCTAAATTCTTTATCCTCTTGCATATCTTTATTATATGCAAGTGGAAGCCCCTTCATAGTTGTAAGCATTGACATAAGTGCACCATACACTCTTCCTGTCTTTCCACGCACAAGCTCAGCAATATCTGGATTCTTTTTTTGTGGCATAATACTACTGCCTGTTGAGTAAGCATCATCAAGCTCTACAAATCTATATTCATTTGTATTCCAAACAATTATTTCTTCAGAAAATCTGCTAAGATGCATCATAATAGTTGACATTGCAGACAATAATTCGATTAAGTAATCTCTGTCAGAAACTGAATCTATACTATTAAGTGTTGGTCCGTTAAAATCTAATAATGAAGCTGTAAGATTTCTATCAAGCGGATAAGTTGTACCCGCAAGTGCTCCTGCTCCTAATGGGCAATAATTCATTCTTTCATATATATCACTGAGTCTACTTCTATCACGTTTAAACATTTCAAAATATGCTCCAAAATGATGTGCCACAGTTATAGGCTGAGCTTTTTGTAAATGTGTAAAGCCTGGCATATACGTATGAACATTTTCCTTCATAATTCTATGAATAACCTTAAGTAAGTCTTTAAGTAATTCATCAATATTTGAGACTTCATCACGAGTATAAAGTTTCATATCAAGCGCAACCTGGTCATTTCTGCTTCTTCCTGTATGTAATCTCTTTCCTGGTTCCCCTACTCTTTCTATTAAGTGAGCTTCTACAAATGAATGAATATCCTCATGCTCTTCTGTAATAGGCAATGCACCTGATTCAATGTCATTTTCTATACTTTTAAGTCCAGTAATAATTGTATCTTTATCATTATCCGAAATGATACCTGTTGCTGCTAACATTGTTACATGTGCAATGGAACCTCTAATATCCTGTTTATAAAATTTCTGATCAAAGGATAATGATGCATTAAAATTGTGTACTAATTGATTTGTTTCTTTAGTGAAGCGTCCGCCCCAAAGTTTCATGGTGTCCTCCTATCGGCCTATGCCTATTTATCTTTTATTTAATTTGCCAATAATACTAGCAATTATAAACATTATTAAATTACCAACTACTATACTTGCACCAGATGGGATTTCTAACATAAAAGATGCTATCATACCCACCATATAGCTTATCATAGAAATACATATAGACGCAAATAATACCCATTTAAATCTTTTGAATATTCTCATTGCTGTAATAGCTGGAAATACTATCAAACTAGAAATCAATAATGTTCCCATTATTCTCATTCCTATAACTATTGTAAGCGCAGTAAGTACTGCAAGTAATGTTTTAAATATTTCGATTTTAATACCTGTTGCTTTAGCAAAATTCTCATCAAAGGTAATTGCAAATATATAATGATAGAAATATACAAATGCAACAAGAATTATTATTCCCATTGTAATGCATAATACGGCATCATCTTTTCCAATAGCCAAAATACTACCAAACATATAACTGTTTAAATCAATATTTGAACCATTTGACAATGTATTTAAAATAATACCAATTGCAATAGAGCTACTTGAAATAAGTCCAATAGCGGCATCGCCTTTGATTTTGCTGTTTTCACTAACGCGAAGTAGCAAATATGCAGCTACAATAACTATAGGTATTGCAACATATAATGGTGCCTGATTAAAAGCTAAACCAATGGCCATTGCACCAAAGCTAACATGTGAAAGACCATCACCAATCATAGAATATCTTTTAAGTACTAGAATAACACCTAATACCGATGCACATAACGCTACAAGTCCGCCTATAAATATAGCTCTTACCATAAAGGAATATGAAAACATACTAGATAACTGGTTAAAAAAATCTCCCATTATTTCATATCTCCTTTCCTTGGTTTTTCAACTAAATGTGCACTATTGTGTTTTTCACACATAAGTTCCTTTTTTGGTTTTTCGCACATACATTCAGATGTGCAGCCTCCGTGTAGGAGATAATCTGCCTTTTTACCAAAATAGTACTTGTATTTGTGCATATGTACCACTTTGTTTGAATATTTTAATGCATTATCAACATCATGGGTAATCATGACAATTGTTATTTGATCTTCTTTATTTAACTTCTCAATTATTTCATAAAAATCTTTTGATGCAATTGGATCTAGGCCTGTTATTGGCTCGTCTAAGAAAATGATTTTATCAGTTGCACACAACGCTCTAGCTAGTAAAACTCTTTGTCTTTGTCCCCCAGATAAATCTGCAAATGATTTTTTGGCTAAATTTTGTACTCCTAATTTTTCCATGTTGGAATATGCAAGATTTTTTTCCTTTTTTGAATAAAAAGGCACTAAGCCTTTTCTCGTAAGACATCCGGATAAAACCACCTCATAGCATGAGGCAGGAAAGTCCATCTGTAATGGATTCTGCTGTGATAAATATCCAATATTGTTTCGTTTAACTTGTTCCATAAACTCAACACTTCCACTTCTAAGTGGAACTATTCCTAAAATACCCTTTAATAATGAACTTTTTCCAGTTCCATTTTCACCAATTATGCTTATGTAGTCTCCCTTTTCAACTTCCATCGAAAAATCACTAACTACATTTTCTTTTTCATATGATATCGATATATTTTTACAAATTAATTGTGCCATAATTTCTCCAAAAGATATGTTATCTTGCTTTATTTCTTGTGAATATCTACGCCATATCATAACATAACTTTAAATCAATATCCACCAAAAAAATCTTCCCCCTTTTAGGGGGAAGTTCTTTACTCTATGAAAGTTTGTGAATGAAAAGTCCACTTCTAAGCTTTGGCTCAAACCAAGTAGACTTAGGTGGCATAAGCTTTGAGGCGTCTGAAACGCTAAAGAGTTCCCCAATTGATGTTGGATACATTGAAAATGCTACCTTCATATCATTACTACAGCGTCTTTCTAATTCCTCTAAACCTCTTATTCCTCCAATAAAATCAATTCTTTTATCCACTCTTGGATCACCAATGCCTAAAATTGGTGTTAATATATTATTTTGTAATATGGCTACATCTAAGCCTTCTACTGGATCATTTACTAAAATATCTTTGTGGGAACATAATTCATACCACTCACCATCAAGGAACATTCCTATATTGCCTTTAACTTCAGGTTGATATTTTGTTTCCTTTTTAGTGATATCAAAATTTTTAGATACCTCTGATAAAAAGTCGTCCTTGCTTAAACCATTAAGATCCTTCACAACACGATTATATGGCATAATCATTAATTCTTCATCTGGAAATAAAACTGATAAAAAGAAATTAAATTCTTCTGTTCCATCATAATTTTGATTAGCTTCTCTTCTTTTAAGTCCAACCTTTACAGCTGAAGCAGCACGATGATGTCCATCAGCAATATATATACTATTTATTGTTTCAAATGCATCGCAAATAGCAATAACATCTTCCCTTGCTGATATCTTCCAAACTCTGTGTGAAATACCATCTTCTGAAATAAAGCTATAAAGAGTATCATTTGCTTTTGTTTTGTTCACAATACTTCTAATAACATCATTTGCTCTATATGCTAAAAATATTGGTCCTGTCTGAGCATTACAATTATCAACGTGATTAATTCTGTCGACTTCTTTATCTGCTCTTGTATTTTCGTGTTTTTTAATAACATTATTTAAATAATCATCAATAGATGCACAAGCAACTAAACCAGTTTGTACTCTTCCATCCATTGTAAGCTCATATATGTAGTAACACGTATCGGTATCGGTGATAAATGTTCCATCAGCTTCCATCTTATCAAGAAGCTCTTTTGCCTTTTTATATACCCTTTCATCATATGTATCTACAGAAGAATCGAATTGAGTTTCTGCTCTGTCAATATTCAAAAATGATAACGGATTATGAGCTACAACTTCAACAGCTTCCTCTCTGTTATATACATCATACGGTAATGCTGCAACTTTATCTGCAACTTTTTCATTTGGTCTAACACATATAAATGGTTTTACATTTGCCATTATAATTCCTCCTGCTATGTCTACATTATCAAATTAACGTGATAATTTTGTTTATTATACAATATATTTAGTGAAATTTCTACCTAAATATATAATTTTAACATACTTAATCTTCCTTAAAGAATCCTTCTACTAGCTTCTCTATTGCACGTAAATCTTTTGTACCCATAAGTTCTCTAGATGAATGCATCGCTAAAATAGGTACTCCTACATCAACAAGCTTCATAGGCATATATTTTCCGGCTAATGCTCCCAATGTTGAACCAGTTGTTACATCAGATCTTGATGCAAACTTCTGGTAAGGAACAAGATTTTTTTTGCAAATTTGTTCAATAACAGCTATTGCAGATGAATCTGTACCATAAGTCTGTGAACATGCTCTTTTTATTACTAATCCACTATTAAGAGGATTTTTGTTTGTAACATCGCTCTTTTCAAGCTTATTTGGATGTTCCCCATGTGCCACATCTACTGATAATAAAAATCCATTTGTAATAGAACTAAGATACATATCTCTTCCAAATCCTAAAGACATATAAATCTTTTCAATTATTATTGAAAGTAACGCACTGTCAGCCCCTTGCTTAGTCCTAGAGCCTATCTCCTCATTGTCATATAAAGCAATAACTGAAAGATTCTTACTATTTGTATTACTAATTATTCCATCAATACAAGCCTTAACAGATGTAATATTATCAAGTCTTGGTGAAGAAATAAATTCATCATTTAATCCAATAATTTCAGGGATATCATTATTATAAATGTATATCTCAAAATCAAGCACATCTTCTTTCGAAATTCCTATTGTATCAGCAATATATTTAATGAAATATTCTTCATTGTTTAGCTGTTCCTCTATCATAGTACATAGTGGTGCCATATCTGTCTGGGCATTTAATGCTATGCCCTTGTTGACATCACGATTCTGATGAATGGCTAAATTAGGAATGGTAAGTAATGATTTCTTTAAATCAAAAATCTTCACACCTGGTTCAAAACAATTATCACTTTTATATGTAACTTTTCCAGCTGCTGAAAGCGGTCTATCTAACCATGTATTAAGAATAAGCCCACCATACATTTCAACATTAACCATACCATACTTATCTTTTTTCATTTCTGGGGATGGCTTAACGCATAAACATGGATGATCTGTATGGGCTGTTGCAATACGAACTCCTGTATATCCTTCAATTTCACTACCTATGGAAAATGCAAAAACTGATGAATCATAAACATTAATATAATATTTTGATCCTTTATCTATACTCCATGCAAAATCAAGTTTCAATTCCTTAAATCCATTTTCTTGTAAAATTTCTATAGCTTTTCTTGTGGTTGTAAACTGACATGTACATTCACCTAATAAATCTATAAGCTGTTCTGCACTGGCCAAATATTCCTTCATAAGTTCCTCCTGTTATTTCACAATTTATAACTTAAAGTATATGATATGAAGGTTAAATTTACAAGCAAATAATGAACCACACACCCCCACCCCTTTTTGCTTTGCAATAAGGGGTGGTCGCGGCCTTCGCC
>CAZNKR010000014.1:0-28826 GCA_964573715.1 uncultured Roseburia sp. | reverse complement strand
CCACACACCCCCACCCCTTTTTGCTTTGCAATAAGGGGTGGTCGCGGCCTTCGCCTTTCTCCCTTGCACCAAACCACACACCCCCACCCCTTTTTGCTTTGCAATAAGGGGTGGTCGCGGCCTTCGCCGCGTATAAAAAAAAACACTTCCTCCAACAAATAAATTTGTTGAAGTGAGTGTTTCTTTTTTATGTGTGGTTCAGTGCTCACGCCTATTTAATAATTCTTACTTTGATTACACCATCAATTTCTCTGATTTTATCAGCTGCTGCTTCTGTTGCAGGTGAATCTAAATCTAACATTGTATATGCGAAATCGCTCTTTGATTTTGATGCCATTTCAGCAATGTTAATATTTTCAGATGCCATTGCACCTGTAACTGAGCTAATCATATTAGGTACATTCTTGTGGTTAATACATATTCTTCCAGCTTTTGTACATACGCCCATGTCACATGCAGGATAATTTACTGAATTCTTGATATTACCATTATTTACGTAATCAACAATTTCATTTACTGCCATTATAGCACAATTATCTTCTGACTCAGCTGTAGAAGCGCCTAAATGAGGGAATGCAATTACTCCGTTCATATTTGCAACTTTCTTTGAAGGGAAATCTGTTACGTACTTCTTTACCTTACCAGATTCTAATGCTTCTTGCATATCATCTTCATTTACTAATAAATCTCTTGAGAAGTTAAGAATAACTACTCCGTCCTTCATCATTGATAAAGATGCTTTATTAAACATACCTCTTGTTGAATCAAGAAGTGGAACATGAACTGTAATAAAATCACATTCTGCAAATATATCTGCGTTTGATTTTACTATTTTCACCTGTCCTGAAAGTGTTAATGCATTATTTACTGAAAGATAAGGGTCACAACCTATAACTTCCATACCTAAAGCAATACCTGCATTGGCAACTAAAACTCCGATTGCTCCAAGTCCAATAACACCAAGCTTTTTACCTTTAATTTCATTTCCGGCAAACTTAGATTTTGCTTTTTCCATTGTTTTACCAATGTTTTCATCATCTTTGTTTTCTTCTACCCATTTCATTCCACCTTTAAGGTCTCTTGAAGCAAGTAACATACTAGCAACGATAAGTTCTTTTACACCATTTGCATTAGCTCCTGGTGTATTGAATACTACAACACCTGCTTCTGCACATTTGTCTAATGGAATATTATTAACACCAGCTCCTGCTCTAGCAACGGCTAAAAGACTTGCTGGTAAATCTAATTCATGCATTGCTGCACTTCTAACTAAAACTGCCTCTGCTTCAGCAAAATTATCTGTTGTACCAAAGGTATCTGGCAATAATTTCATTCCAACCTTTGCAATTGGATTTAAACAATTAACTTTAATCATTATTTGTTTTCCTCCTCAAACTTCTTCATGAATTCAACAAGCTTTTCTACACCTTCAAGAGGCATAGCATTGTAGATACTTGCTCTCATACCACCAACTGTTCTATGACCCTTAAGGTTTTCAAAACCAGCTGCTTTTGCTTCCTTAACAAACTTAGCATCTAAATCTGCATCACCTGTTACAAAAGGAACATTCATTAAAGAACGATCTTTAGCAACTACTGTGCCTTTAAATAACTGACTCTGATCAAGATAATCATATAAAATCTTAGCTTTCTTTTCATTATGAGCCTTCATTGCTTCAAGTCCGCCCATTTTCTTAAGCCATTTAAATACCTTACCACAAATATAAATACCATAGCATGGAGGAGTATTATATAAAGATTCTGCATCTGCATGAATCTTGTATTTAAGCATTGTAGGTGTACCTGGAAGAGTATCTTCAGTAATAAGATCCTCTCTAATAATAACGATTACAACACCTGCTGGTCCAACGTTCTTTTGAACACCACCATAAACAACGCCATATTTAGAAACATCAATTGGTTCTGATAAGAAGCAAGATGAAACATCTGCTACTAATGTATGACCCTTTGTATTTGGTAATTCTTTGTACTTTGTACCATAAATAGTATTGTTCTCACAAATGTAAACATAATCAGCATCTTCTGGAATATCAAGATTTGAGCAATCTGGTATGTATGAAAATGTTTTGTCTGCTGATGAAGCAACTTCAACTGCATCACCGTAAATTTTAGCTTCCTGGTAAGCCTTTTTAGCCCACTGTCCAGTTACGATATAAGCTGCTTTTTTGTTTTTCATAAGGTTCATTGGAATCATAGCAAACTGCTGTGAGGCACCACCCTGTAAGAATAAAACCTTGTAATTGTCAGGAATATTCATTAATTCTCTTAAGTCAGCCTCTGCTGTCTTAATAATGTCATCATAAGCCTTTGAACGATGGCTCATTTCCATAACTGACATTCCTGTACCTTGGTAATCAAGCATCTCTGCTGCAGCTTCTTTTAACACTTCTTCAGGTAAAACTGCTGGACCTGCTGAGAAATTGTACACTCTGCTCATTTTAAATCCTCCTATAAACAATAAGTTTGCACTTACTTTGTTTTACAAATCTTCTTCACTAAATACTTCTGATATTGGAGCACCTGGTGCAACCATTGGGAATACCTTATCATCTTCATCAATCATACAATCGATAACGACTGGCTTTTTAAGAGCAATTGCTTTAGAAATTGCATCTGCAAGTTCTTCTTTCTTTGTAACTCTTATGCCACAAGCACCCATAGCCTCTGCAAGTTTAACAAAGTCAACATTGTCATTTAATATTGTATTGGAATATCTCTTTTCATAGAACAATGTCTGCCATTGTCTAACCATACCTAAAACATGGTTATTAACAACAATTTGAATGATTGGAATACCATATCTAGCTGCTGTAGCTATCTCATTCATATTCATTCTAAAGCATCCATCGCCAGCGATATTGCAAACTATTTTATCTGGCATACCTATTTTAGCACCAATAGATGCGCCAAGTCCATAGCCCATTGTACCTAATCCACCAGAAGAAAGAAATGTTCTTGGTTCTTTATACTTATAGTACTGAGCTGCCCACATTTGATGCTGTCCAACTTCTGTTGTAATGATAGCATCACCCTTTGTTACATCATATAAAGTTTCAATAATAAAAGGTCCTGTTATTCCACTATGATTATATGTTAATGGATATTTGATTTTAAAATCATTGATTGTCTTATTCCATTCACTTCTGTCTATTTTAGTAAGCTTTGAATTAAGAGCTAATAAAACTTCCTTTGCATCTCCAGTGATACTTGCGTCTGTCTTAATGTTTTTATTAATTTCAGCAGCATCAATATCAATATGTATAATTTTTGCATTTGAAGCAAACTTCTTTACATTTCCTGTAACTCTATCTGAAAATCTTACGCCGATAGCTATAAGTAAATCACTTTGTGTTACACCAAAATTTGATGTCTTTGTACCATGCATACCAAGCATTCCAGTATAATGATCATCTGTTTCATCAAATGCACCTTTGCCCATAAGTGAATTACAAACTGGAGCATCAACTTTTTCAACAAATTCTGCAAATTCTTTGGTTGCTTCTGAAGCAATAACACCACCACCTACAAATATAAATGGCTTTTTAGACTTACTAATAAGCTTTACAACCTTATCCACATCAGCTTCACACAATTCAACCTTAGCTTTTCTTTTAGCCTTTGTAGCTTCCTTTGTGTAATCAGCCTTTTCAGCTGTTGCATCCTTTGTGATATCTACAAGTACTGGACCTGGTCTACCTGATGCCGCAATAAAAAATGCCTCACGTAATGTATCAGCTATATGTGCTGCTTCTTTAACGATGAAATTATGTTTTGTAATTGGCATGGTCACACCAGCAATATCAATTTCTTGAAAAGAATCTTTTCCAAGTGCAGGTTTTGCTACATTTGCTGTAATTGCAACCATTGGAATTGAATCCATATATGCTGTTGCAATACCTGTAACAAGATTTGTTGCTCCTGGTCCAGATGTAGCCATACAAACACCAACCTTGCCAGTTGCTCTTGCATAACCATCAGCTGCATGGGATGCTCCCTGTTCATGGGATGTTAAAAAATGATTAATCTCATTTTGATGCTTATATAAAGCGTCATATACATTAAGAATTGTTCCACCTGGATATCCAAAAACTGTATCTACACCTTGCTCTTTCAAGCATTCGATAATAATTTCTGATCCTGTTAACTGCATTTTCACATTTTCCTCTCTTTTATGCGTAATTATATTGTACTTCTAAGAATTGCTCCTTTATTTGCTGAAGTAACAAGTGAAGCATATCTTGTAAGATAACCTGTCTTGATTTTAGGCTCTTTTGGTTGCCAGTTTTCTTTTCTCTTTGATAGTTCTTCATCAGATACATCTACATTAATAGAATGATTATCAATATCAATTTTGATTATATCTCCTTCTTCCACTAATGCAATTGGTCCACCAACTGCTGCTTCAGGTGAAATATGTCCAATTGAAGCTCCTCTTGATGCACCAGAGAAACGTCCGTCTGTAATAAGTGCAACGGATGAGCCAAGTCCCATACCTGCAATTGCAGATGTAGGATTAAGCATTTCTCTCATACCAGGACCACCCTTAGGTCCTTCATATCTAATAACAACAACATCTCCAGCAACAATTTTGCCACCTTTAATTGCTTCAATAGCATCTTCTTCGCAATCAAATACTCTAGCTGGTCCTTCATGCTTAAGCATTTCTGGTGCAACAGCAGAACGTTTAACAACGCATGTATCTGGTGCAATATTTCCGCGAAGTACTGCAATTCCGCCTACTTCACTATATGGATTATCAATAGGTCTAATAATCTCTGGATTTTTATTTTCACATCCTGAAATGTTTTCTCCTACTGTCTTTCCTGTTGCAGTAATAAGGTCAGTATGTAATAAACCTTTTTTACTTAATTCATTCATAACAGCATATACGCCGCCTGCTTCATTAAGTTCTTCAATATATGTATGACCAGCTGGAGCAAGATGACAAAGATTAGGTGTCTTTGCACTTATTTCATTTGCCATTTCAATATCTAAATCAACTAATGCTTCATGAGCAATAGCTGGTAAATGAAGCATACTATTTGTACTACATCCAAGTGCCATGTCAACTGTAAGAGCATTTTCAAATGCTGCCTTTGTCATAATATCTCTTGGACGGATATTTTTTTCAAGTAATTCCATTACTTTCATACCTGCGTGTTTTGCAAGCTTTATTCTTTCAGAGTAAACAGCTGGAATAGTTCCATTTCCCTTAAGTCCCATACCTAATGCTTCTGTAAGACAGTTCATTGAATTTGCTGTATACATACCTGAGCATGAACCACATGTAGGACATGCTTTAGCTTCAAATTCTTCAACATCTTCTAAGGCCATATTTCCTGCTGCGTATGATCCAACTGCTTCAAACATACTAGAAAGTGAGGTTTTACAACCTTTAACTTTACCAGCTAGCATTGGTCCACCACTAACAAATACAGTAGGGATATTAAGTCTTGCAGCAGCCATTAATAGACCTGGAACATTTTTATCACAGTTTGGTATCATAACTAAAGCATCAAACTGGTGAGCCATAGCCACACATTCTGTAGAATCGGCAATCAAGTCTCTTGTGACTAAGGAATACTTCATACCAACATGACCCATAGCAATACCATCGCAAACAGCAATAGCTGGGAACATAACTGGTGTTCCTCCTGCCATTGCAACACCTAATTTAACGGCATTTGCAATCTTATCTATATTCATATGACCTGGAACGATTTCATTATAGGAGCTGACGATACCTACTAATGGTCTCTCTAGTTCTTCCTTTGTCATGCCTAATGCATTAAATAATGAACGATGAGGTGCTTGCTGCATCCCTTTTGTTACTGCATCACTTTTCATACTATTTACTTCCTTTCATTTATTTGATTCTTTCAGCAATAAGTGTACCCATTTCACTACACTTAACCTTAGTTAATCCTTCTGACATTATATCAACAGTTCTGTAACCTTCTTTTAAAACCTGCTTAATAGCATTTTCTATAGCATCTGCTTCTTTGTCTAAATCAAATGAATATCTAAGCATCATTGCAGCAGATAATATTGTTGCAATTGGATTTGCAATATCCATACCTGCAATATCAGGAGCAGCACCATGACTTGGCTCATACAAACCAAGCTTTGTAGCTCCTAGCGAAGCAGAAGAAAGCATACCTATTGAACCTGTAATCATACTAGCTTCATCAGATAAAATATCTCCAAACATATTCTCAGTCAATATAACATCAAACTGCTTTGGATCCTTTACAAGCTGCATTGCACAATTATCTACAAGCATATTTTCTAATGTAACCTCTGGATAATCCTTTGATACTTCTAAAACCACTTTATTCCATAGTCTAGAAGAATCAAGAACATTTGCCTTATCTACACTAGTAACCTTTTTATTACGTTTCATTGCAATATCAAAAGCTTTAATTGCAATTCTTCTAATTTCGTTTTCATTGTACTTTAATGTATCAATAGCTGTCATAACGCCATCAATTTCTTTTGTTTCTCTATCACCAAAATATAGTCCACCTGTGAGTTCTCTTACAACCATCATATCAAATCCATCATTTGCAACAGATTCTTTAAGTGGGCACGCTTCTTTTAACTCGTCATAAAGAAATGCTGGACGTAAATTAGCAAAAAGAGACAATCCTTTTCTGATTGTCAATAAACCTGCTTCTGGTCTTAAGTGTGGTGGTAATGTATACCAACTATCAACGCCTACTTTTCCACCTACAGCTCCAAGCAATACTGCGTCTGATGCTTTAGCAGTCTGTAATGCCTCATCAGTAAGAGGTACTCCGTGTGCATCTATTGAAACGCCACCTATAAGTACTTCAGTGTATTTAAAATCATGACCATATTTTTTGGATACTGATTCTAATACTTTCTTTGCTTCTGCTACTATCTCAGGACCTATACCATCACCTGAAATTGATGCTATATTAAATTCCATGATATTTCTCCTAACTATAAAAAATTAAATTTATTTTATCTTAGTAATACTATTCTTCATTTTTACCATTAATAACTGGCTTTTCGATTTCTACAATAGCAGCTTTCTGCATTGGAATTCTACAATTTTTATTGTTACCAAACTCAACTATAACCATATCATCATTAATATCGATTACAATACCATAAAAACCAGATGTTGTAAGAACTGAATCACCAACCTCTAATGAACTCATAAGAGCCTTCTGCTGTGTTGCCTGCTTCTTCTGTGGTCTAATCATGAATAAATAAATAATTCCACCGAATACTACAACATAAAGGACTATGGTAATAATCATTGATGACGAGTTTGCGCTTGATGCTAAAATTGATAATGTGTTCATAAATTGCCTCCTTGTGCTAGTTTTCCTGGCTTAATCCAGCTAGCTTTTCTTTTTTATATTCTTTATATCTGCCTTCTTCAATGGCAAGTCTGATTTCTTCCATCATTGTATTATAGAAGTATAAATTGTGCAATACACACAATCTCATGCCTAACATTTCTTTTGCTTTTAATAAATGTCTAATATATGCCCTACTGTATGATTTACATGCCGGACATCCACAACCTTCTTCTATAGGAAGAGAGTCAGTTTCATATTTGGCATTAAACAAATTTAATTTTCCGTGATTTGTGTATACATGACCATGTCGACCATTTCTACTTGGGTATACACAATCAAAGAAATCAACACCTCTGTCAACGGCTTCTAATATGTTGGCTGGTGTACCAACACCCATAAGGTAGGTTGGCTTTTCGAGTGGAAGGTATGGTACAGTTGCTTCTATAATATCATACATTTCTTCATGAGATTCTCCTACGGCTAATCCACCAATGGCATAACCATCTAAATCCATTTCCGAAATGATTTTGGCATGTTCTATCCGTACATCACTTAGAACTCCACCTTGATTAATACCGAACAACATTTGATTTTTATTGATTGTATCAGAAAGACCATTAAGTCTTGTCATTTCTTTCTTACATCTTTCAAGCCATCTGGTTGTTCTAGCTACAGAATTTTCAATATAATTTCTTTCTGCTTTTGCGGGTGGACATTCATCAAATGCCATTGCTATTGTAGATGCTAGATTGGATTGAATCTGCATACTTTCTTCAGGTCCCATAAAAATCTTTCTTCCATCCACATGGGAGTTAAAATATACTCCTTCTTCCTTTATTTTACGTAAAGTAGAAAGAGAAAATACCTGAAATCCACCGGAATCTGTAAGTATTGGCTTGTCCCATACCATGAATTTATGAAGACCGCCCATCTTCTTTAC
Source organism: uncultured Roseburia sp. (assembly GCA_964573715.1). GTDB lineage: Bacteria > Bacillota > Clostridia > Lachnospirales > Lachnospiraceae > SVEL01. The sequence goes on along the minus strand of CAZNKR010000014.1, from coordinate 20,532 downwards.
AACTTCATCTCCTGGTCTTACATGTAGATGATAAGTATTTGATAACTCAACCTGAGTTTTAATATTTTGTAAATCATCAGTTGAAACTGCGCCTTTAATAGCTGCAGCAGTACCTACATTCATAAATACTGGTGTTTGAATATCTCCATGAACTGTATGAAATTCTCCACGCTTAGCCATGCCGTCGCGTTTGATAAGTTTATACATACTTTACCTCACTACTATGTTATAGTTGTACGTTCTAGGTGTAAACTTTATATATATTATCACAAAACGAGCATTTGTTCAACCTAAATACAAAAAACACAAACATTTTAATTTACTATTTTTATTTATGAATTTTATTAAATGTGGTCTTCTTGGTTGGTGTATTGAGGTTTTTTGGACAGGATTTTACGGATTCTTTCATAATGACAAAAAAATGATGGGAATCTCTTCTATTATTATGTTCCCCATATACGGTATGGCTTGTTTAATTAAGCCAATATCGAAAAAATTGTGTAAGCATTACATGCTTTTTCGTGGAATAATATATACGATTTGTATTTTTATAATTGAATATCTAACAGGTAATTTACTTAAGAAAAAAGGAAAATGTCCTTGGGATTATAGTGACTGTAAATATAATATAAACGGGCTCATAAGAATTGACTATGCGCCCGCTTGGTTTATTGTTGGTTTATTTTTCGAAAAATTTCTTAATACCTGCAACAGTAGAAGTCATACTACAAAGTAATAGATCAACTACCGTTACTGCCATCATGCTTTCTACTACAACAACTGCTCTGGGAACAATAATTGGATCATGACGACCTTTTATTTGAATATTAATATTTTCACCGGATTTATTTACTGTTTGTTGCTGTTTAAATATTGATGGTGTTGGTTTGAAAGCTGCTCTGACCACAACAGTATCACCATCGGAGATACCACCAAGTATGCCACCTGAATGATTAGTTTTTTTATGAATCTTTCCTGATTCATCTGAAGCAAAGCTATCATTATTGGCTGATCCTGTACTCTTGGCTACTAAAAATCCATCACCTATCTCCACGCCCTTTACAGCACCTATAGACATTATAGCTTTCGCAATATTGGCATCTAGCTTATCAAATACTGGCTCTCCAATGCCTGGCATAAGTCCTGTAATTTGACACTCTACAATTCCACCTACAGAATCCATTTCAGACATCTTTTCATCTAATAACTTTTCTGCTAGTACTGCTGTTTTTGTATCTGGCATGGCAACTGGATTAAGCTCACGTACGGACAAATCAAAGCTATTATAATCTATCTCTACGTCTCCTATAGCTTTTGTGTAAGCAAATACAGAAATTCCTAACTGTAGAAGCAGCTTAGAAGCAATAGCCCCTGCAGCAACTCTTCCAATAGTTTCTCGTCCTGAGGAACGTCCACCACCTCTGTAATCTCTAAAACTGAATTTCTGATCAAAGGTATAATCAGCATGTCCTGGTCTATAATATGATGCAATTTCAGTGTAATCTGCTGAACGTTGTGTTTTATTATATACCACCATAGATATTGGAGTGCCTGTAGTCTTACCTTCAAAAACTCCTGAAAGAATCTCTACTGCATCATCTTCATTTCTTGGAGTAGTGTACTTAGACTGACCTGGCTTTCTTCTATTTAAGAAAACCTGTATATCCTCTTCACATAATTCTAGACCAGCTGGACAACCGTCTACTACAACACCAATTCCTTTTCCATGGGATTCTCCCCAAGTAGTAATTTTAAATATATTACCAAAGCTTGAACCTGACATCTTGTTACCTTCCTATGCGTATAATGGGTACTTATCAGTTAAAGACTTAACTAATTCCATTGCCTTTTCTTTATTTGTATCTACATCCTTAACAAGTAATGATATAGCCTGTGCAATTACATCCATATCTGAAACATTCATTCCTCTAGTTGTTACCGCTGGAGTACCAAGACGAATACCACTAGTAATAAATGGAGAGGCTGGATCTTTTGGAATTGCATTCTTATTACATGTAATATTGGCTGCATCTAAAAGTTTTTCGCATGCCTTTCCTGTTAAATTCATATTTTGTAAATCTACAAGCATAAGATGATTGTCTGTACCACCCGAAATAAGATTAAAGCCTCTGTCTGTAAGACCTTTAGCAAGTGCTGCAGCATTTTCTTTAACACCCTTCATATATGTCTTGTAGCTATCATCTAATGCTTCTTTAAAACAAACCGCCTTACCAGCAATTACATGCATAAGTGGGCCACCTTGAATACCAGGGAATATAGCTTTATTGAAATTAAATTTGTCGGCAGCTTCTTGATTTGCCAAAATCATACCACCTCTAGGTCCTCTTAAAGTTTTATGTGTTGTTGTTGTAACAACATCAGCATAAGGAATTGGACTCATGTGTAAACCAGCTGCAACTAAACCTGCAATATGGGCCATATCTACCATCAAGTATGCTCCAACTTCATCTGCTATTTCTCTAAACTTCTTAAAATCTATCTCTCTAGGATATGCTGATGCTCCTGCTACTATAAGCTTTGGCTTGTTATCTTTTGCAATTTTTCTTACTTCATCATAATCAATATATCCTTCGTCATTTACACCATAAGATACAATATTGAAATATTTACCTGAAATATTAACAGGACTACCATGTGTAAGATGTCCTCCATCAGCAAGGCTCATTCCCATAACTGTATCATTAGGATTAACCATAGCAAAAAATACTGCTAAATTTGCTTGTGCTCCTGAATGAGGCTGAACATTTACATAATCACATCCAAAAAGCTTTTTAGCTCTTTCGATAGCAAGATTTTCTACGATATCAACATACTCACATCCGCCGTAATATCTCTTTCCTGGATATCCCTCTGCATATTTATTGGTGAGTGGGCTACCCATAGCAGCCATAACTGCCTTACTTACAAAATTCTCTGAAGCTATTAATTCGATGTGGCTGTTCTGTCTGTCAATTTCTTGCTGCATAGCAGCTGCTACTTCATTATCAAAGCTAGCAATGTCATCAAATGAAAACATAATAATCCTCCTACTGATTTATATTTAGATACTTTCTTGTAAAATCATCAACTGCAATTGGTTTGTCATACAAGAAGCCTTGTACCACACTACAACCAAAGTCAAAAACAACTTGTTCTTCCTCATTGGTCTCTATACCTTCACATATAATATTTAGCCCTATATCATTGAGCATTTTAATTAATCCACGCATAATTTCTTTACCACGTTTTGTATTTAGTGAAGTGTTAATAAAACCTTTATCTAGCTTAACAATATCCACTGGAAGAATACTTATAAGATTAAGGGAAGAATAACCCGAACCAAAATCATCAATACTGATTTTAAATCCATAATCTCTAAGCTTGCTTATTTTATCAATAATTACATCTGTGTCACTTAAAAATACTGACTCTGTTACTTCAAATTCTAACAAACTCGGTGGAATATTAAAGGTGTCAAACTTCTTAATAATATTATCTGTAAAATCATCAAAATAGAAATGAACTCTTGATAAATTAACAGAAATCTTCAAATCAGTAATTCCTCTATCATACCATTCTTTAATAAGCTTTATCACATAATCTATAACATACTTATCAAGATCAATGACTTTTCCTGTTTTTTCCAAAACAGGTATAAACTCATCTGGTCTGATAATATTACCATCTTTATCAAGTATTCGGCTTAACGCTTCTGCTCCAACCGCCTTATGTGTAACTACGTTAACCTTAGGCTGTAATAATACTAGTATATTTTGATTTTTAATTCCATCCTCTAATGCAGTAATAATCTGGGCAACTCTTTCTTGCTCATGTAAAAGGCTTTCATTATACAGTACACAATGTATTTTGTAGTGACCTTTTGAAGCTTTTCTAGCCATATTTGCTTTATCAATGCACTTAGTAATATGCTCGCTCTTATCATGAACCTTGTATATTCCCGAATGAATATGTAATGGCACTATTGGATACTTTTTTTGAACTATAGAAACAAATTCAAGGTTATATCTTGTAACCTTTTCTACCACTAATTCTTTTGTCTCATCTGTTTTGTATAGGGCAATAATATGATCTGAATATATCCTTGTTGCAATTATACATGCAGGATTATCAATACAAAACATATTAATTGCGCATTTAAGTAGCTCATCCCCTGACTGGAAGCCATAATTATTGTTGACAAGTTTGAAATTTGCAATATCAGTTGCAACAAAGTGATATTGTTCATTAGAATTATCTTGTAACACTTTATCAGAAATCCTGCAAAAATCGTCAAAATATGGCAATTTTGTAATTAACTCCCTCTTTATGCCCTCTAGCAATTTCTCGTCCAAGCTACAATCACCTCACATAGGCACAACTCTATAATTAAAACGAATTGTACATTATCTTCCTAGTTTTTTTTGATTTCAGTCATGCCGCCCATATATGGTCTTAAGCTTTCTGGAATTCTTACACTACCATCAGCTTGTAAGTTATTTTCCAAAAATGCAATAAGCATACGTGGAGGTGCAACTACTGTATTATTTAGTGTATGTGCAAAATATTTGCCATTTTCACCATTTACTCTAATCTTCAATCTTCTAGCCTGTGCATCAGAAAGATTTGAACAACTACCTACTTCAAAATACTTTTTCTGTCTTGGAGACCAAGCTTCTACGTCAATAGACTTAACCTTCAAATCAGCTAAATCTCCTGAGCAACATTCAAGTGTTCTAACAGGAATATCTAATGTTCTAAACAACTCAACAGTGTTTTGCCATAGTTTTTCAAACCACATCTTGCTTTCTTCTGGTTTACATACAACTATCATCTCTTGCTTTTCAAACTGGTGGATTCTATATACTCCACGTTCTTCAATACCATGAGCACCTTTTTCTTTTCTAAAACAAGGTGAATAGCTTGTTAATGTGTAAGGAAGCTTTTCTTCTGGCACAATAGTATCAATAAACTTTCCAATCATTGAATGCTCACTTGTTCCAATAAGATAAAGATCTTCGCCTTCAATCTTATACATCATAGCATCCATCTCTGCAAAACTCATAACACCTGTAACAACATCACTTCTAATCATAAATGGTGGAACACAATATGTGAAACCTTTATTAATCATGAAATCTCTAGCATAAGAAATAACTGCTGAATGTAATCTTGCTATGTCTCCCATTAAATAATAAAATCCATTTCCTGCAACTTTTCTAGCACTATCTAAATCAAGTCCTTCGAAGCTTTCCATAATTTCTGAATGATATGGAATCTCAAAGTCAGGAACTACTGGCTCTCCAAATCTTTCTATTTCAACATTTTGAGTATCGTCTTTACCGATAGGTACTGAAGAATCTATAATATTTGGAATAACCATCATATCTTTTTTGAGTTTTTCTTCAAGCTCTGCCTCTTTTGCTTCTAATTCTTCAAGCTTTTCTGAGTTTTCTGTAACCTGTTTTTTAACAGCTTCCGCTTCATCCTTTTTTCCTTGTGCCATAAGAGCACCAATCTGCTTGGAAATTTTGTTTCTATCTGCTCTAAGAGCATCTGCTTGTTGTTTTACTGCTCTACTTTCCTCATCCAACGCAATAACTTCATCAACTAACGAAAGCTTACCGTCCTGAAATTTATTCTTAATGTTTTGTTTTACAACTTCTGGGTTTTCTCTCACAAATTTGATATCTAACATTTTGTTCCTCCTAGATAATATAAAAATAGTCTATCATGAATGTTAATTATAGTTTATTTATACTTAAATTACAAGATTTTTAAGTAAATTACAAGATTACAATATAGATTTTGCACAGATTTTACATGGTTGTTCTATTATTCTATAATAAGTGCGTTTTTTTTTTACAAAATAATTTTGTATAACGTGAATTATATTAAACAAGGTAAAAAAAACCTGGACAAACCGCGCCTAAGCCTGCAGATAGCAAAGTAGACTCAAACCTAAGCAATATAAATCTAGACCTTTCCGACAAAAATATTTTAGTTGCTGAAGATGACGAACTAAATAGAGAAATAATATGTGAAATACTTAGTTTAACTAAGGCAAATGTATTTATTGCAATAGACGGAAAAGAAGTTATAGATAAATTTGTTGATTCTGATGAGGGTTTTTATTCAGCAATTCTTATGGATGTTAGAATGCCAAAATATGATGGATACAAAGCCACAGAAAAAATCAGGGCTCTGAGTAGATCAGATGCCCTGACAATTCCTATAATTGCAATGACCGCATATGCCTTTACGGAAGATTACCATCATGCGCTAAGGTCTGGGATGAACGATCATGTATCCAAACCAATTGTTATGAATTCATTTATTCATACCTTAACAAAATATTTAATTTAAGATTCTTTTTCAATATGCACTGACAACTGGTTGAAAGGTATCTCTATACCAGCTTTGTCTAGTGCTTTTTTAAACTTTTCATTAAGATCAAAATACACTTTCCAATAATCCGAATTGTATGTCCATACACGAACGCCAACAATTACTGAAGAAGCAGCAACCTCTTTAATAAATACAAATATTTCCTCATCTTTAAGTACTTCATTTTGTGTAGCTATTGCATCCTCTACTACCTTTTTTGCCTCATCAATATCAGCCGAATATGAAATACCTAAAGCAAAATCAACACGTCGTTTATCATTTGTAGATGCATTTAAAATATTTGTATTAGCCAAGCTTCCGTTTGGAATAATTAATTTCTTATTATCTACTGTATTCAAGTAGGTATAAAATAAATCTATCTTTGTTACAGTTCCATCTTTTCCACTTGAACCATCAAAAATATAGTCCCCAACTTTAAATGGCTTAAGCATTAGGATCAATACACCACCTGCGAAATTTGATAAGCTTCCTTGAAGAGCCAAACCTAAAGCTAGCCCCGCCGAACCTAACACCGTAATAAAAGAAGTTGTTTCAATACCTATCTGTCCGCAAATAATAACTATAAGAACTAAATAAAGTAAAACTCTTACTAAAGAATCCAAAAACTTTTGTACGCTTATTTCAACATTTGCTTTTTTGTAAAACTTATTAAGAATCTTGATTAATAGTTTAATAATATATTTTCCTACAAAGAAAATAATAATGGCAATAAGTAAGTTTATTCCAAAATCTATAATTGTTGGAATAAAGCCTTCAACTGTCTCTACGATTTTATTTGCCTCTTCAATTACTTTTTCTCCCTCAATTTGTGTAGAAGTATCTAATAGCACTGTCTATTCCTCCATTATTGTTATTCCATGTATTCTATTATTTTTTAGTACTTTTTGAAACCTTTGCCGTAGTCTTGGTTTCCGTCTTTGTTGTGGCAACTTTTTCTTTAGCTACTGTCTTTGTTGGTATTGCTTTTTCTTTTGCTGTGGTCTTTGCTGGTGCCTTTTTCTTTGGCTGGATAACTTTTTTTAGAGTTTTATCTTCTTCTTTTTCTCTGATTGTATCAGCCTTTACTATCTGTTTTTCAAGCTGAATTGCAATTTTACTTTTGGTAACAGTTTTTGGTGTAGTTTTTTTCTTTTCTTTTGTAGTTTCCTTTTTAGGTTGAACCTTTTTAGTTACTATTTTTTCTTCAACATACTCATACTTGAAAATACAAACAGATAATGCTGGAAGTGCTATAGTGATAGACTGTTCTTTACCATCATATGGAACCTTTTTAGAAGTTTTCACTCTTTGATTAGTTAATCCGCTTCCTCCAAACTTTTGAGAATCACTGTTTAACACTTCTTTGTACTTTCCGTATTTTGGAACTCCTACAACAAATTCATCATAAGAAATAGTATCAAAGTTACATACTACTAAAAGCATATCATTTTCATTAATTCCTTGTCTAACAAAAGATAATGTACTATTAACAGGTGAAACACAATTTATCCATTTAAATCCTTCTATATCCTGATCTAACTCATACATAGCGCCATCCGAGGTATATAGCTTGTTAAGCTCTTTAACATATTCCTTAAGTCCTAAATTAAGAGGATTTTGCATTTCATCCCAATCAAGGCCTTTCTCGTTAGACCATTCACTATCCTGACCAAAATCCTGACCCATAAATAATAGCTTCTTTCCAGGATGTGTCATCATATATCCATATGCTGCACGAAGATTTTTAAACTTTTCTGTGGTATCTCCAAACATTTTGTTTATCATGGAACCTTTACCATGAACCACTTCATCATGAGATAAAACAAGAACGAAATTTTCACTATATTGGTAAATCATACTAAAGGTTAATTGATTATAGCTTCCTTGTCTAAAATATGGATCTGTTTCCATATAGGATAAGAAATCATTCATCCATCCCATATTCCATTTAAAGTCAAATCCCAATCCATCTTCTTCTACACAGCTTGTCATCAATGTCCAAGCTGTAGAATCTTCTGCAATAAGTAATGCTCCATTTGTTCTTGCCTTAAACTGAGAATTAAGATGCTTAAATAACTCAATAGCTTCAAGATTTTCATTGCCACCGTATATATTCGGTATCCACTGACCTGGTTGTTTACCATAATCAAGATATAGCATTGAAGCGACTGCATCCATTCTTAATCCATCAATATGGAACTCATTCGCCCAATAAATAGCATTTGCAATAAGGAAATTACTAACCTCCGGTCTTCCATAATTGAAGATAAGAGTTCCCCAATCCGGATGTAATCCTTGTAAAGGATTTTCGTGTTCATATAGGCAGGTTCCATCAAACTGTGCAAGACCAAATAAATCTTTTGGAAAATGTGCAGGTACCCAATCCAAAATAACACCAATGCCCTCTTTATGCATATAGTCTATAAAGAATTTGAAATCTAGTGGTGTGCCATATCTTGCCGTTGTTGCGTAATAACCTGTCACCTGATAGCCCCATGATGCATCAAATGGATGTTCCATTATAGGCATAAGCTCAATATGAGTATATCCCATTTCTTTTACATATTTTGCTACCATAGGAGCTAGTTCTTTATAATTATAAAATAATTCTCTTGGATCTTTATCCTCATCTTCTGGTTTTTTCCATGAGCCTAGATGAAGTTCATATATAGAAAGAGGTTCATTAACTGGTTTTTTGTGACTTCTAGCTGTAACCCAATTATCATCCGTCCATTCAAAGGATGAGGAATCAAAAGTAACAGATGCTGTTTCTGGTCTAAGCTCACTATATGTAGCATAAGGATCAGCCTTTAAAACAAGGTCATTATCTTTTTTTCGAATTTCAAACTTATATAAATCACCACTTTTTATTCCAGGAATGAATGTTGTAAATACGCCAGTATCTTCAATCATATCCATCATGTTGCGTCTGCCGTCCCATAAATTAAAGTCACCAACTACACTAACTCTCTGTGCAAAGGGAGCCCATACTGCAAAGGAATATCCTAAAACTCCATCAACTACAGCTTTATGAGCACCTAAATATTTATAAACATCATAGCAAATGCCCGCATTAAATTCTTTAAGTTTTTCTACAGGAATATTTGCCTTAAACTGGTAAGGATCATAATATTCACTAGTTGTTCCATCTTCGTACTCTGTTACAAGCTGGTAGTTTCCTTTAGTGGTCTTTGGAAGTAATACGGCGTAATATCCTTCTTCATCCATCAATTCCATGTTGTATATTTTTTTTATTCCATCTACTTTTACTGATACACTTTTTGCATTTGGAACAAATGCCCCTATAAGCAATCCTGATTTTGTCATTTTTTTACCAAGTACATCACTAGGATTGCTAATATCTGAATACTCTATGCCCTCTATATTTCTCCAATTCATTAAATCATATAATTTATCCATACTGTTATGCTCCTTCCTTTTTCTTACTTCTTAGTTGCAAGAAACAATTCACTTGCCATTCTTTAACAATTATTGGTATAATTTTATCATATAAAATGGCATATTGCCACTAAATAGAGGAGCTTTTTTATGAAAAATATTGAAATACTATTAATATACTTGCTAGTTTTAAACATCCTTGGTTTTGCCTCAATGTACATTGATAAGCAAAAAGCAATAAAGCACAAATGGCGTATTCCTGAAAAAAGATTATTTCTTTATGCAATACTAGGAGGAAGCATTGGTTCAATAACCGGAATGAAAATTTTCAGGCACAAAACAAAGCATAGTTATTTCGTAATAGGAATGCCATTAATTCTAGTCATTCAAATAATATTTATTTTATTATTACAAATAAAGTACAATTTATTTTTCTAACAATAAAGAACCTCATTACTTATATATCTGGTAATGAGGTTCTTATCATATCCAAAGGTTTCATAGGTCGTTTTCGTAACAACTACCTTAGTAAGCTTTTAATATTACTATTCTTCTGTTTTATCTTCTTTATCTTCTTTATCTTCTTTATCTTCTGTTTCAGTTACACTTATAAACAAATCATCTAACTGCTTTTGTTCAACATAATCAGGAGCATTTGACATCATACAAGATGCGTCCTTTACTTTAGGAAATGCTATAACATCTCTAATGCTATCTTCCTTAGCCATTAACATTACAAGACGATCTAATCCATATGCAAGTCCTGCATGAGGTGGTACACCATACTTAAATGCATTGATTAGGAATCCAAACTGTTCATATGCTTTTTCCTGTGTAAAGCCTAAAACTTCAAACATCTTTTCTTGAATATCACTTTGATGAATTCTAACTGAGCCGCCACCGATTTCTGTACCATTAAGAACAATATCATAAGCTTTAGCTCTAACACGTCCTGGATTTGAATCAATATACTGTATATCTTCTTCCATTGGCATTGTGAATGGATGATGCATTGCCACGAATCTCCCCTGTTCTTCTGAATATTCAAGAAGTGGAAATTCTGTGATCCATAAAAAGTTATATACATTTTTATCTGTAAGTCCAAGATTATTTGCAATTTCTATTCTAAGTGCGCCTAATACACTATATACAATATTGTTTTTATCAGCAGCAAAAAGTAATAAATCTCCAGGTTTACCTGACATTTTGTCTACTAATATATTCATCTCTTCTTCTGTCATGAATTTAGCAAATGAAGACTTCATAGTGCCATCCTCTGCTATAGCAATATATGCAAGACCTTTTGCACCATATCCTTTTGCAAAATCAACTAATGCGTCAATTTTCTTTCTAGGCATACTGCCCTGTCCATTTGCATTAATACCACGAACAGAACCACCATTTTCAAGGGCTCCAGTAAATACTGAAAATCCACAGTTTCTTACTTCATCAGATACATTAACAAGCTCCATACCAAATCTAGTATCAGGCTTATCAGAACCAAATCTATCCATTGCTTCCTGCCAAGTCATTCTTTGTATTGGCAGCTTTACATCAATATCAAGAACTTCCTTAAATAATTTTGCTAAAAGTCTTTCATTAACGTCAATAACATCATCAATATCCACAAAAGAAAGTTCCATATCTATCTGTGTAAATTCTGGCTGTCTATCTGCTCTTAAATCCTCATCTCTATAACATCTAGCAAGTTGAAAATATCTATCATAGCCTGAACACATTAATAGCTGTTTAAACAGCTGTGGAGACTGTGGTAATGCATAGAATGTACCAGGATGAACACGGCTAGGTACTAAGTAATCTCTTGCTCCTTCTGGTGTACTCTTACAAAGTGTTGGTGTTTCAATCTCAAGAAATCCTTCATCGGCAAGAAATGCTCTTGTTAAGGTTGCAATTTTACTTCTCATACTAAGATTTCTTTGTAAATCAGGTCTTCTAAGATCTAAATATCTATATTTTAATCTAAGTTCATCCTTTGTATTAATGTTTTCTTCAATAGGGAATGGAGGTGTTAAACTTTCAGATAATATTCTAAGGGAATTTGCACGCACTTCAATATCTCCTGTTGCTAAATTCTCATTAATAGCACCACCACGCTTTGTTACTTCACCTGTAACTGCAATAACATATTCATTACGAAGTGTTTCAGCTTTGTTAAAGCCTTCTGTCTTTACATCATTTTCATCAAAAACTATCTGAAGAATACCAGAACGATCTCTTAAATCCACAAAAATCAGACTTCCTAAATTTCTTCTTTTTTGAACCCATCCCATTACGGTAACAGTCTGTCCAATATTCTTGTTTGACACTTCTGTGCATCTGTGACTTCTATGAAGTCCTTTCATTGATTCTGCCATAATTAACACCTTTCTGCTATTTTAATTCTTCTTTATAGAAGTCCTTAAATTCATTGTAGCCTTCATTCATAAGCTGCTCTTTTTGAAATTTTTTATTTTTATTCATACGAGCAACTAATATTTGATTGCCATTTTTTCTAGCTTCCTGAGCCATGGCAATTATTTCACAAAGTCTATCACCTTTTACGCCTTTTTCAATAAGATATGCAATCTTTTTGCCTTCCGTTGGAACCTCAAATCCACTTTCTAACAGTAAAAGAACAATTCTTTCAAATCCGATTGAAAATCCACATGCTGGTACATCTTTACCAGTAAACTTTCCAACCATCTTATCATATCTTCCTCCACCGCCACAGCTTCCACCAAACTCTGGAATAGCAATTTCAAAAATAGTTCCAGTATAATATGACATACCACGTACAAGGGTAGGATCAAATACTATTTCAAAATCAGAGGATTTTGTAGCTTTAACACTATCAATTATTTCTGTTAATGAAGCTGCTACATCATCTTCTAAGAAATCCTTTAATTCATCTCTTAAGTATACTAAACCATTATCAGCTACTTCAATGCCTTTAAATAATCCTAAATACTTATCTACACTTTCTTTATCAAAATCCGCTTTAAGAAGTTCATCTTCAACTCCGTCAAGACCGATTTTATCCATCTTATCTAAAATTATAAACACTAAATCATAAGAATCCTCAGAAAAGCCACTATATGCTGCCATAGCTTTTAAAATTCTTCTTTCATTAATTCTAATCTGAAAATTTTTGAAATTAAGTTTACCCAAAGTGGTGGTGGTTGCTAAAATAAGCTCTATTTCAGCTAAATTACTAGGTTCACCAAGAATATCTATATCACATTGCATAAATTGGCGATATCTACCTCTTTGAGGTCTGTCTGCTCTCCAAACATTTCCCATCTGTAGTGCCTTAAAAGGAGATGGTAAATTATTTTCATTATTTGAATAAAATCTAACAAGGGGAACTGTCAAATCATATCTCATACCAAAATCCACAAGATCATTTTCCTCTTTTGCATTATCAATATCTAGTTTTTCGCCTCTCTTTAATACCTTAAAGATGAGTTTTTCATTTTCTCCACCTTGTTTATTAGAAAGATTTGCAATATTTTCCATACATGGTGTTTCAATTGAAGTAAAACCAAAAGCTGCATATGTATCTTTAATAACGTTCATTACGTAATCTCGGATTTTCATTTCCTTAGGTAATATCTCTTTCATGCCTGTTACAGGTTTCTTACTAAGTGCCATATTGTCCTCCTAGTTTTCAAATATATCTTTTTTAATTAATTGTCTGTTAAATATCTCTGTGTTAATATCAACCTGATTAATAACATTTAAAAATGCTAAAAATATCTTCATATCAAAATTTTTAACTTCATCCATCATCATTGATACAGCTGTTTTTTTATCAAAAGCCTTTCTATAAGCTCGGTTTGATACTAATGCTATAAATACATCGCAAACCCTGAGTATCCTTGCGCCTAACGGAATATTTTCTCCTGCAAGATTACTAGGGTATCCTGTTCCATCAAAATTTTCATGATGATACAAAATAGACTTCAAAATGTATTCTGAATAATCTTTATCTTTAAGAATATCATAGCTAAGCTGTGAATGCATTCTAACATAACGAAGCTGTTCAACCACCATATTGTCTGGGCTAGTATGCTCTGAAAGTCTTAATTTTCCTATGTCGTGTAATATACCCGCTACAGCTAACTCATGTAGTTCTTCATCAGGCAAATTCAGTTCTTTGCCAATCTCATATGCCATATTACTAACATATATACCATGTTCTACAGCGTCAGCTACTTCCTTGTCTACGATAACATCCTGCATAAAAACTCTCTCTTCTTTTCTATCATCTCTTGGATTCTATCAATATACTGGTCAACATTTTTAACATTGTCAACTCGCTCAATTCTTCCACCTTCATTAAATACATATTTCGTAACAGCACCAGCACCAAGGGCAAGTATAGTCTGTTTTTCTTCCATAATAAGTATATTGTAAATTCCGGCTTTGTCAACCCTGGCATATCCTACATTTTCCATATTTCCAGCCATGTTTTTCTGACGATATAAATAGTATGGAGACATATTCATTTCTCTAGCATACTTCTCTGTCATATTCATAATTTCCATATTGTTTTCAATTGACATTTCTTTATATTTGTCTTTAAACATATTTAATCTTGCTGCTCTTTTTATAGCTAAGGAATGGACAGTTATGCTGTCTGGATTAAGTTTATTTACTTCCTCCATAGAATTTAAAACATCCTCATATGTTTCATTTGGTAATCCCACAATAAAATCCATATTAATGTTGTCAAATCCTAGACTTCTAGCCAAATTGAAGGTATCAATAACCTGATTAACTGTATGTCTTCTTCCAATAATATCTAGAGTTTCCTGCTTCATTGTCTGAGGATTTATAGATATTCTAGTAACATTGTATTTCTTTAGAACTAATAATTTTTCTTCTGTAATACTGTCTGGTCTACCTGCTTCTACTGTAAACTCTTTGCAATAAGTAAAATCAAAGTTACTTCTAACTGCAAAAAGTAGTCTATCTAACTGTTGTGCACTAAGAGCTGTTGGCGTACCACCACCAAAATATACTGTATTTAATTTTTTATCCTTAAAAACTTCTTTTGCAAAATATATTTCCTTTATCAAGGCATCTACATAATCATCTGATTTGTTTTTATACATGCTAATAGGATAGGAAGTAAAGGAGCAATAAAGACATGTACTTGGGCAAAAAGGTATTCCAATGTATAAACTGTATCCATTTTCATAGTCAATATCTTTTAAAAGCTTTATCTCTAATTCTGATATTTCCATGCTTAAAGCTATCTTTTCATCAGATACGTAAAATTCCTCTTTAAGAATATTTGCAATTTCTTCTTTTTTCATTCCCGATTCTAGCATCCCAACACATAGCTTTGTTGGTCTTATTCCACATAAAATACCCCAAGGGAGTGTTTTTTTAGTATAAGCATTTATTGCATCATAAACTAATCTTTTTATTTCATTTTTAGAAGCTTTAATATTATCAAAGCATACACTGCTTGTATATTTTTGGTTTAATTCTAATATCTCTACAGAAGTAGCTACTACTTTTTCTTCTTCCATTTCAACATCTATCTTCATAGTCATATCAGCAGTACCGCTAAACTCATTAATCTTTTCTTTATTAACTAGAACATCCTGACCTGGATAAAAGGCTCTAACCAAAGTCCATATATCATACTCTAGTTCTGGTCTATCTAAATGGATAATTATCGTCATTGTAATATCCTTTCAATTAACATCTAATAACTAATATCTTATATCTTATATCTTATAACCAGTAACTTATATCTTATATCTAATATCTGTACCACTTTATTTCATCACCAATAGTTGTGGCATCATTATGTCCTGGAAATACTTTTGTATCCATTGGCAATTTAAAAAGCTTTTCTGTTATAGATTTAATAATAGTACTTTCACTACCTGTAGGAAAATCTGTTCTGCCATGGCTTTCACAAAATAAAGTATCTCCACTAAATAAAGCAGAATATTCTTCTAAATAATAGCAGCAGCTTCCTTTCGTATGTCCTGGTGTATGAATAACTTTAAATTTGAATCCACAAAGATTAATAATATCTGAATCCTTTAGAAAATTATTGACTTTAATTGCTATACCTACTCCAAAAACTTCAGATAAATTGTATGCACTACTCTCTAGTACTTCTTTTTCTTCCTCAAAGGCATAAATATTGATGCCGTAAGCTTCACTAAGCTTTTTAGCGGCACCAATATGATCAAAATGTCCATGAGTTAATAATATAGCCTTTGGTATTAACTCTAAAGATATACATGTATCCTTTATCTTTGAATAATTATCACCAGGGTCAATAACAATGGCCTCTTTATTGTCATTATATACAATATAACAATTAGTTCTAAACATACCCAAAACTAATTGATTAATATTTAAACTTGTCATAAAAACTCCTAACCAGCTGTTCTTGCAATGTCAATAATACTATCAATCATACGAATCTTATCTACAAGCTTTGTCAGTTCTGACTTGCCTGCAATAAGGAATGTCATAGAAATAGTAGCTATCTCTTGCTTGTTAGTTCTACTATTAATACTTTGAACATCTATATCTCTTTCGGTAAAAATCTTAGAAATATCTGCAAGTAAACCGGTTCTATTGTGGGCAAAAATCTGTATCTCTGCAAGATACTTTTCTGCTTTTTTGTCAGTTGTTTCATCGTGTTGCCATTCAGCTTCAATCAGTCTGGCTCTTTCTATTTCTGGAAGGTTCATTACATTTATGCAATCTGTTCTGTGAATAGAAACACCTCTACCTCTTGTAACAAATCCAACAATTTCATCACCTGGAACTGGATTGCAGCATTTAGTATATCTAACTGAAATATCATGAACACCTTTTACAATAATTCCACCTTTTGAACCATTGTGATATTTTTTATCCATGCCTGATGAAAGTTCATCAATAACCTCATCATCAGTTACCTTTTTCTTATTCTTCTTATCATATTCTTCAATCAGTTTATTTACAATTTGACCTTCCTTAAGTCCACCATGTCCAACAGACGCAAGTATAGATTCCCAATCCTTAAAGCTGTACTTATTAAGAACCTTTTCCATATACTCAGGTTTAAGTAAATCAGATAGTATAACTGACTTGGTTTTACAGTATTTATCAATAAGATCCTTGCCACGAATGATATTGTCTTCTTTTAACTCATTTTTAAACCACTGATTAATCTTATTTTTTGCTTGAGTGCTTTTAACTATAGATAACCAGTCACGGCTTGGTCCACGGGAATTCTGTGAAGTAATAATTTCAATTCTGTCACCATTTTGTATAACATAATCAATGGTAACCATTTTGCCATTAACTCTGGCACCCACCATTTTATTTCCAACTGCAGAATGAATGCTATATGCAAAATCTATAGGTGTTGAGCCATTTGGAAGATTCTTAACATCTCCAGTTGGAGTAAAGCAATATACATCTTCAGAAAATAAATCCAAATCGCTTTTTAACAAGCTCATAAACTCTCTGTTATCAGACATATCTCTTTGCCATTCAAGAATTTGTCTTAACCAGCTTAGCTTTTCTTCTTCAGTATTTGCAGAAATACTTCCGCTACCACTTTCTTTGTACTTCCAATGTGCGGCAATACCATATTCAGCAGTCTTATGCATTTCTTCTGTACGTATCTGTATCTCAAAAGGCTGTCCGCCTGGTCCTATCAGTGTAGTATGCAAAGACTGGTACATATTAGGCTTTGGCATAGCAATGTAATCCTTAAACCTGCCTTGAATAGGTTTGTATTTTTCATGAATAATACCTAATGCAGCATAACAGTCCTTTACAGTATCAACAATTATACGAACTGCAAATAAATCTAAAATCTGGTCAAAATTTTTATCTTGATTAACCATCTTCTTGTATATACTAAATATATGTTTTACACGTCCATATACTATAGCTTCAATAGTTGCATCCTTCATTTCCTTGTCAACTTCTTCTACTAAAGCCTTAATAAGAGTACCTCCCTTGTTTACTTTTCCTTCTCTTTGTAGAGAAATCTCAGCAAACTTTTCAGGTTCAAGATATTTTAATGATAAATCATCTAATTCAATTTTGATTTTAGAAATACCTAACCTATTAGCTATAGGAGCATAAATATCCATTGTTTCTCTAGCTTTTTCTGCCTGCTTAGCAGTATTCATATACTCCAGGGTTCTCATATTGTGAAGTCTATCGGCAAGTTTAATAAGGATAACTCTTATATCCTTTGCCATAGCTAAAAACATCTTTCTAAGATTCTCTGCCTGTATTTCAACCTTGTCTTTTGAATAAGATAATTGAGTAAGCTTGGTTACACCATCTACTAAAAGGGCAACCTCTTCACCAAACATCTGAGTTATTTCATCAAGAGTAAGCACTGTGTCCTCAACAACATCATGAAGAATACCTGCAACTATGGTTTCTTTATCCAATTCAAGCTCAGCTAGAATAATCGCAACAGATACTGGGTGAATAATATATGGCTCGCCAGAACGACGTTTCTGATCCTTATGTGCTTTAAACGCAATACTATAAGCCTTCTCAATCAAAGAAATATCATCAGAAGGATGGTAAGTATTTACCTGATCTATTAACTTTTTATATAATTCCTCTGGATTTTCAAAATCTTCTGGATTCTTAAGTGTAGGAGATTCCACTTCTATTTTGATTGTCGACTCTTGGTCATATACCATATTTTATCCCTCGTTTCCGGTAATAAAGTGAATTTAGTCTATATTCTATTAGGTAAGATTATATTAATTTAATAAAAAAAAATCAATACTTTTTGCCTATTGGTATTGAAAAATAGGCATTTTTCTATGAAAAATACGCCTCACATAATGTGAAGCGTACTTATTTATTTTCCTTCGTAGCAAATTACTGACTCTACGTTCTTTATATCTTTTAGTTTTTCTCTACCTTTAAGGCCTGCAAGCTCGATAAGGAATACTACACCTACAACCTGGCCACCAAGCTTATTGATAAGCTTAATTATTGCTTCTATCGTTCCACCTGTTGCCATCAAATCATCTACAATAACAACCTTTTGACCTGGTTTTATAGATGTTTTGTGCATCTCAATTGTAGCTGAGCCATACTCTAAATCATAATCTTCTGACACAGTTTCACAAGGAAGCTTTCCTTTTTTACGCACTGGTGCAAATGGTTTTCCAAGATTATATGCAATAGGCATACCAAAAATAAATCCTCTTGATTCAGGTCCAACAACAACATCAAAATCTATATCTTTAATTTTTTCCTGCATAAGGTCAACAGAAAGTCTAAGACTTTCTCCATTTTCTAAAACACTTGTAATGTCTCTAAAGATAATTCCCTTTTCTGGAAAATCCGGTATACTTCTTATGTACTCTTCAATATTTTTCATTGATAAATCCTCGTTTCGATTTGTAAATTTTGCCCTACTGGCAACCCATAAGAAATAGTTTAACCATTTTTATATAAAATGTCAATCTTAGTGATGGAATAATCTTATTCCAGTAAATGCCATAACCATGTTATGTTTATTACATGCTTCAATAACAAGATCATCTCTTACTGAACCACCCGGCTGAGCAATATATTTAACACCGCTCTTATATGCTCTTTCAATATTATCTGAAAATGGGAAGAATGCATCTGAACCTAGAGTAACATCCTGCATTTGATTTAACCAAGCTCTCTTCTGTTCTCTAGTAAATTCTTCAGGCTTAACTTTAAATACTCTTTCCCAAGCTCCATCTGCAAGAACATCCATACATTCCTCACCAATATATACATCTATTGCATTATCTCTGTCTGCTCTTCCCAATGTATCCACGAACTGAAGATTTAATACCTGTGGTGCCTGACGTAAGAACCAGTTATCTGCTTTGCTACCAGCAAGTCTTGTACAGTGAACTCTAGACTGTTGTCCAGCGCCAATTCCTATAGCCTGTCCATCTTTTACATAGCAAACAGAATTAGACTGTGTATATTTTAATGTAATAAGGGAAATCTTCATATCAATAATTGCCTGATTTGTTAATTCCTTACAATCTGTTACTATGTTTGAAAGTAAATCAGCATTAATATCTAATTCATTTCTCCCCTGTTCAAAAGTTACACCATAAACTTGTTTTTTCTCAAGCTGATTAGGTACATAATTTTCATCTATTTGAATAATATTATAGTTACCTTTCTTCTTTGCCATAAGAAGTTCTATTGCTTCTTCTGTATATCCTGGAGCAATAACGCCATCTGAAACTTCTCTTTTAATAAGCTTTGCTGTATCAGCATCACATACATCTGAAAGAGCAATAAAATCTCCAAATGAAGACATTCTATCTGCTCCTCTTGCTCTGGCATATGCACAAGCTAATGGAGAAAGTTCACCTAAATCATCAACCCAATAAATTTTTGCTAATGTGTCGCTAAGTGGAAGACCTACAGCTGCTCCAGCTGGAGAAACATGCTTAAATGAGGTAGCTGCTGGAAGGTTAGTTGCTGCTTTTAATTCCTTTACAAGCTGCCATCCATTAAAGGCATCAAGGAAATTAATATATCCAGGTTTACCGTTTATAACCTTAACTGGTAAATCACTTCCATCCTCCATATATATTCTAGATGGTTTCTGATTTGGATTACATCCATACTTTAATTGAATTTCGTTCATGATATCCTCCTAAGTTTTAATATAAATTCTATTATTATTAGTATCCAACTATTAGTTATTTTTAGTATCCAACTATTAGTTATTTTTAGTAT
>CAZNKR010000013.1:0-44446 GCA_964573715.1 uncultured Roseburia sp. | reverse complement strand
GTGCAACTCAAAATCCATATGACACAGCACCAAATCCACATGGTACAACACCAAATCCATATGGTACAACACCAAATCCATATAATAATTCACAGCCTATGTATCAAGCTGCTCCAGAAAAGAAAGGCAGTATTGTTTTAGGCATATTAGGAGCAATAGTTGGTTTTATATTTGTTGCATTACTTTGGTTATTATTTACAAGGATGGGATATATTGTTTATATTCAGGGATTATTACTTGTTTATGTTCCTTTCTTTTTATATTCATTATTTAGAAAAAAGAAATCAATTATCAGTTTAGTTGTTATTTGTATTGTGGCATTATTGTTGGTTTATCCAATAGCACTTACTTGCAACCTGATTGATATTAAAGCTTCATGGAATGAAGAAGTTGAAGATTTTTATGAAGGTGACGAAGATCTTATTAGAGAAGAAAGTATTCAGTCTTTAAGCGAAGCATATGAATTATATCCATCAATCAGACAACAGGATAAAGAATATGATCAAGGTCAGACAAAGGTATATGTAATATCATATATTTCAGCAATAATTGGTGTAGTTTTAGCAATTTTAGCTGAAGCTAAAAATAGAAATTAGTTAGTTAATTTAGGAGGATATCGTGGGACAATTATCACCAATGATGCAGCAATACGTACAGACAAAAAAAGAATACAATGACTGCATCTTGTTTTACAGGCTGGGGGATTTTTATGAAATGTTTTTTGATGATGCTATATTAGCATCAAGGGAACTAGAACTTACACTTACCGGTAAGGATTGTGGTTTGGATGAAAGAGCACCAATGTGTGGAATTCCATATCATGCTGCATCTACATATATCAATAAACTTGTAGCAAAGGGTTACAAAGTTGCTATTGGTGAACAGGTAGAAGATCCTAAACTTGCAAAAGGCCTTGTTAAAAGAGAAGTCATAAAAGTAGTTACACCAGGAACAAATATTTCAGAATCAGCTCTTACAGATAGCAAAAACAATTATCTAATGAGCATTGTATATATTGGTGATATTTTTGGAATATCCACAGCAGATATTTCTACGGGGGATTTTTACGTAACAGAGGTAGACTCAATACGAGCACTATTAGATGAAATAAATAAATTTATGCCATCTGAGATTATATGTAATAAAGCATTTAATCTCAGTGGTATAGATATAGATGATATAAAGAATCGTCTCGCAATCTCATTGTTTGAACTAGAAGATTGGTATTTTGAAGATGATAACTGTGAACGTATACTTAAGGAGCATTTTAAAGTTTTTGGTTTAGAAGGTTTAGGCCTTGTTGATAAGGCTGCATCAGTGGTTGCCGCTGGAGTTTTAT
The DNA here is from genome assembly GCA_964573715.1 of uncultured Roseburia sp. Taxonomy (GTDB): domain Bacteria; phylum Bacillota; class Clostridia; order Lachnospirales; family Lachnospiraceae; genus SVEL01. The sequence goes on along the minus strand of CAZNKR010000013.1, from coordinate 43,107 downwards.
TACAGTATGTTTATGAAACTCAAAAATCTTCAGTAATGCAGATGACCAAAATTGTTCCATATACTACAGGTAAGTATATGATTATAGACACTTCCACAAGAAGAAACCTTGAATTAATAGAAACCTTACGTGAAAAGCAAAAAAGAGGCTCTCTTCTATGGATTTTAGATAAAACGAAAACTGCAATGGGTGCAAGATTACTTAGAAATTGGATTGAACAGCCACTCATTGATAAAGAAGATATAGTTAAAAGACAAAAGGCTATTATTGATTTTAATAATAGTATGATATCAAGAGATGAATTAAGAGAATATCTTAATCCTATATATGATATGGAAAGACTTATTAGTAGAATTGCAAACAAATCAGCTGGACCGAGGGAGTTAGTAGCTTTTAAGAGCTCCTTATCTATGCTTCCATATATCAAGCAAATTCTTAATGAGTTTTCTTGTGATATTTTGGTTGAGACTAATAAAGAATTAGATGATTTATCTGATATTTTTGATTTAATTAATAACGCAATCGTTGAGGAACCACCAATAACAATTAAAGAAGGTGGACTAATTAAAACTGGCTTTAATGAAGAGATTGATAGATTGCGTGCAGCTAAGACTGAAGGAAAAAACTGGTTAATGGATTTAGAAACCTATGAAAGAGAACGTACAGGAGTTAAAACTCTAAAGGTTAAATTCAATAAGGTTTTTGGATATTGTATAGAAATTACCAATACCTATAAGGATCAATTTGAAATTCCTTCTGATTATACTAGAAAACAAACATTAACAAATGCTGAAAGATATATTACACCTAAGCTTAAAGAATTAGAAGATACAATATTAGGTGCCGAGGACAGACTATTCTCCCTTGAATATGAAGTGTTTTCAGATTTACGTGAGAAAATTTCTACAAATATAATTAGAATACAAAATAGTGCAAAAGCAGTTGCTAAAATTGATGTTTTAGCCTCTCTTGCTTATGTTGCTTCCAAAAATGATTATGTAAAGCCTAATATTAATGAAAAAGGAATTATTGATATTAAAGATGGAAGACATCCCGTTGTAGAAAAAATGATTCCTGAAAATATGTTTGTTTCTAATGATACACTTTTAGATAATTCTAATAATAGAATTTCTATTATCACAGGACCAAATATGGCTGGTAAATCAACATATATGAGACAAACAGCTCTAATAACCTTGATGGCTCAAATTGGTTCATTTGTTCCAGCAAAATCAGCTAATATAGGCATATGTGACAGAATATTCACTAGAGTTGGTGCTTCTGATGATTTAGCATCAGGACAGAGTACCTTTATGGTTGAGATGACAGAAGTTGCAAATATATTAAGAAATGCTACTTCGAAAAGTTTATTAGTTTTGGATGAAATCGGAAGAGGTACTTCTACATTTGATGGACTTAGTATTGCTTGGGCAGTTGTTGAACATATTAGTAATACTAAGCTTTTAGGTGCAAAGACTTTATTTGCAACTCATTATCATGAGCTTACTGAATTAGAAGGCACAATTTCTGGCGTTATAAATTTATGCATTGCCGTAAAAGAACAGGGTGATGATATAGTATTTCTTAGAAAAATTGTTAAAGGTGGAGCTGATAAAAGCTATGGAATTCAAGTCGCAAAGCTGGCAGGTGTACCAGATGCAGTAATTGAAAGAGCAAAAGAGCTGGTTATTAGTTTATCAGATGCTGATATTTCAAAGAAAGCAAAGGAAATTGCAAATACTCCAGTAAAGAAAAAAAGTTCTAAACAGTTAGATGAAGTTGACCTTACACAGATGTCATTATTTGATACTGTAAAGGATAGTGATATTATAGAAGAACTTATAAATATTGATGTTAGTAATTTAACACCAATAGATGCATTAAATACAATAAACAGCTTGCAAAATAAACTTAAAAACAGATGGTAAATAATATGAATCATATTCAGGTATTAGATCAAGAAACAATAAATCAAATCGCTGCTGGTGAGGTTATTGAAAGACCAGCTTCTGTGGTAAAAGAGCTATTAGAAAATGCAATTGATGCTAAGGCTAGCGCGGTAACAGTGGAAATTAAGGATGGTGGAACATCATTTATCCGAATTACAGATAATGGATGTGGAATAGAAAAATCTGATATTCCCCTTGCTTTTTTGCGCCATTCTACAAGTAAAATCAAATCTGCAATTGATCTTTTGACTGTATCATCATTAGGATTTCGTGGTGAAGCGCTGTCAAGTATTGCTGCTGTAGCAATGGTTGAACTAATAACAAAAACTGATAGTTCATTATCTGGAACTAGATATTGTATTGAAGGTGGTGTGAAAAAAAGTATAGAGGATATAGGAGTTCCAAACGGAACCACCTTTATTATTAGAAATCTGTTTTTTAATACACCAGCAAGAAGAAAATTTTTAAAAACAGCGTCAACGGAAGCTGGATATATTGCTGATATTGTAGAAAGAATTGCATTATCTCATCCAGAGGTAAGTGTAAGATTTATATGTAATAATTCAAATAAACTTCATACCTCGGGCAATGGCTCTCTTAAGGACGTTATTTATACAATTTTCCATAGAGATATTGCCATGAATTTAATTGAGATTAACCAAAAATGCCCATTTATGACTCTTACTGGATATATAGGAAAACCAGTTATATCTAGAGGTAACAGAAATTATGAAAATTATTTTATTAATGGAAGATATATAAAAAGCAGCTTTATAGCCAGAGCTATAGAAGATTCATATAAATCTTTTATGATGCAACATAAGTATCCTTTTACCTGTATTAATGTTGAAATTAATCAAGAACTTTTAGACGTGAATGTTCATCCTACAAAGATGGAACTAAGATTTAGAAATCATGAGGAAATATATCCATTTGTATATAAAACATTAGATGATGCACTTCATAAAAAAGAAATGATTCCAGAAGCAACCTTTGACGGAAAAGATATTTATGTAGCTAAAAGCACTTCAAAACCAGAACAAATAGAGATATCAAATAAACAAATAGAGATATCAAATAAAAAAGTAGAGATACCAAATAAACAAATAGAAACACCAAACGAACAAAAAGAACCAATAAACAAAAAAATAGAAATACCAAATAAAAAAATAGAAACTCAAAAAGTTAAAGCTCCCGAGCCTTTTGAGGTTAATCGAATTAAAGAAAATATATCTAAAGAAGTGTTTGTAAAGGAAGAAACCAAGCCTTATCAAATGGAAATGTTTGATGATAAGCTTTTGTCTGCTAAGGCTAGAATTCAACATAGAGTCGTAGGCCAGGTTTTTGATACTTATTGGATAGTGGAATATGGCGATAAGATGTATTTAATTGATCAGCATGCTGCACATGAGAAGGTTTTATATGAAAGATTGTTTAAAAGATATAAAGAAAAGGAAAAACTTTCTCAGGAGATTATTCCTCCAGTGGTGATTTCTTTGACTATGAGAGAAGAACAGTGTGTTTTACGAAATAAGTCAATGTTTGAAGATATTGGTTATGAAATTGAGTCCTTAGGTGGTAGTGAGTATGCTATTCGTAGCGTACCTTATGATTTACTATCTATATCAAAAGAAGAATTATTGATTGAAATGATTGATAATCTTATGGAGGAAGAAAATAGTAAAATCACCAATGAAGTCTTATTGGATAGAATGGCAACTATGTCTTGTAAAGCGGCAGTTAAGGGAAATAATAAACTGAGTGTTTTAGAGGCAAATAAACTTATTGATGAACTACTATCCCTTGATAATCCTTATAATTGTCCTCATGGAAGACCAACAATTATATCAATGACTAAATACGAATTAGAAAAGAAATTTAAACGTATTATTTAGGTGAAAAAATGAAAAAACCATTAATTATATTAACTGGACCAACTGCTGTTGGAAAAACTGATTTATCAATTATGCTTGCAAAAAGTATAGGTGGAGAAATCATTAGCGCTGATTCTGTTCAAGTATACAAATATATGGATATAGGTTCTGCAAAAGTTTCTCAAAAAGAAATGGATGGTGTTCCACATTATTTAATTGATGAGCTTTATCCAGATGAAGAATTTAATATATATTATTTTAAAGAAAAAGCAAAACAATATATAAATCAAATATGGGCTAATGGACACATTCCCATTATTGCTGGGGGAACTGGCTTTTACATTCAGTCGGTTTTATATGATATCCAATTTGAAAAAGAGGATAATGATGGAAGTATACGAAAAGAATTAGAGGAATTATATGATAAAATGGGTGCAACATATATCCATGATATTTTAAAAACTATTGATCCTATGAGTGCTTCCACAATACATGAGAACAACGTAAAAAGAGTAATTAGAGCCATCGAATATTATAGATTAACTGGAGAAAAAATATCAGTACACAATGAAACCCAAAGTAAAAAAGAATCACCATATGATTTTAAGTATTATTGTTTAAATATGGATAGAAATAAATTGTATGAACGAATAGACAAACGTGTGGATATTATGGTCGATGCAGGCCTTGTAAATGAAGTTAAAGCTTTGCTTGATAAAGGATATAAAAAGGAAATAGCTTCAATGCAAGGAATTGGATACAAAGAAATTATACAGTATATTCAAGGAAATATTTCATTAGAAGATGCAATATTACAAATAAAACAAAATACAAGACACTTTGCAAAACGCCAGTTAACATGGTTTAGAAGAGAAAAAAATGTAAAAATTCTTGATTATGAAAATTTTGAATTTGACAAACAGCTTGTATTAGACTATATTTTGAAAGATGTTAAAGATATAATAGACTAAAATTTTGCTATATGTCTATTATAGGAAAAGAGAAAAAATGAATACAATAGAAATGTACAAACAATTAGGGATAAATGAAAAGGTTTTCAATTTTTCAAATGATATTGCAAATAATCTTAAAGAAAGATTTGAAAAAATTGATGAAATTGCTGAATATAATCAGTTAAAGGTTGTTGGAGCAATGCAAAAAAATCGTGTTAGCGAGATGCATTTTAATGGATCATCTGGATATGGCTATAATGATGATGGAAGAGATACATTAGAGGCTGTTTATGCAGATATTTTTCATACTGAGGATGCACTGGTTAGACCAAATCTTGTTTGTGGCACACACGCTCTTTGTGTAGCATTAGCAGCAAATCTTAGACCAAATGATGAATTATTGTCTATATCGGGTAAACCCTATGATACACTAGAAGAGGTTATTGGAATTAGACCATCTAATGGTTCTTTAGCTGAATATGGCATTACATATGACCAGGTTGATCTCCTTGATGATGGAAGCTTTGATTTTTCTGGAATAAGAAAGCATATTAATGAAAAGACTAAGCTAGTAGCCATACAACGTTCAAAGGGTTATCAGACAAGAAAAACTCTTGGTGTAAATGAGATTGGTGAAGCAATTAGATTTGTTAAATCTATTAATGAAAATATAGTTGTTATGGTTGATAATTGTTATGGAGAATTTGTTGAAACAATTGAACCATCTGATTTAGGAGCTGATATGATAGTTGGCTCATTAATTAAAAATCCTGGTGGTGGTCTTGCACCTATAGGGGGATATATTGCAGGTACAAAGAAATGTATAGAAAATTGTGCATATAGACTTACAACTCCTGGACTTGGAAAGGAAGTAGGTGCATCTCTTAATATAAACAGAAATCTTTATCAAGGTTTGTTTTTGGCACCAACTGTTACTGCGGGTGCACTTAAAGGAGCAATATTTGCAGCAAATATATATGAAAAGCTTGGATTTAAAGTTGTTCCTAATGCTACAGAGGATAGACATGATATTATTCAGGCTGTTGAATTTGGTACGCCTAAAGGTGTTATTGAATTTTGTAAGGGAATACAAGCTGCTGCCCCTGTAGATAGCTATGTGGAACCAGAACCATGGGCAATGCCTGGATATGATTCGGATGTTATTATGGCTGCTGGAGCTTTTGTATCTGGCTCATCTATTGAATTAAGTGCAGATGGACCAATCAAACCACCTTATGCAGTATATTTTCAGGGTGGACTTACATGGCAACATGCAAAATATGGAATAATGATGTCTTTACAAAAGCTTTATGATGCAGGCATTGTTAAATTATTATAGCAATGCTATGACTTTCTTAATAATGGATTAATGTTTATACAAATGAAAACTAGAGAAGAATTTCAGTCAAAGATTTACTGAAAAAATTCTCTGGTTTTTTTATGGACTATGAGTATGAATTGTGATAAAATTGAAACGTATGGCCACTTAACTTGGAGAGTTGTGTGGAGGCATATATTGTATTACAACCAAAGAATCAAAGATTTACCAAAAGATGATAGACCTTATGAAAGATGTTTAAAGTATGGTCCAGAAGCTTTGTCGGATATGGAACTTTTAGCTATTATTATAAATACTGGCAAAAAAGGATATTCCGCATGTGATATAGCCACGAGCCTGCTTAGTCTTAGTCCAGATGGATTATTAGGATTATGCAAACTACATGTGGAAGAGCTGATGCAGGTTGAGGGTATTGGACCTGTAAAAGGAATAAAGATAAAGTGTCTTTGTGAAATAAGCAAAAGAATAGCCCAAAAGGATTCTGTCAAAAAGATTTGTTACAATAATCCAGAGACAATAGCTAAACATTATGGACCAGAATTAAGGCATAAAGATAATGAAAATCTCATTATGTTAGCACTCAATACCAAATCAGCTCTTATTGATGAGTTTTTAGTTTCAAAAGGTACTGTTAATGCTTCAATAGCTTCACCTAGAGAAATATTTGTTGATGCATTAAAGGTTAAAGCGGTGTCCATTATTCTAATACACAATCACCCTAGTGGTGATCCTACACCAAGTAGAGAGGACAAGATTGTAACAAGAAGAATAAAGGAAGCAGGAGATATTATAGGCATTTCTTTGATAGACCATATTATTATTGGAGATAATAACTACATTAGTTTTAAAGAAAAAGAATATTTATAGCAGAAAAGGAGTAAATCATGGCTGGTCATATTTATGGAGTAGATTTAGGAACAAGTAACATTAAGATGTTTTCACTTGTAAATAACGGAACCATTAATGAAAAAAACGTTATTGCAATTAAAAATAAAGAAGAGGTATTTAGCTTTGGAGATGCTGCATTTGATATGTATGAAAAAGCACCTGCAAATATTAACGTATCATATCCAATAAGGTATGGTGTTATTGCAGATATCCAAAATATGGAGATACTTTTCAATAACTTTTATAAAAAAATCAACGGAGGTAAGGCGGTAACTGGAGCAGATTTTTGTATTGCAGTTCCAACTGATATTACAGAAGTTGAAAAAAGAGCATTCTATGATGTTGTTATGGATGCAAAGGTTAAATCAAAACGTATCACAGTAGTTGAAAAACCAATTGCTGATGCTGTTGGTGTTGGTATTAATGTTAATAGTTCAGATGGACATTTGATTGTAAACATTGGTGCAGATACTACTGAAATTTCAGTTATTTCATTAGGCGGAATAGTTATTAGTAAGCTTATAAAAGTTGGTGGTAACAGACTAGATGATGCTATTTGTAGTATTATTCGTAAAAAATACAATCTTATTATTGGAACACGTTCTGGTGAACAAGTTAAAAAGCAGCTTGCTGATGCAATAAATGCTGATGAAAATGATATCTGCATGGCATATGGTAGAAATATTGTTACTGGATTGCCAAATGCAAGAGAAATCACTGGAGCATTAGTGCATGAAGGTATTCACGAGCTTTTACATCAAATTATTGAAAATATTAAGGTTATTCTTGAGAGAACTCCTCCAGAATTATCTGCTGATATTATAAACAAAGGCATTTATCTTACAGGTGGTTCAGCTTCAATTAAAAACATTGATTTACTTATTAAGCAGGAAACTGGTCTTAAGGTAAATATTGCTGATGAACCTTCTGAATCTGTTATTAGAGGTATTTCGGATATTTTAAGTTCAGATGAGTTAATAAAATTAACATCTATTCCAAGAGAAAAGGAATATGACTAAGATAGAGGTATATGATGAAAAAGCGTGTAAAGTTTATTATTCCAACTAAATACATTCTAACGACGTTGTCAATTATATGTGTTGGATTTATTGCTTTATGTCTTGTAAATGATAATTTTGCCAGACCAATAAAGAATGCATGTGCATCCATTGTTTTACCGGTGCAAAAGGGAATGAATTATGTTGGTGGATGGTTTTATGACAAGTCAGAGACTTTGCGTGAATTGTCTGAACTTCAAGATGAAAATGAACAGCTAAAATCAGAAAATAACAATCTAAAGTCAGAAAACGTTATTTTATCTCAGGCTCAAAGTGAACTTGAAAGATTAAGAGAACTATATAAGCTTGATAATATCTATTCTGATTATCCAAAGGTTGCTGCTAGAGTTATTGGAAAAGAAACAAGTAACTGGTTTACTGTTTTTACCATTGATAAAGGGGCAAAGGATGGATTAGCAGTTGATATGAATGTTATTGCCGATGGTGGTTTAGTTGGAAGAATTACTTACGTAGGTGATGATTATGCAAAGGTTACAGCCATAATAAATGATGGTAGTAACGTTAGTGCAAAATTTGCAAATACATCAGATACATGTATTATACAAGGTGATCTTACATTAATGACTGAAGGAAAGATTAAAGTAACAGATATTAATATCAATGCTCAAGTCAATGAAGGAGATATGCTCCTTACTTCGTACATAAGTGATAAGTTTGTTCCAGGTATCCTTATTGGATATGTAACGGAAATAAAGGATGATTCAAATAGATTAACAAAATCTGGATATGTTGTTCCGGTTGTGGACTTTGGACATCTAGAAGAAGTATTAGTTATTACACAGCTAAAAGAAAATTATGAATAGTTAGGTGAATAATTTGCTTAGAAATATTGTTTTTGCATTTCTTGTATTAATTTCATATTTAATTGAAACTACATTGGGTAATAGTCTATCATTGGGAGGTGTTATTCCTAATCTGGTTCTTATTATAGTGTGTATGTTTGCATTGCTTAGAGGAAGAAAAGCTGGACTTATTCTAGGCTTTTTTGCTGGATTATTAATTGATATTTTTTATGGATATTTTGATGTAATTGGTATCAATGCATTGTTATATATGTATATTGGCTTTGTAAATGGCATTTTTAACGACATAATATATATTAAAAATTATCACATTCCGGTAATTGCTATTGGTCTAAGTGATTTAGCATATTCTCTTGTATACTATTTTATAACCTTTATGCTTAGAAATAAATTAGATTTTGGATACTATTTTTCGAATATTATTATTCCGGAAATAGTTTATACTATCTTTATTACCGTTATTATTTTTAGACCTATCTTATGGATAAACACAAAAATAGAAGATTTCGAAAAAAGGAGAGAGACTAAAGTTGATTAAAGAATTTTTTGAGTTAGTTCTAAACGTTATTAAATCAAGACTTTTTATATTGGCTCTCATTTGCACAGCACTTTTTGGGATGCTTATTTTTAGAGTATTTAATCTTCAGATTGTAAATTCTGACAAGTATATTTCTGAATATAATCAAAAAAGTGAAAAAACAAGATATTATAGAGGCACTAGAGGTAATATTTATGATGCTGATGGAAATTTATTAGCATATAACAAGCCTACATATGCGGTTACAATAGAAGACACAATTGAAAGCTCAAATATTAAAAATGAACAGCTTAACGATATAGTTTATAAAACAATATCATTAATAGAAAAAAATGGAGATACATTAATTTCTGATTTTGCTATTGTTATTGATGATAATGGTGTACTAAAGTTTTCGGATTCATATTCAGAAACTTCTAGACTAAGATTTTTAAAAAATATTTATGGAACTGAAGTACTTGATACTGAAAAAGTTAAGCATTCAACGGAATCAGCTTTATTTACTTTTGAATATTTAAGAGATAAAAAGTACGAAATTAATGATGAAGATTATACAAAAGAAGAAATTTTAAAGATGATTATGATTAGATATAATTTATCTTTGAATAGTTATCAAAAATATATATCAACAACAATAGCAAAGGATGTTTCTGAAAAGACAGTTGCAGCTATATATGAAAGTGCAAAGGATATTCCTGGTGTAAACATAGAGGAGGATACTGTAAGAGTATATAATAATAGTGTTTATTTTTCACATATTCTTGGGTATACAGGAAAAATTTCAGAAGAAGAATTAGTAGATTTTAATTCTCAAATTGAGGATGAATCCTTAGATTATGAACTTAATGATATTGTTGGAAAAAGTGGTATAGAAGCTTCCTTGGAGTTAATTTTAGCAGGAACTAAGGGCCATGATAAGGTTATTGTAAATACAACAGGTATGGTTTTAAGTGTGGACGAATACGTAGAACCGGGTTCGGGAAATGACGTTTACCTTACTATTAATTCCGATTTACAAATTGGTATATATCAATTATTAGAAGAACATTTAGCTGGTATATTAATGGATAAAATTGTAAATCATAATCTATCGGCAGAAGATAAAGAAGATTGGATGATTTCCATTAAATCTGTATATTTTCAGATGATAAATAATAACGTTGTAGATATTTCAAAGTTTAATGGGACTAATTCTACTGCAAATGAGAAAAATGTATATAATACAATGAATCTAAGCAGAGAAAATATTATTAATGTTATTCATAATGAATTATATAATGATGATGCACAAGCTTTATCGGCATTGTCTGAGGAAATGAATGATTATTATACATTCATATTTAATAGATTGGTTTCGGATGGTGTAATAAATAAAGATAAAATTCCGAGTGGCGATGCAAGTTATGCTTCATGGATGCGTGATGAATTGTCACTTAGAACAATAATAAAGTATTTTGTTTCAAATAACTGGATTGATACATCATTATTACCATTAACAGGCAGTTACTCAGATGCTGAAACTATTTATGATGCAGTAGTTGCTTATGTGGATGATTTGGAATTAAAGGATTTTGCATTTACAAAGCTTGTTTATAAATATCTTATTGAATATGGATATGTTACTGGTAATCAGGTTTGTATGCTTTTGTTTGATCAAAGTGTTCTTGATTATGATGACAGTATTTATACGAGATTACAGGCTGGAACATATAGTCCATATACATTTATGATGGAACAAATAAAAGAATTAAAAATTACACCAGCTCAAATTGCACTTACACCATGCTCTGCTTCATGTACTATTGTTGATCCTCTTTCTGGAAATGTTTTAGCAATGGTATCCTACCCAAGCTATGATAATAATATTTTTTCAGGATCTATTGATTCTAATTATTGGAAACAGCTTAGTGAGGATTTATCAAGCCCACTATATAGTCGAGCTACAAAGATGAGAACTGCACCTGGTTCTACATTTAAGATGTTATCAACTATTACTGGTTTAGAAGAGGGTGTAATTAATAATAATGTTTTACTGACCTGTAAAGGTATTTACGATACAGTTAATCCATCACCAAAGTGTTGGATATACCCAGGTTCTCATGGAAGTATCAATGTATGTAGAGCTATTGAAGTATCATGTAACTGTTTCTTTTATGAGGTTGGTTACAGGGTTTCTTCTAAAAAGTATGGAACCTTTAATGAACAAAGTGGTTTGGATATTTTAAAAAGCTACGGAGAAAAAATAGGTCTAACATCTTTATCAGGTGTTGAAATAGAAGAGTATAGCCCATTATTTACAGACAAAAATGTTATTGCTTCCTTTATTGGACAGGGTAATAACTCATTTACAGGTGTTCAGCTTGCTAGATACGTAAATACTATTGCAGCTAATGGACTTAACTCAGAATTAACACTAATTGGAAATGTAAAAGATACAGATGGCAACATTATTTCTACGTCTACAAATGAACATGAACAGTTAGACATATCACAGTTAACTCTTAGTACTGTTCAAAAAGGTATGACTATGGCTGCTAATTCATATTCAGGATTTAATGGCCTTAATTTTACTGTTGCAGCAAAAACTGGTACAGCCCAAGAAAATTCAAATTTACCTGATCATGCTATTTGCCTTGGATATGCTCCAGCTACTGATCCACAAATTAGTTTTTCGGTAAATGTTCAGTATGGATATAAATCATCCTATGCTGTTAAGATTTCTGCTAATATATTAAAATATTATTTTGGAGACATTACTCTTGAACAAATTTTAAATGGAAGCGCAGAAGGTCCATATATAGAAGGAGAACATGAAAACGATAACAATGGAGTAGCTATTGAAGATATGCAACACAATTAATTCGAATAAAATTGACGATTTGCTTATTTTTTAGTAAAATACATTTTGGAAGGGATGGGTGAAAGTGAAAAGTTTAGTTTCAATCAAAGGAAATAAATATGGAATTGTTGTTTCAATGAATAATGAGGTCACTTTTGAAGAAATCAAGAATGAAATTATGGATAAAATCAAGGATTCGGCAAAATTTTTCGAAAATGCCAAAAGTGCCATTTCATTTGAAGGTAGAAAGCTTTCAAGTGATGAACAACAGCAGATAATAGATGTTATCACTGAAAATTCCAATCTCAATATCGTTTGTATTATTGATAATGAAAGAGAAGAACAGTTTAAAGAAGCAGTTGAACAAGTAAAAGATATTGTTACAGAAACTGTTGTATCAAATGTTACAGGTGGTCAGTTTTATAGAGGAACACTTAGAAGTGGACAGGTTCTAGAAAGCGATGCAAGTATCGTTATTCTTGGGGATGTTAATCCTGGAGCTAAAATCATTTCAGCAGGCAATGTTGTTGTATTAGGTTCTCTTAAAGGAACAGTTTATGCTGGTCTTTGTGGTGATTATTCCTCATTTGTAGTTGCATTAGATATGTATCCTGTTCAAATACGAATTGCAGATATTATTGCAAGATGTTCGGATAAACCAAAGAAGAATGCAAAGCTTGAAACTAAGATTGCATACGTTGAAGAAGGCAATATTTATATAGAACCCTTATCAAAAGAGGTTCTTAATGATATAAAATTATAAAGATATTGTAAGCTTATATAGCAGGATGGAGGATTTTATGAGCGAAGTTATTGTAGTCACCTCAGGTAAAGGTGGCGTTGGCAAGACTACAACATCAGCAAATGTTGGTACAGGTCTTGCAAAACTTGATAAGAAAGTAGTATTAATTGATACAGATATAGGACTTAGAAACCTTGATGTAGTTATGGGCCTTGAGAATCGTATTGTTTACAATCTTGTAGATGTAGTTGAAGGTAATTGTAGAGCAAAACAGGCTATGATTAAAGATAAAAGATATCCTAATTTATATCTTTTACCATCTGCTCAGACAAGAGATAAGACATCTGTTACACCAGAAAAGATGAAAACATTAGTAGATGAATTAAAAGAAGAATTTGACTACATAATTCTTGACTGCCCTGCAGGTATTGAGCAAGGCTTTAAGAATGCTATTGCTGGTGCAGATAGAGCTTTAGTTGTTACAACACCTGAAGTATCAGCTATTAGAGATGCAGATAGAATCATTGGATTACTTGAAGCAAATGAAATGCATAAAATTGATCTTATCGTAAACAGAATTCGTATGGATATGGTTAAGAAAGGTGACATGATGTCTATAGAGGATGTTTTAGATATTCTCGCAATAGACTTAATTGGAGCTGTCCCAGATGATGAAAATATTGTTATTGCTACAAACCAAGGAGAACCATTAGTAGGAAATAATACTTTACCAGGACAAGCATATCTAAATATCTGTCGTAGAATTATTGGTGAAGAGGTTCCAATGCTTGATTTAGCTGCTGGAAATGGATTTTTTGCTAAAATTGGCAAGTTCTTTAAGAAGAATTAGGAGGGACGATATGAGTGTTTTCGATTTATTTAAGAAAAAATCATCTAGTAATGTAGCTAAGGATAGATTAAAGCTATTATTAGTTTCAGATAGAGCAAATTGTTCTCCTGAAATAATGGAAATGATCAAAAATGATATTATTAACGTAATTGCAAAGTACATGGAAATTGACTGTGAAGGCCTTGACATTCAGATTACTCAAACTGAATCAGAGGGTTCAAATGGTAATGTTCCTGCTATTATTGCAAATATTCCTATTAAGGAAGTAAAACATAATTCGTAGTCCATATTGGAGATAAAATGGCATTATTATATAAAAAAGCAATTGAAAAATTAAAAACATATCAGATAAAATACCTTAATTTCAGACTTATTATCTGGCTTATTGCGATTAATATATTAGGTGTAAATGTCATAGCAAGTGCAACAACTTCAGATACCTATGAAACAAAACAGATTTTAGGTTTGGTTATTGGAACTATTGCGATGGTAGTTATTGCACTATTTGATTATGAATTTATATTGAAATTTTACTGGCTCATTTATGCAGGCAATTTATTATTATTGATTTTAGTTCAGCTGATAGGTGATAATCATATGGGAGCGCAAAGATGGATTGATATTGGACCGATTCAAATTCAACCATCTGAGTTTGCTAAATTATTTATTATTTTATTTTTATCAAAGTTTTTAATGAAATTTAAAGATCAAATAAATAAATTTAAAATTGTTGCAATAACAGCAGTATTATTTTTAATTCCATTACTTTTGATATATAAACAACCAGATTTATCCACCAGTATTGTTATAGTTTTTGTTTTTTGTGTTATAATGTTTATTGTAGGGATAAGTTATAAGTACATCATAACTGTTTTTGCTATAGCCGTTCCCGTTTCCATTTGTTTAGTCTATCTGTTATTACAGCCAAATCAAACAATATTAGATGATTATCAGTTTAACAGACTTATAGGTTTTTATGATGAAGACAATGAGATTGCAGCTAGAATTAACTATCAGCAGGACAATTCACTTATGGCCATTGGCTCAGGTGGATTATGGGGCAAAGGTCTCAACAATGATAGTGAAAATTCTGTTAAAAATGGTAATTTTATTTCAGAACCTCAAACAGATTTTATTTTTACAATCGTAGGTGAAGAATTAGGCTTTGTTGGTACTGTTTCCGTTATTATTTTAATTGCACTGATAACATTTGAATGCTTCTATACAGCAGCACATGCCCCGGATTTAGCCGGAAGGCTGATTTGTGCAGGTATTGGTTCCTTGATTGCTATTCAGGCATTTGTTAACATCGGAGTTGCCACAAGATTATTACCAAATACAGGTATTCCTTTACCCTTTGTAAGTTATGGACTAAGTTCTTTGCTTAGTTTGATGATGGCGATGGGATTTGTACTTAATATTGGATTACATCATAAGAAACTCATATGATAAACAAAAGGAGGTCATATATGAATATTGGTTTAATTGCCCATGATTCGAAAAAGAAATTATTACAAAATTTTTGTATTGCCTATAGAGGAATTTTAGCTAAACATGAGCTATATGCAACGGGAACAACTGGACGTATGGTTGAAGAAGTTACAAATCTTAATGTTCATAAATTTTTAGCGGGACATCTTGGTGGTGAAACTCAGTTAGGTTCCCAGATAGAAAATAATCAAATAGATTTAGTTATTTTCATGAGAGATCCACTAACAAAGCAAAAACATGAACCAGATATTACCAATATATTTAAATTATGTGATATACACAATATTCCACTTGCAACAAATGTTGCAACAGCTGAATTGCTCATTAAAGCATTAGATAGAGGCGATTTGGATTGGAGAGATATCTATAAGTAAAAATATGTATCCCAGGCTTTTTGCCTGGGATTTATTTATTCTCCCATTGCTGAACTAACTCTTCCATAAAGACTTATTAGGTAGAGTCCACATAATCCTACAACAGAATATATAATTCTAGAAATAAGAGTCATATCCCCAAAGACCATTGCTATGAGGTCAAGTTTAAAAAAAACGATTAATCCCCAATTAATAGCTCCGATTATAACAATAGTAAGTATTGTGTAATCCAAACCTTTGGTGTTCATATATTTAATCCTCCTTTTAATTTTCCACTCATAGTATTTGCTAATGTTTCTTAAATATAATGCTATTTATTTCCATTTTTTTAAAACTATTAAACTTGACGAAGTTGGTTTATAATGGTATAAAAGTATTTGGATTATTATGCTTATATATAGATCGGAGGATAAAATGTCTAAATCAAACATTACAGATATTACATTACCAGTTGCACCATTAAAAATTGCAGCTTTAGAAGGTTGTATGGATTTAGCCCTGCTAGTTGACAAACATATTGTAGAAATGAGAAATGCTAGAAGTAAAAGCGGTAAATTACCAGTAGATTTTAAAAGATATAATTGTGATTCTTATTTACTAGATTGCCATTGCCCAAGATTTGGCTCTGGTGAAGCAAAAGGAGTTATTAATGAATCAGTGCGTGGAGATGATGTTTTTGCTATGGTTGACGTTGGAAATTATAGCTTAAAGTATTCAGTATGTGGATTTGAAAATCATATGTCTCCGGATGATCATTTTCAAGATTTAAAAAGAATTATTTCAGCCGCAAAAGCTGTATCAAAACGTGTAAATGTTATTATGCCATTTATGTATGAAGGAAGACAGCACAAAAGAACTCGTAGAGAGTCCCTAGATTGCGCAATGGGATTACAAGAACTTACAAATATGGGAGTTGATAATATTATCACTTTTGATGCTCATGATCCTAGAGTTGTTAATTCTATTCCTCTTCGAGGTTTTGATAATTATATGCCACCATATCAATTTATAAGAGCTATCCTTAGTGTGGATAAAGATTTAAAGATTGATAATGAAAATATGATGATTATTAGTCCAGATGAAGGTGCTATGAACAGAGCAGTTTATTTTTCTAATGTTCTAGGTGTTGATATGGGTATGTTTTATAAACGTAGAGATTATTCAACAGTTATAGGTGGTAAAAACCCAATTGTGGCACATGAATTTTTAGGCTCAAACGTGACTGGAAAAGATGTAATTATCGTAGATGATATGATTTCATCTGGTGAAAGTATGCTAGATGTAGCAAAACAGATAAAGGACAGAGGTGCAAGAAAAGTATTTATTTGTACTACATTTGGTTTGTTTACAGAGGGTATGTCTAAGTTTGATGAATGTTATGAAAAAGGATTTTTTGATTATGTTATTACAACAAATTTAATATACAGAACTGATGAATTATTAAAGAGACCATATTATTTAGAGGCAGATATGAGTAGATTTTTAGCTATTATCATTGATACTCTTAATCATGATATGTCAACAGGAGCAGTTCTTTCTCCTACCGAGCGTATAAAGAGTCTTGTTGAAGAATATTACCAAAATAAGTAGACTGAAAGGTTAATTATGAAAGAAAATAATGGCCATATAATCAAGACAGTATTAGATAATTCAATAGCTAGTGAATTAGATATAAAAGCCGGAGATGCTTTATTGGAAATTAATGGTGAAACAGTCGAGGATGTATTTGATTATCATTATATGATCAATGAAGAATATATTGAGGTTTTGATTCGCAAGAAAAACGGAGAAGAATGGCTCTTAGAAATTGATAAAGAGTTTGAAGAAGATCTTGGTATAGAATTTGAACAGGGACTTATGGATGATTATAAGTCTTGTTGTAATAAATGTATGTTTTGCTTTATTGACCAAATGCCTAAGGGCATGCGAGATACCTTATATTTTAAGGATGATGATTCTAGATTATCATTTTTACAGGGTAATTATATAACGCTTACAAATATGAAGGATAAGGATATAGAACGAATTGTAAAATATCATTTATGTCCTATAAACATATCTGTTCATACAACAAATCCTGCATTGCGTTGTAAAATGCTTAATAATCGTTTTGCAGGTGATGCACTTAAAAAAATAGATTATCTTGCACAGCATTGCATTGAGATGAATGGACAAATAGTTTTATGCAAAAATGTTAATGATAAAGATGAACTTATTAGAAGCATTAATGATTTGTCAAAGTATTTACCACATATGAGAAGTGTATCGGTTGTACCTTCTGGACTTACTAAGTATAGAGATGGACTATATCCACTTGAACAGTTTACAAAAGAAGATGCAGAGCTTGTAATAGATACTATAGAGAGTTATCAGCAGGAATTTTATGACAAATTTGGTCTTCACTTTATTCATGCATCAGACGAATGGTATATTATGGCCAATCGCGAGTTTCCAAAGGAAGAACAATATGATGGATATATACAGCTTGAAAATGGTGTGGGAATGATGAGGCTTTTGCAGGATGAATTTATAGAGGCTGTTAATTTATCAATGGGTGATAATGTTACAAGAAATATTACCATTGCTACAGGAAAGCTTGCTAGTTCAATGCTTTCAAAGCTTATGAAGCTTCTTTGCGAGAAATACACAAATACCTCTGTTAATGTTATCACTATTAAAAACAACTTTTTTGGTGAATCCATTACTGTTTCAGGCCTTCTTACCGGTGGTGATATATTAGAGCAGCTAAAAGACATTAATCTTGGTGACAAATTGTTGCTTCCAGGAAATGTTCTTAGAAGTGGAGAAGACGTATTTTTAGATGATATGCATTTATCTGAACTTGCAGATAAATTAAATATTGATATAGTTGTACCTGATAGTAGTGGAGACAGCTTGTTAAAAGCAATTGTAACTGATAATTATGAGAATACTTCATATAACAAATCAAATTTTGTTTATGTGAAATGTTTTCCAAATAGATGAAGGAGAAAATAGATGAGTAAACCAGTAGTTGCCATTGTTGGTAGACCAAATGTTGGGAAATCAACATTGTTCAATGCACTAGCCGGAGAGATGATTTCAATCGTTAAAGATACTCCAGGTGTAACAAGAGACAGGATTTATGCCGAAATTAGCTGGCTTAATTACAACTTTACAATGATTGATACAGGTGGTATTGAACCTGATAGCAATGATATTATTTTGTCACAAATGAGAGAACAAGCTGAAATAGCAATTGCTACAGCTGATGTTATTATTTTTATGGTTGATGTAAAACAGGGTCTTGTTGATAGTGATTCTAAGGTATGTGATATGCTTAGAAAAAGTCATAAACCTGTTGTTTTATGCGTAAATAAGGTTGATAATTTTCAAAAGATGCAAGCCGATGTTTACGAATTCTATAATTTAGGTATTGGTGATCCAATAGCAGTTAGTGCTGTTTCAAAGTTAGGTCTTGGTGATTTACTTGATGATGTCACAAAACATTTTGAAGAGCTTGAATATGAAGATGTAGATGATGATAGACCAAGAGTTGCTATCATTGGTAAACCAAATGTTGGAAAATCTTCTCTAATTAATAAACTTTCAGGTGAAAATAGACTTATTGTTTCTAATATTGCAGGTACAACAAGAGATGCAGTTGATACAGTCATTAAGAAAGATGATAAAGAATATGTATTTATTGATACTGCTGGTCTTAGAAGAAAAAACAAGATTAAGGAAGAACTTGAAAGATATTCCATTATTCGTTCTGTCACTGCTGTAGATAGAGCTGATGTTGTAGTGTTAGTAATAGATGCAACAGAAGGTGTTACAGAACAGGATGCTAAGATTGCAGGAATTGCACATGAAAGAGGAAAAGGTATTATTATTGCTGTAAATAAATGGGATGCTGTTGAAAAAACTGACAAAACCATTTATGAATACACAAAGAATATAAAAGATATTCTTGCATTTATGCCTTATGCAGAGCTGTTATTTATTTCTGCTACAACTGGTCAAAGATTAAATAAAATGTTTGATCTTATTGATGTTGTAATAGAAAATTCCACATTGAGAATTGGTACTGGTGTGCTTAATGAAATTATGGCCGAAGCAGTAGCAATGCAACAGCCACCTTCAGATAAAGGAAAGAGATTAAAACTTTATTATATTACCCAGGTTTCCGTTAAACCTCCTACGTTTGTTATTTTTGTAAATGATAAGCAGTTAATGCATTTTTCATATACAAGATATATTGAAAATAAAGTTAGGGATGCTTTCGGTTTCAAAGGAACTCCACTTAAGTTCATTATTCGAGAACGAAAGGAAAAAGAACAATAAACAGGAGATTATTATGTACGAAATATTATATAGAATTATTTGTATTGTAATAGGATATATTTTTGGACTGTTTCAAACAGGATATTTATATGGAAGATTGAATCATGTAGACATAAGAGAGTATGGTAGTGGAAATGCAGGAACAACAAACGCAATGAGAGTTTTAGGAAAAAAAGCCGGTGTTATTACTTACTTTGGTGATGCGCTCAAAGGTGTTTTTTGTGGTTTGTTTATCAGGGCACTGTTTTCATGTGGTTTAGATGTAGGAACTGAATTAACCTTTATTTTGGTTATATATGGTGGAATTGGAGTGGTATTAGGTCATAATTTCCCTTTTTATATGAATTTTAAAGGTGGAAAAGGAATAGCTGCTTCAAGTGGAGTAATTGTCTCTTTATTAGACTATAAGCTTATTATTCTTGCATGTGTTACTTTCTTTGGTGTTGCTTTTATTACCAAATATGTTTCACTTGGTTCTATAGTTATGATGTTAGAATTGTTTATTTACATCGTTATAATGGGAACATTAGGATATCTTCCAGTAAGCTATAAGCCACACCTTATTGAAGTATACATATTGGTATTCTTACTATCTGGTTTGGCAATATTTAGACATAGAGGCAATATCATCCGTTTAATTAATGGAACTGAACGTAAAATTGGTGAAAAGAAAAAGGAAGCATAGAGGAGAAATATTATGGCAAATGTATCTATTTTAGGCTGTGGTGCATGGGGCATTGGCATTGCAGTATTACTTAATAACAATGGTCATAATGTGACTATGTGGTCTGCTGTTAGCGAGGAAGTTAAAATGCTAAAGGAGAATAGGGAAAATATTAATAGTTTAAAAGGTGTTTTGATTGATGAAAAAATATTTATTACAGATGATCTAAGAGAAGCTTGTACTGACAAGGACATTATTGTAATGGCAGTTGCATCTAAATTTACAAGGCAGACAGCTGCTAAAATCAAAGATTTTGTTAAAACTGGTCAAATCATTGTCAATGTTGGTAAGGGTATAGAAGAAGAAACTCTTATGACATTAACAGAAATTATAGAAGAGGAAGCTAAAAATATAACAGTTGCTGTATTATCGGGTCCTAGCCATGCAGAGGAAGTTGGAAGAGGATTACCAACTACATGTGTTGTTGGAGCAAGAGAAAGAAGCACAGCAGAGTACATTCAAGAGATTTTTTCTAGCCATGTATTTAGAGTGTATACAAGCCCTGATATATTAGGCATAGAAGTAGGTGGTTCACTTAAGAATGTTATTGCATTAGCATCTGGTATGGCTGATGGATTAGGATTTGGTGATAATACAAAGGCTGCATTGATTACTCGTGGAATAGCTGAAATTACACGTTTAGGTGTTGCAATGGGTTGTAAAGTTGAAACCTTTGCTGGACTTTCTGGAATTGGCGATTTAATCGTAACCTGTGCAAGTATGCATAGCAGAAATCGAAGAGCCGGAATTCTTATTGGACAAGGAAAGTCTATGGATGAAGCAATGAAAGAGGTTAATCAGGTTGTAGAAGGTGTATATTCAGCCAAAGCCGGACTTTTATTGGCTAGAAAATATCAGGTTTCCCTTCCAATTATTGAACAAGTAAATAAAGTATTATTTGAAAATAAAAATGTAAAAGATGCTGTTATAGAACTAATGTTAAGAGATAAAACTAGCGAAATTTCAGATGAGTACTGGAACAATTAATTAGGAGATAATTATGGCGATTGTAAAAGATTTTAAACCAGGTAAAGTATATATTTCAACAAGATTAAAGAGCAGACTTCGAACTGTTTTAACATATCCATTAACAATAGTTGAATCCCCTACAGGCTATGGAAAAACAACAGTTATTAAGTATTATCTTGAAGAAAATAATGTTAAGTTTAATTGGTTTAATATTGATACAACTGACAAAGAAGAAATTTTTCGAAATTTTTGCTTTCGTATGGATTCAATAAGCGAAGAGTGCGCAAAAAAACTACGAAGCATTGGGTTTCCTAAAGAAATTGATGATGCTCGTAATATTGCAAAAGCAATTTTAGAGATTGATTTTAACGAAAAGAATATCCTCGTTTTAGATAATTATCATTTGATTAGTGATGATATGTTAAACATTATTATTCAGGATTTATCCCTTGGACAAAATAAAAATTTTAAAGTTATCTGTCTTACTCAGTCCATTAATTCAAAAAATACTTTTGAACTTGTACAGAGAAAGAAAATTAATTATATTGGTAAAAGTGACTTTGAATTTACGAAGGATGAAATATTCTCCTACTATGAGAATTTTGGTATAGAACTAAATAAAGATGAAGTTGATTTTTTATTTCAATATACAGAAGGCTGGGCTATTGCTCTTTACCTTCAAATGTTAAGCTATGTTACATCAGGTTGCTTTGAACCTACAGTAAGTGTTGATAATCTTGTATGTAAGGCGATTTGGAATAATCTTAATCGTAAAGAGCAGGATTTTTTAATAACTATGAGCATTTACCCGAATTTTTCATTTGGACAATCTATGCTTGTAGCCTCGGATATATTAAACGAAAGTGAAATGGAAAATTTACTTGATAATAATTCATTTATTAAATTCGATATAAAATCAAGAAAATATTATATTCACACAATCTTAAAGTCTTTTTTAGAGATGGAATTTGTGAAGCTTGAATCTGTTTTTAAAAAGAACATATATGAAAAAGCAGGACAATGGTATTGCAAAAACGAGATTTATTTTAAAGCAATAAAATATTATGATTTTGTTGCTGATTATGATGCTGTTCTAAGTATGAATTATAAGGCAAGTGATATTATTCCTAATATTTCCTATAAGAATAAAAATATATTTATTAATACAGTCACAAAGACTACAAATGAATTGAAGTTAAAACATGCTTCAAAGTATTACATTTTTTTGTTTTCTTTATTTATTTATAATGAGAAGGATTTATTCTTAAATGAATCTTTGTTGCTTGAAAAATTAATTAATTCTTCAGACTATGATACAGATGAGAAAAATTATCTATTAGGTGAGCTTAGATTAGTTTGTACGTTAAAGGATTTTAATGATTTGGATAAAATGCTAGTAAGCTATGAAAATGCTTTTAAATTATTAAATGCTCCGTCAAGGATCTTTAATGCTTATAATTCAATTATTTTTAATAATCCAAGTATATTATCAAGCTTTCATTCAAAACCTGGTGAATTAAATGTGGAATTAAGCAAATTTGAAGCTATTATGCCTTTGATATACAAATTGTTTGATGGTGCGTCAAAAGGTGCAGAGGCTTTAATGAAGGCTGAAATTCTTTTTAATCAAGGAAATCTTAATGATGCTTCTTTATTATGTGATAAAGCTATTTATCTTGCAGAAACAAGAAAACAGACAGATGTAATAGTTTGTGCATACTTTTTATTAGGGCGTATTGCATATATTAAAGCTGATTTTATACTTATTAATCATTATATCGATAAGTTAAGAGAAGTCACACAAACAGCAGGAAGATTTGACTTAAATATAATGTGTAATATGTGTGAGGGATTTATTAGAATACTATTAGATTCTCCAGAGCTTTTACCTTCATGGTTAACAAATCATAATTTAATTGAAAAGAATTGCAGAATGCAAAATATAGGTTTTGCAAATATTGTTCATGGTAAATATTTATTATTAAAAGGTAAAAATGAAGAATTCATTTCTATTAGTGGCAATTACCTATCAACAGCAAATTGCTATCAAAATATAATTTGTAAGATTTATATTTATATATTTATAGCTATAGCAAATCTTAATAAAACTGATAATGCAAAGTCTAAAAAGCTATTAATAGAAGCAATTAATTTGGCATATGAAGATATGCTTTTCATTCCGTTTATTGAAAATTTCTCGGATATTGGAGTATTATTATGTGATATAAAAGAAACAAAATATAAAGACTTTATTGATCAGATTATGAATATTTCTAAAAAGTATTCAAAAGGAATGAGAGTTTTAAAAAGGGCCTCTAAAAATGATGAAAATTATGGCTTGACTAACAGAGAACTTGAGGTTGCTAAGTTAGCAGCCCAAAGACTGTCGAACAAGGAAATTGCTGATATGCTGTTTATTGCAGAAAGTACTGTTAAATCAAATATTAAAAGTATTTTTAATAAATTAGGTATCAATTCAAGAAATGAATTAAAGAATTTTTTTGAATAAACCCTCCTTTTAGTAGGATGAAATTTCCACATTCTCATGAGATAATTAGATTATTATTGGAGGAATAGTATGTCAATTATTGAAAAAGTAATTCCATTTGAGGACTATAGATTACTGATTGAACTTGGAAATGGTAATTACATAATTTTAAATTTTAATCAAAAAATTAAAACATTAAGATTTAGTGAACTAGAGAATAAAGATCTGTTTAAAAAAGTATATACCGATGGCTTTTCTGTTATGTGGAGCAAAGGAAAGATAAAGATAAGCATGGGAGAGGCAATAGAGATGCTTCAGGACATAAGAAGCTTATTTGCAGTTGTATAAGAGTCACAAATGTGACTCTTTTTTGAAAGCAGGACGATATGAAAAACGAAACAAATATTGATTATAAATTAACTGAACGTAGTAAGAACAAATTATTCAGAATGGTTTTTGGTAGAACCTTCTTTGTATTTTCATCTGTTGCATTGCAGGTTCTTTTTATTGTTTTATTTACATTATTACTCAAAGAATATTTTATTTATTTTTATGCTATAACTACATTAATATCCCTTATGCTTTGTGTACACATAGGAAATAATGATATTAATGCATCCTATAAGGTGGTATGGATTTTCTTGATTCTATTTGTACCTATTTTCGGGGCATTGTTTTATTTACTGATAAAAATTCATCCAGGACTTAGAACTATTAAGAAAAAGGTTATGCTTCATATTAGTGAAACAAAGCCATATCTTGTACAGGATGATGAGGTAATAGAAAAACTAAATAAAAATAATGATGAACTTTATGGATTATCAAAATACATGAATGATTATGGTGGTTTTCCTGTTTACGAGAATTCCCAGGTTAAATATTTTAAAATTGGTGAAGAAAAGTTTGAAAGCTTAATTGAAGAACTGAATAAAGCAACAGAGTTTATTTTTTTAGAATATTATATAGTTGATGAGGGTATAATGTGGAACACCATACTAGATATTTTAAAAGAAAAAGTTAAACAAGGCGTTGAAGTTAGATTTATGTATGATGGTATGTGCTCAATTAAGCTTTTACCTCATGATTATCCAAAAACAATGGAAGCCTTTGGTATTAATTGTAGAGTTTTTTCACCTATAAGACCAGCATTATCCTCTTATCAAAATAATAGAGATCATAGAAAAATATGCGTTATCGATGGAAGAGTTGCCTATACAGGTGGAGTAAACCTAGCTGATGAATATATAAATAAATTAGTTAAATTTGGACATTGGAAGGATAATGCTGTAATGATTACAGGTGAAGCTGTTAAAAGCTTTACGTTGATGTTTCTACAAAATTGGCGAATTTCAAGTAATACTACAGAAGACTATAGTAAATACATAAAATGTACACCTGTTAAATCAAAAGGATACGTAATGCCATATGGAGATAATCCTTTTGACAAAGAAAATGTTGGAGAAATTGTATATATGGACATACTAAACAATGCCAAAGATTATGTCCATATAATGTCACCATATCTTGTTTTAGATAACGAGATGATATTATCCTTAGAATATGCCTCAAAGCGAGGAGTTGATGTTAAAATGATTCTTCCTCACATTACAGATAATCCGTCTGCATACAGTGTAGCTCGAAATTTATATCCAAAGCTTATAGAACGTGGAATAAAAATTTATGAATATACTCCAGGTTTTGTTCATGCTAAAACCTTTGTTAGTGATAATAAGAAAGCGGTAGTAGGAACAATCAATATGGATTTTAGAAGTATGTATCTTAATATGGAATGTGCAGCATATTTTCAAGAGATGGATGAAGTATTAAAGGTTGAAGAGGATTTCATTAATACTTTAGAAAAATGTGAAGAAATAACCATGGAAAAATGCTTAAAATTCAATATTTTTACACGACTAAAAGGAAAGCTTTTATGGATAATTGCACCACTTATGTAGTTATTTATCAGTTTATTACGTTAAAAACTGTTTACATTTTACAAGAATAGGTGTATATTTTTACAAATAAGAAATTACGAAAGGAGAGTTAAAATGGAAAAGAAACCATTTGTAACACTTGAAAAGATTAAGGAAATAACAAAAACTTATCCAACGCCATTTCATATTTATGACGAAAAGGGAATTAAGGAAAATGCTAGAAAGCTTAAACAGGCATTTTCTTGGAATAAAGGATTTAGAGAATATTTTGCTGTAAAAGCAAATCCAAACCCATTTTTAATTGATATTTTAAAGGAGTTCGATTGTGGAGTAGATTGCTCTTCAATGTCTGAATTATTTATGGCTCAGAAAATGGGATTTTCAATTGATGATAAAGAAGAAGGAATAATGTTTTCATCTAATGCAACACCAGCAGAGGAATTTGTTTATGCTAAAAAACTTGGAGCTATAATCAATTTAGATGATTTTACTCATATTGAATTTTTAGAAAAAGTAGCGGGTATTCCTGAAACTATATGTTTAAGATATAATCCAGGCGGGGTATTTGGTATTAGTAATGCAATTATGGACAACCCTGGGGATGCAAAGTATGGAATGACAAAAGAGCAGTTATTTAAAGCATACGAAATATTAAAAAACAAAGGTGTTAAGAAGTTTGGTATTCATGCTTTCTTAGCTAGTAATACAGTTACAAATGAATATTATCCTACACTTGCAAAGCAGTTGTTTGAATTAGCTGTAGAAATTAAAGAAACAATTGGTGTGAGCCTTTCATTCATAAATCTTTCAGGCGGAATAGGTATTGATTATAAGCCTGATCAAGAAGCTAATGATATCTTGGCAATTGGCGATGGCGTTCACAAAGTATTTGATGAAGTATTGGTACCAAATGATTTAGGTGATGTGGCTATTTTCACAGAACTTGGTAGATTTATGATGGGACCTTATGGCGCATTAGTTACAAAGACAATACATGAGAAACATATCTATAAAGAGTATATTGGATGTGATGCTTGTGCTTGTAATCTTATGAGACCAGCTATGTATGGTTCATATCATCATATTACAGTTCTTGGTAAGGAAAATGAAGCATGTAACCAAAAATATGATGTAACTGGTTCATTATGTGAAAATAATGATAAGTTTGCTATTGATAGAATGCTTCCAAAGATAGAATTAGGCGATTATATTTATATCCATGATACTGGAGCCCACGGATATGCAATGGGTTACAACTATAATGGAAAACTTAAATCTGCTGAGCTTTTATTAAAGGAAAATGGTGAAGTACAGTTAATTAGAAGAGCTGAAACTGTTGATGATTATCTTGCAACATTTGATTTTACAGATATTTTCAAAAAATAATTTTTTAGGAATGAGTTTACTCATTCCTTTTTTATTTGTTTATTCAAAAATAATATGCTATAATTTGATTTATATGTTTGAAATTGGAGGATATTATGAGATTATCATCATCGGAAATTGTCAAAGGTAAAAATCTCGATATGAATTTACCTGTTTTTGGCAAAAAACTTATGAATATATATAATAATTACTCATTTGTTAGATTGGCAATGAACTACTATACCTATTTTGAGATAGTTAGTGAAGAAAATCTAAATGATAAGTATTTATCAGAATTAATATTGCAGCTAAATGATACAATTAATAGCGGCGTTATCAACCCAGTTATGGGCGAAGAACAAGTAGTAACCTTGTCTAATATAACAAAACTGAGAGAAAAATCTATCAATGTTATGAAGGGACTCACCTCCTTAGCTGACATATTCAATATTTTTGAATATGTACTAAATCGTGTAGAATACAGATTTTATGACGCAGATACTTCATTGCTAGAAGATGATGCAACCTTTAGTGCATCTGTTATGTCATATATACTATCTGACAAAGATAATATGGTAATGAACACCAAAATTTGTGAAACAGTAAGACAGCTACCTCTTAGAATGACTAAATCTAAATTTTTCGAAATGCTTCATACAGGACTATTAGTATATAAGGATAGTGAAAAGCAAAGCTTTAATGATTTTTTATATATGCTTAGAACTTCAGCAATGCTTGATATAGATGAAAATGCTTTTTTGTTATCAGATGATATTTATGAAATATACAATGATTTTCGTTCTGCTGATTTTACTAATCTTACAAAAGAAAAGTATGATGACCTTCACAATAAACTTAATTTTGCTACAGGGTTTATTGAAGAAAAGGTTAACAAATATATGATGTTATCTGAACTTATTAATGATGTATATGTAATTGTTCTTTCTAATCATTATGTAGCTGATAGTCCAATTGAGCATACTGCATGTATAGATATAATATCAACATTGTATAATCGATTTTTAAATGAAAATCATTTAGAAGATGACATAGAAGTTGAAAATTATTTTATACAGCTTGAAGGCAAACAGGAAGAATACTATAGGATATTTTCTAGTGTTGAACACGTTTTAGAATTAATACTTGAAAACTATATGGATGAATGCTCTTCATATATGGTAGATAATTTATATAATTCATTAGAAGTTATTAATAAATTGGAATCTGGAAGTATATTTGTAGAGTTTAAAGAAAAAACTTTAGAAGGCAATTGTGATGTGGCATTTATTGATGATAAATTCGATTTGCTTAAAAATGACTTTACAGATTTCTTTAATACACATAAAAGGCAGATTAATAGAGCGGTGATGGCTTCAGTATTATCATCACTTCCAATATTTTTTAATAATGTTGATGAAATCAATAAATTTGTTGCTGATAGCATAAATTCATGTACTGATGAAGCAGAAAAGATTGCTTGTGTTGAAATTTTTCATAGCTTAATTGAACAATAAAAATAGTTATTTGTGAAAGGTATGGTGAGAATGATACTTTCAAATCGTACAATATTTGGTGAGTTAGCATCATCACGTAAAGGCAAAATATATCGGGCAATAAAGCATAAGAAGCCATTATTTGACACTTATTTTTTAACCTTACCAATAGATGGTCCTGGTGTTTTAGAGGTGTATCCTTACAATGTTTTACTACAAAGTTTTTATCAGTCTAAAAAATACACTGTAATTGGAATAGCATATACAAAGGAAGAAGCTTTAGAGTTAGTAAATTCCATTGTTTCAGAGTGCTATTTTAGAAATAAAGATTTGGAAATATTAAAGTATTATAAGGAGAGAAATCTATAATGCTACATATTGGCTTAGTTATTTTAAAGATTATCGGAATAATACTTTTAATTATTTTGGCAATACTTCTTATTTTAATTCTATCAGTTTTGTTTTCGCCTATAAAATATAAAGGTGAATTGAATTTTGATAATAAAAACTTTAAAGATACAAAAGGTTTTATTAAAGGTCATTATCTTTTTGGATTAGTTAGAATTAAAGTGATATTTGATAAAGAAATAAAATATTCTGTTAAACTTTTATTTAAAAGTATTTCACTAGATAAAACTAAAAATAAAAACAGGGATTCAGAATCAGAAAATAGTATAGGTGATTTTGAGGATGAATATTCAAATACTGATGATAATAATATTGAATCCAATAAAGAAAGTATTAATAAAAAAAGTATTAATAAAAAAAGCAAAGAAAGTATTGATGAAAAAAACAAAGAAAGTATTGATGAATCCAATAAAGAAAGTATTGATAAAAAGAATATAGAAAAGCCTGATACTAGTGCACAGGATGATAACCATAAAAAAAGAAAATCAATATTTTTTAGTTATAAAAAGAAATTATTATCAATTATAAATAATTTCAATTTCAAATTTAGAAGAATATGTGCTAAACTAAAAAATGCTTCTAAAAGAAAACAGGAATATTTAGATTTCTTAAGAGATAAAAGGTCTAAAGAAGCCATTACCTTTGTAAAAGAATCTATATATAAATTGCTTAGGAACATTCTTCCTAGACAAGGAAAAGGAACCATTAATTTTGGATTTAACGATCCGGCATTAACAGGAGAGGTTTTAGGCATTATTTGTATTTTTAAACCTGAAAGATTAAAAAAACTTGATGTTATTCCAAACTTTGATGAAATGATGTTTAATGGCAATATTTCTTTCAAGGGACACATATGTGTGTTTACCACTTTACTATTAGTGTTAAAGCTATATAGACAAAAAAGAATTAGAGAATTTTTAGAATTTATAAAAAAATAGGAGGCTAATTATGGCAGACAACAACAGTTTTGATTCAGCAGTTACATCGTTATTTAAGGGTATGAGTGGTTTTATGACAACAAAAACAGTTGTAGGTGAAGCGGTTCATATTGATGACACAATTATTTTACCTTTAGTAGACGTTTCTTTTGGTATGGGAGCCGGTTCTAACAAAGGTGGAATGGGAGCAAAAATGTCCCCAAGTGCTGTACTTGTTATTAATAATGGCTCAAGTAAAATTGTTAATATCAAGAATACTGACAGTTTATCAAGAATAATTGATATGGCACCAGATATTATTAATAAGTTTGTAAAGTCGGATAAATCAAATAAGTCAGACAAGCTTTCAGATGACGAGATAATTAAAGCAGCAACAACTACAGAAAACGAATAGTAAGATAATCCGCAAACTCGCATATAATAATAAAAAAGAGTATTATTTGAAACGTATTTGCGGATTTATTTTATTTTGGCTTGCCATTGGCATTGCTATTGGACTTTATCTTAGTGCCAGCTTTATTTCAATATGTATATTAGTATTAATGATTATTATAGGATATAACTTATTTTCATCATGTGGTTAGGAGAAAAAATGAACTTACAAGAATTAAGTACAAAAAAACAATTATTTTCTTTTGAGATATTTCCTCCAAAGAAAAATTCAAATATTGATTCAATATATAACACTTTAGAAGAACTAAAGGATTTACATCCTGATTTTATCTCTGTGACATATGGGGCAGGAGGAAGAGAAGCAGGAAACAGTAAAACCTGTGAGATTGCATCAATTATTAAAAACAAATACAATATTATGCCGGTAGCACATCTTACTTGCGTTAATTCATCTATTGAAGAAGTAAATGCAGAGCTTACAAATCTTAAAAGTAATGGTATCGAAAATATACTTGCTCTAAGAGGTGATATTGTTCCTGATGTACCTAGAAAAACAGATTTTACCTATGCATCTGATTTGGTTTCTTATATAAAAAGCCATGGAGATTTTCATATTTTAGGAGCATGTTATCCAGAGGTTCATTGTGATAGCAAGGATATGATAACTGATATTGCAAATCTTAAAAATAAAGTAGATTCTGGTGTTACCCATTTGCTATCCCAGCTGTTTTTTGATAACACCAAATTCTATGATTTCTTGGAAAAAACAAAAATTGCAGGCATTAATGTACCTATTGAAGCGGGAATTATGCCTGTTACAAATAAAAATCAAATTGAAAGAATGGTTTCAATGTGTGGGGCTTCATTGCCACCTAAGTTTGTAAAGGTTATTCAAAAATATGGTGATTCACCCGAGGCTTTACGAGATGCAGGGATTGCATATGCTGTTGATCAGATTGTTGATTTGGTATCAAATGGAGTAGATGGAGTACATTTGTATACAATGAATAATCCATATATTGCCAAGAAAATTACGGAATCAGTTAGAACATTATTTATTTAATAATACTAGGAGAATAGATGGAATCAATTCAAATTACGTCATTAAATTTTAATGAATGTGCCAGATATTTAGGATATAAAGGAAATTCAGTGGATGGAAGGGTGGAGGGAATAATGCTTGAGTGTGAAAAAAACATTATTAATAATGCCGTTCCAAGATATGTTTATAAGAAATTCCCTATTGTTAATTATGATGAAGGGATAAGAGTGGTTGGTACAAACTTGACCTTAACTGGAAATTCAATAAAACTTCATTTGAAAAATTGCAATGAAGTTATATTATTGTGTTGTACTTTATCAGCAGAAATGGACAAGCAGATAAGAATTGCTCAGCTTAATGATATGGCATATGCTTTGGTTTTAGATGCAATGTGTGCAGTTGCCATTGAACAGGTTTGTGATAAAATTGAAGCTTTACTGCATTTAAAACTACCAGAAAAGTTCTTAACTTATAGGTTTGGCATTGGATATGGCGATTTACCTATTACATTAGAGCAAGAGTTTTTATTAACGTTAAATGCCCAAAAACAAATTGGGCTTACATCAAATGAAAGCTATATAATGTCTCCTAGAAAATCAGTTGCATGTATTATTGGCATTAGCGATGAACAAATAATAGAAAGAAAAAGAAGCTGTAGTGTTTGTAATTTGAATAAAACTTGCGAATATAGACGAAGAGGTGATCGTTGTGGATATTAAGAATTTACTGAAAAAGAAATATATTTTATTAGACGGAGCAATGGGAACAATGCTTCAAAACAAAGGATTAAAATTAGGTGGAATTCCGGAAGAAATGAATATTACTAATCCGGATATTATTTTTGATATTCATAAAGCATATATAGATGCAGGATCTAATATTATATATGCAAATACATTTGGAGCTAATGGATATAAGCTTGCTCATTCTGAGTATAGTGTATCAGAATTAATTAGCGCTGGTATTAGCATTGCAAAAAAGGCTGTTAGTGGAACTGATGCATATGTTGCTTTGGATTTAGGACCAATAGGTCAACTCCTTAAACCTACTGGAACTATGGAATTTGAAACTGCTTATAATTATTATAAGGAACAAGTTTTAGCCGCTAGTGGGGCAGATTTAGTTGTTCTTGAAACTCAGACAGATCTAACAGAGGTTAAGGCTGCGGTTTTGGCTGTAAAGGAAAATTCTAATTTGCCTGTTATAGTTACTATGACATTTGAGAGCAATTTAAGAACATTTACAGGTTGTAGCATTTCTTCAATGGCAAGGACCCTTACATTATTAGGTGTAGATGCTATTGGTGTTAATTGTTCATTAGGCCCTATTGAACTTTTACCAGTAATTGAAGAGATGAGTAAGTGGACAAATCTTCCTCTTGTAATTAAACCTAATGCAGGATTGCCAGATCCTATGACAAATACCTATGATATTAATCCAGAGGATTTTGCAACATGTATGATGAACATGACAAAGCTTGGGGTGAAGTTTTATGGTGGCTGTTGCGGAACAACAAGTGAATATATTAGTAGCTTGAAACAAGCATTAAAGGACTGTGAAATTGCAGATAGAGGCATAAGAATAATTCCACCAATGGTTTGCACAGCAACAAATACTGTTGTAATTAATGAACCACGAATAATAGGTGAAAGAATAAATCCAACAGGAAAAAAGAGATTTAAAGAAGCATTACAAAATAAAGACATAGATTATGTTTTAAAACAAGCAATTGAACAGGTAGAAGCTGGCGCAGAAATATTGGATGTTAATGTTGGATTACCAGGAATAGATGAAAAGCAGATGATGTTAGATTGTGTTAATGCTCTTTTAGGTGTTACAGATGCACCGCTACAAATTGATTCGACTATTCCAGAAGTCTTAGAAGCTGCCCTTAGAGTTTATGGTGGTGTTCCAATTGTCAATTCTGTTAATGGTGAACAAAAATCATTAGAGAGTGTTTTACCACTTGTTAAAAAATATGGTGCATGCGTTGTTGGACTTACTCTTGATGAAAATGGTATTCCTAAAACAGCAATGGATAGATTTGAAATTGCTAAAAAGATTCTTGATAAGGCACTTTTTTATGGCATTCCAAAAGAAAATGTTTTTATTGATTGTTTAACATTAACTGCAAGTGCAGAACAAGAGGGAGTAATGGAAACTCTTAATGTATTAAAAATGGTTAAAGAAGAGCTTGGACTAAAAACAGTGCTAGGAGTATCAAATATTTCCTTCGGACTTCCAAACAGAGAATTGGTAAATCAATCATTTTTAACAATGGCATTATTTAATGGACTAGATTTACCTATTATGAATCCAAATGTAACTTCAATGACCGGGGCATTTATGTCTTATAAGCTTTTAGCCAATATTGACAAAAATTCAATGAATTATATAAATAGATTTTCAAATGTTGTACTTAAAACAACACAAGAAAACGGAAATATATCAAATACAAGCAGCTCTACATTATTTGATACAAAAACACCTATTGGAGAACTTAAAAATAAACTTTTTATGGCAATTGACAATGGATTAAAGGCTGAAGGAGCAGAGTACACAAAACAACTACTTGACATAGAGGGATATGATTCACTTACTCTTGTTAATGAAGTTTTAATCCCAGCATTAGATAAAACAGGTGTATTATTTGAAAGTGGAAAAATATTTCTACCTCAATTAATACTTTCAGCGGGAGTTGCTCAAAGCTGCTTTGATGTTATAAAAAACAAACTAAGTCTAGAAAATAAAGCTCCTGTAAGTAAGGGGAAAGTAGTGCTTGCTACTGTTAAAGGTGATATTCATGATATTGGGAAAAATATAGTGAAAGTTTTACTTGAAAATTATGGTTATACAGTAATTGATTTAGGAAAGGATGTAGATTATCATTTGGTTGTAGAGGCTGCTATAGAACATAAGGCTAAGCTTGTAGGCTTATCTGCACTTATGACGACTACATTAGTATCTATGAAAGAAACAATTAGATTATTAAAAATGAATAAGGTTGATTGTAAAATTGTAGTTGGGGGAGCTGTTCTTACACCAGATTATGCAAAAGAAATTGGAGCTGATTATTACGCCAAAGATGCAAAAGAAACTGTAGATATTGCAAAAGTGGTCATAGGATAATGCTTAAAAAAATATTAAACCCAAAATCCTGTGAAAAATGCCAGATTTGTTGCTCCTTTGTTGAAACAGATGCATGGGAAACACCAGTATTTAAAAAAAATCCAGCAGGCTGATATTTGCTGGATTTTTTTTCTTAATATATGCAAAAAAAAGACTGTCATAACTGACAGTCTTTAAATTTCATTACGCTCTTTCAACTAAGTTAGACTTAAGACAAGAAGTACATACATACATCTTCTTAGCAGCACCGTTTACCTTAACCTTAACAGATTTAACGTTGGATTTCCACATCTTGTTTGATCTTCTATGAGAATGGCTCACAGCATTACCAAAGTGAGCAGCTTTACT
Source organism: uncultured Roseburia sp. (assembly GCA_964573715.1). Taxonomy (GTDB): domain Bacteria; phylum Bacillota; class Clostridia; order Lachnospirales; family Lachnospiraceae; genus SVEL01. Next base: position 7,831 of record CAZNKR010000013.1, on the reverse strand, counting down.
ACAAATTGCACATTTAGCCATAATTGCACCTCCTTAATTCTAATTGGTCACAATTCTATGACCACACAACAAAAAGTATTTTATCAGAAAAGAATTTATTTTGCAAGCACTTTTATAAAAAAATAAATATTAAGGTTTTCAAATGATTTATTCTATGCTATAATGCACACTATGATAAGACAAAATTTATTATAGGAGGTTTCACTATGAAAGGAAAAATGTCTACCGAATTAGGCGAAGTTTTAATAGATGAAGCTGTTATTGCGAAGTATGCCGGTACAACTGCTGTAGAATGTTTTGGTATTGTTGGTATGGCCGCTGTTAGTGTAACTGACGGTTTGGTTAAACTATTAAAGAAAGATAGTATTACAAAAGGAATAGATGTACAAATAGGTGAAGGAAACGATATTACCATAGATTTCCATGTAATTGTATCTTATGGAGTTAATATTTCTTCAGTAGCTGATAATCTTGTTGCAAACGTTAAGTATAAGGTTGAAGAATTCACTGGACTTAAAGTTCAAAAGATAAATATATATGTAGAAGGCGTAAGAATCATAGATTAATGATTCTTAGTTAGGAGGATATTGTTGTGGTATATACAAGCATAGACGGCACTTTGTTAAAAAAGATGTTTTTAGCAGGAGCAGCCAATCTTGATTCAAAAAAAGAATGGATTAATGAACTTAATGTATTTCCTGTTCCAGATGGTGATACAGGAACAAATATGTCATTAACCATTATGTCAGCTTCAAAGGAAGTAAACAATGCACCTGATGACTCTTTTGAAAATATTTGTAAAGCTATTTCTTCGGGCTCACTTAGAGGTGCTAGAGGAAATTCCGGTGTTATTCTTTCACAGCTTTTTAGAGGATTTACAAAAGAAGTTAAGACTGTCTCAGTTATTGATACAAAGGTTGCTGCAAAAGCATTCGAAAGAGCAGTAGAAACAGCATATAAAGCTGTAATGAAGCCAAAAGAAGGTACAATTCTTACTGTTGCAAAGGGAATGGCAGAAAAAGCTATTGAGATGGCTTCTAAGACAGATGACATTAATGAGATGTTTAAAGAGGTTTTAGAATATGGAGACTATGTATTATCTCAAACTCCAGAGATGCTTCCAGTTCTTAAGCAGGCAGGTGTTGTAGATTCTGGCGGACAGGGTCTTATGGAAGTTCTAAAGGGTGCTTATGATGCCTTCTTAGGTAAGGAAATTGATGTTACAAACGTTGGTGGTACTGGAAATGCGCCAAAGATAGATACAGAAAGTGTTGATACTTCAGATATTAAGTTTGGATATTGTACAGAATTCATTGTTATGTTAGAAAAGAAATACACAATGGATGATGAACATTCGTTTAAAACATACTTAGAGTCTATTGGTGATTCTATTGTTGTAGTTTCAGATGATGATATTGTTAAAGTTCATGTTCATACCAATGATCCAGGACTTGCAATTCAAAAGGCTTTGACATATGGTTCTCTTACAAATATGAAAATCGATAATATGAGAGAAGAACATCAAGAAAAGCTTATTAAAGAAGCTGAAAAATTGGCTGCTGCTTCAAAAGAAGAATCAGCTATGCCACATAAAGAGGTTGGATTTATTTCTGTTTCCATTGGTGAAGGTATAAACGAGATATTTAAAGGGCTTGGAGTTGACTACATTATTGAAGGTGGTCAAACAATGAATCCAAGTACTGAAGATATGTTAAATGCAATCGAAAAAGTAAATGCAGATACAATCTACATTTTGCCAAATAATAAAAACATTATTTTAGCTGCAAACCAAGCTCAAAGTCTTGTTGAGGATAAAGAGATTGTTGTTATCCCATCAAAAACAGTACCTCAGGGTATTACAGCTTTGATTAATTATATTGCTGATGATTCTTCTAGCGATAATACAAATCGTATGATAGAAGAAATGAGCAAAGTAAAAACTGGTCAAGTAACATATGCTGTTAGAGATACAGAATTAGACGGCAAGGTTATTAAAGAAAATGATATTATGGGTATTGCTGATCAGGGTATTGTAGCTGTAACACAGGATATTAAAGAAACAACTATTGATATGTTAAAGGAACTCATTGATGATGATTCAGAAATAGTTAGTATTTATTATGGTTCTGACGTTACAGAAGATGATGCCAATGACATTTCAGATACAATTTTGGAAATGTATCCTGATGTTGATGTAGAAGTGAATTTTGGTGGTCAGCCAATATATTATTACGTAGTTTCAGTAGAATAAAATATTAAATTTATATTTCAAAAGAAAAGATAAACGTTGAATTACGTTTATCTTTTCTAATATATATATGAATCAGGTGAATATATGTTAGTAGAAGAAATTAAAGGTGTTGGAGAAAAAACTAAAGATTTGCTTAATAAAGTTGGCATATATACATCAACAGATTTGATTGAATATATTCCTAGAGATTATGATACTTACAATAATCCCATATTAATTGATAAGATTGATGATGAAAAGATAATTGCCATTGCTGGAAGGTTCACAAAAAAGCTTGTACCTATAAATGCAGGTAGATTAAAGCTTGTTAGTGGACTTTTTTTTGATGATGAAAATAATAGATTACAAATAGTATGGTATAATATGCCTTTTTTAGCAAAAACCATTATTCCAAATAATACCTATATATTGCGAGGAACGCTTGTAAGGGATAAATATGGTAAAGTTGAAAAATTGGTTCAACCAGAAGTTTTTACTATTGAAGCATATAAAGAAAAGCTGCATTCAATGCAACCAATTTATTCATTAACCAAAGGATTAACAAATAATTCTATAATTAAATATGTAAAAGAAATTTTTGACAAAGAGCTTTGCAATTCTAATGTAGATTATTTATCTGATAATATTATTAGGGAAAAAGGATTATTTACTCAATATGAGGCATATAAAAATATACATTTCCCGACTTCCTTAAAAGATGCATTAGAAGCTAGAAAAAGACTTTGCTTTGATGAATTTTTACTTTTTATTTTGGCTCTTAGAACTTTAAAAAATAAAGGTGAAGTTTTAAAAAGTGATTATTTAATAAATACAAGTGATATTACACAAAAATATATAGATGAACTTCCATATAAATTAACAAATGCTCAGTTAAGAGTTATTGAGGATATTAATAATGATTTAAAATCTGGCAATGTGATGAATAGGCTAATTCAAGGTGATGTAGGAAGTGGTAAAACAATAATTGCACAGCTTGCACTTATGAATGCATGTTTTTTGGGTTATCAAGGAGCAATTATGGCACCTACAGAGGTATTGGCTAAACAGCATTATTTATCTTTTACGGAAGAATTTTCAAAGAACAACATTCCTATAGAGGTTGTATTGCTAACAGGATCTATGACTGCTAAAGAAAAGAAAGTGGCATATGAAAAAATTCAAAGTGGTTTAGCTGGAATTATTGTAGGAACTCATGCTTTGATAGTGGATAAGGTTGTTTACAAAAATCTTGGAATTGTCATAACGGATGAACAACATAGATTTGGAGTTATGCAAAGAAAGATGTTTTCTGATAAAGGAAGTTTGCCTCATATTTTAGTTATGTCAGCAACACCAATACCAAGAACATTAGCTATTATCTTATATGGAGATTTAGATATTTCTGTTATTGATGAGCTTCCAAGTAATAGACTTCCAATTAAAAACTGTGTTGTTTCAACGGATTACCGCAAAAATGCTTATGAATTCATGAAAAAGGAAATTGCAAATAAGCATCAAATTTATATTATTTGTCCAATGGTTGAAGCTTCAGAAAATATAGAGGCTTGCGATGTTATTTCATATACCAAAAATCTAAAAGATATTTTTGGAGATAAGTATTCAATTTCATACCTTCATGGGAAAATGAAGGCAAAAGAAAAAAATAATGTAATGGAAGAATTTGCAAAAGGCGATATAGATATTTTGGTATCTACAACGGTTATAGAAGTTGGTGTTAATGTTCCTAATGCCACGGTTATGTTAGTTGAAAATGCAGAAAAGTTTGGTTTGGCTCAGCTTCATCAGTTGCGTGGTCGTGTTGGACGTGGAAATAGTCAATCCTATTGTATATTTGTAAGTGGTTCAAAATCCAAGGAAAAGATCCAACGTCTAGAAATACTAAATAAATCTAATGATGGATTTTTTATTGCCTCAGAGGATTTAAAGCTACGTGGTCCAGGTGATTTATTTGGAATTAAACAAAGTGGAGACGTTATTTTTAAAATCGGTGATATATATGCTGATAAAGAGGTACTAAAGGAAGCATATGATTTTTCTAATGAAATTGAGATGAATATGGCAGTTATGCCTAAGGAAAATCTTGAATTACTCAAGAATAGAATTAACAAATACATAAAAACAGTATTTGACGTTGTGAATTTATAATTGGAAGACAACTATATGATAACTTTATGATAAATAATATGATAATTAATCATTTATAAATATAATAACCAATCATTTATTGGCATTGATTTTTTATCTCAACTTTAGTAGAATAAAACAAGATTTTCTATTTAGGAGGCACATTGTGAATATTGTAGTATTATGCGGTGGAATTAGCACTGAAAGAGAGGTTTCTCTCTGGTCGGCAGAAAATATTTGTGAAGCACTTAGAAGCAAAGGTCATAAAGCAATTTTGGTAGATGTTTATCTAGGACGTGATGATATTTCTACAAAAGATGCATTTGTAAATATAAAAACTATTGAAGAAGAACTTAAAATAATAAATGAAAGAGCTGTAAATATTAATGAACTAAAGAAAACACGTAAGGAATTTTTTGGAATAAACGTTTTGGATTTGTGTAAAGCTTCAGATATAGCATTTATGGCCCTTCATGGAGAAAACGGGGAAAATGGAAAGGTTCAGGCAACTTTTGATTTGTTTGGGATTAAATATACTGGTGGGGATTATTTAAGTAGTGCAATGGCTATGGATAAATCTGTTACAAAAATGATATTTAATTCCACAAATGTTCCTATGGCAAAAGGAATTTCAATGAAATCAAGTGAGAGAATCAATAATGTAAATGAGTTAGGTCTTAAATATCCAGTTGTTGTAAAACCTAGCTGCGGTGGATCAAGTATCGGAGTATATTACGCTGAAAATGATGAAGAATTTGAAACAGCTATAGACAGCGCATTTGAATATGAAAAAGAATTAGTTGTTGAAGAAAGAATTATAGGAAGAGAATTTTCATGCGGTGTTATTAATTATAAAGCATTACCTGTTATTGAGATTGTTCCAAAGGTTGGTGATTATGATTTTAAAAACAAATATGTTGCAGGAGCTACAGACGAGATATGTCCAGCTCATATAAGCGAGGATTTGACTAAGAAAATTCAAGCTGTAGTTGTATTAGCAGCAAAATCTTTAGGGTTAAATACTTATTGTAGAATAGATGTTTTAACAGATAAAGATGAAAATTGTTATTGTCTAGAAGCTAATACTTTGCCAGGAATGACAAAAACAAGCTTATTACCACAAGAAGCAGCTGCAACTGGTATGGATTTTGCTGCTCTTTGTGAATATATTATTGAAATTTCATTAAACGCAAGGAACTAATTTTTGAAAGGATATCATTATGAATATGAATCTTTTAACTATTGCGAAGGCAATAGAAGGTAAATTATATTGTGATAAAGAATATTGTTTAAGAAATATAGAAGGTGCAGTTATTGATTCTCGTTTAGTTAAGGAAAATTATCTTTTTTTTGCTGTAAAAGGAGAAAAAGTTGATGGACATGACTTTATTGATAAAGTTTACAAAGATGGAGCATTAGTAGTTGTATCTGAAAAAGAATTAAATACAAATAAACCATATATTCTAGTGAAATCATCACTTAATGCGTTAAAATTATTAGCAAAGTATTATCGTAGCACATTAAATATTCCTGTTATTGGTATAAGTGGCAGTGTTGGTAAAACAAGTACAAAAGAATTTATTGCAGGAGTTTTAGCTACAAAGTTTAATGTTTTAAAAACTGAGGGGAATTTCAATAATGAAATTGGTTTACCTCTTACTATTTTAAAAATCAGAGAATATCATGAGGTGGCTGTTATAGAGATGGGAATCAGTGATTTTGGCGAAATGACCAGATTGTCAAGTATTGCTGTTCCAGATATTTGTATCATAACAAATATTGGTATTTGTCATTTGGAAAATTTAAAGGATAGAGATGGTGTTCTTCGAGCAAAGACTGAAATGTTTGCAAACGCCAAGCCAAATGCCAAAATTTTTCTTAACGGAGATGATGATAAATTATCAAGCTTTAAACTAAATGATAATAGAACAATATCATATTTTGGAATTGATAATAAATATGATGCTTTTGCTAGCGATATTTTAAATGAAGGAATTGATGGATCTAGCTTTACTTTGCACATTTATGATGAGACGGCAAAAGTACATGTTCCTATTCCTGGCACACATATGGTTATTAATGCTGTGGCAGCTAGTTTAGTTGGTTATTCTTTAGGATTAAATATTAATGATATAAAAAAAGGAATAGAAAACATTCAATCTGTTGGTGGAAGGGTAAATGTAATTAAAAAAAATTATACTATTATTGATGATTGTTATAATGCAAATCCTGTATCTATGAAAGCTTCTCTTGATTTATTATCTTCTACGAAAGGTAGAAAAATTGCAGTTATTGGAGATATGTTTGAATTGGGTGATAATGAAAATGCATTACATGAAGAAATTGGAAATTATGTAGGAAACTTGCCTATAGATTATGTATTCGTTACTGGTAAATTTAAAGAACATATTAAAAATGGATTTATTAAAGGAAGTTCTTGCAAGAATAATGTTTTTATGTTTGATAATAACGATGAATTGATATATAATATAAAAAAGTTTGTAAAAGACAAAGATATTATATTAATCAAAGCTTCTCATTCTATGCATTTTGAAAATATTGTTAAGGCATTGAATGAATAAAGGGGACACAATGGAAAAAATAAATCAAATTGGAAATAAAATTAAAGAATTATTTATTAAACTTGGTAAATGGGCTAAAACCTCAAAATTAAATATGAGTGTTACCATTGCTACATCTGTAATTATTGTTTTAGGAATAGTGATTACGATTATTATATCTTCAAGAGGTGGCGTAGACAATAAAATTACTGTAACTACTGTCCACGAAGAAACAGCGGATAGTGATATTGAAACTACTATGCCTACACCTGGTCAAGATGAATTATTTACAACGAATGTCAATGAAGCTGAAAATGGCAAATTTGTAAACAACCCTACATTGCTTGAGCCAAAGCTTACAGCTAAAATGACATGGACAAGTGAGGGTGTTTCTTATACTCAATATAGTTTAACAATTAAAAATGTATCTGATACAAAAATTGATGGTTGGGTTTTGATTTTAAGAAATGATAATTCCTTTGACATTTCAGATAATTGGAATGCGCAATATAGTGTTAATGGAAGTAATCTTGTGATTATGCCGTTCCCTGACAATGAGGTTATTAGTGTTGGTGAAGAAATTAATATTGGTTTTGTAATTTCATCATACAAATACATTTATTTTAATTCGGCAACAGTTTTTGTTGGAGATGCTTGTGAAAGCTTTAATATTAACGTTAATCGCAATGAGCAAACAACCACTACTGGGGAAACAACAAAGGATGATTCATCAAGTGAAACCACAACTAATAAAGAAACCACAACTACTTTTGAGGAAGAAACTACAACAGTAGATGATGAAACGACAACGAAAGATGATAAATCAACTTCTATAAATGAAGAAAATCCAGTTCCAGAAAATCCAGTTCCAGAAAATCCAGTTCCAGAAAATCCA
>CAZNKR010000012.1:35632-45874 GCA_964573715.1 uncultured Roseburia sp. | reverse complement strand
TGTCCTTCGGACAGCAAGTCGGGCATAAAATTTTTCCTTGAAAAATTTCATACTTATTTAACTGTAACTTTAGCACCTTCTGCTTCAAGTTTAGCTTTGATATCATCAGCTTCTGCCTTAGAAACTGCTTCTTTGATAACCTTAGGAGCACCATCAACGATGTCTTTTGCTTCCTTAAGTCCAAGACCTGTAGCATCCTTAACAACTTTGATAACCTTAACTTTGTTAGGGCCAACTTCTGTTAATTCTACGTCAAATTCTGTCTTTTCTTCAGCTGCTGCTGCGCCAGCACCTGCTGCTGCAACTACAACGCCTGCTGCTGCAGATACGCCAAATTCTTCTTCACATGCCTTTACTAAATCGTTTAATTCTAATACTGATAAACCTTTGATTACTTCAATAATTTCCTGAGTTGTCATTGTAATATCCTCCATAATAATTTGATATGAACTTTTCGTTCTAAAATGTGTCTTAAATTTTTCTACTGATCTTCTAGCAAACTAGAATGGTCTAGAAATAATTAAGCTGTTGCTTCGTTCTTTTCAGCGATTTGCTTAATAACACGAGCAAAGTTTGTAACTGGTGACTGGATGCTTCCAAGGAATTTTGAAAGAAGTTCTTCTCTTGAAGGAACTGTTGCAATAACCTTGATTCCAGCTTCATCATAGTAAGTACCTTCAACTACTCCAGCTTTAAGTTCAAGTGTAGGAGCTGTCTGTGAGAATTTGTATAAAATTCTTGCAGCTGCTGTTGCATCTTCCTTACATACTGCTAATGCTGTAGGTCCTTCTAAATGTTTACTTAATTCTTCAAACTCTGTTCCTTTAACAGCGAAATTGATCATTGTGTTCTTGTACACTTTGTATACAACACCTGCTTCTCTTAGCTGCTTACGAAGAGATGTGTCTTCTTCAACAGTAAGTCCACGGTAATTAACTACAACTGCTGTCTTAGCGCCATTTAATAATTCGCTAATCTCATCTACAACAGGTTTCTTAAGTTCTACTTTAGCCATGAATGTTGCCTCCTTATATTAATAACGAGCTAACGCTCATGCCGATATGGATTAATATCAATAAAAAACCTCTCAAATCAAAGACATGAGAGGTGATAAATCAATAATAAGATTTCCTCGGTAGGATATTTGATCACTTTCGCGAACCTACTGTCTTCGGCATACCAACACATACTATCATAGTATCCCGTGTGTGTCAACAGTTTTTATTAAATTTTTTATTAAAGTTTTTGCCACATTTTATGCTTTATATTTATTAACATTTTTACCACGTCGCTTTGTTAAATACATTTTTTCATACAAGCAAAACCATGCAAAAAGCCAGAGATACATAAATGCATCTCTGGCTTTAATAAATAGCAATTTATCTTTCTAACAATTTCTAATTAGTTAGCAAGCTTACCTGGGTTTAACTTAACAGCAGGACCCATTGTAGAAGTAAGTGTTACACTTCTTAAGTACTGGCCCTTAAGTGTACTAGGCTTAGCCTTGTTAATTGCATCAATAAGCGTTTGGAAGTTGTCCGCTAACTGAGCTTCTGTAAATGAAGCTTTACCAATTGGCACGTGAACAATGTTTGTTTTGTCAAGTCTGTATTCAATCTTACCAGCTTTAATATCATTAACGGCTTTTGTAACGTCCATAGTTACTGTTCCAGCCTTAGGATTTGGCATTAAGCCCTTTGGTCCAAGTACACGACCTAAACGACCAACAACACCCATCATGTCTGGTGTAGCAACAACAACATCAAATTCAAACCATCCTTCATTCTGGATCTTAGGAATAAGTTCTTCTCCACCAACGAATTCAGCACCAGCAGCTTCTGCTTCTGCTACCTTATCGCCCTTAGCGAATACTAAAACTCTAACCTTTTTACCAGTACCGTGTGGTAATACAACTGCACCACGGATCTGCTGGTCAGCATGACGTCCGTCACAACCTGTTCTGATATGAGCTTCGATTGTTTCATCAAATTTTGCAGTGGCAGCCTTTTTTACAAGATCCATTGCATCGTTTATTTCGTAAAGAGTTGCTCTGTCGATTAACTTTGCAGCTTCTACGTATTTCTTTCCTCGTTTCATCTAAAAAACCTCCTAGTGGTAATATCGGGACTAGAGCTATATGCTCTACAAGACGTTTGTCTTCGCCTCCCACGTAATTGTTAACAGTTATTAGTCTACTACTGTGATACCCATTGATCTTGCTGTACCAGCGATCATGCTTGTTGCAGCTTCAATAGTTGCAGCATTTAAATCAGGCATCTTTGTTTCAGCAATTTTTTGTACTTCTGCCTTTGTAATTGTAGCAACCTTTGTCTTATTTGGAACGCCTGAACCAGATTGAATCTTGCAAGCTTTCTTTAATAAAACTGCAGCTGGAGGAGTCTTAGTAATAAAGCTAAAACTTCTATCTGCGTATACTGTGATAACAACTGGAATGACCATTCCTGCCTGGCTTTCAGTTCTTGCATTGAATTCCTTTGTGAACTGAACAATGTTAACACCATGCTGTCCGAGTGCTGGACCAACTGGTGGAGCTGGTGTAGCCTTACCAGCAGCGATCTGTAATTTAATATATCCTTCTACTTTCTTTGCCATTTTAGGCACCTCCTAAATTGTGGTATTATCGGAAGATTCACAGGAAATAAATCCTTGACGTCCTCCCACTCTGCTTTCGCAGTGCTTTCGTTACATGCCTGACACTTGCGTGTCACGTTCTAATGACTAGAACTCCATTTTCTTTACTTCAGAAAAACTGATTTCAACTGGAGTCTCTCGACCAAACATATCAACAGAAATTGTAAGCATCTGTTTATTATGATTAATAGCCTTAATAACACCCACTGTATTTTCCCATACACCGCTTGTTACTATAACTGTATCACCCATATTGAAGTCACAAACTATCTGAGGAACATTAATACCTAAAGGTTTCATTTCCTCTTCAGTTAGAGGTACTGGTTTTGATCCAGGTCCTACAAAGCCTGTAACACCTCTAGTATTACGAACAACATACCAAGTATCATCATTCATAATCATATGAAGTAATACGTATCCAGGAAACATTTTCTTAGATACCTGCTTTTTCGCACCATTCTTCATTTCAACCATGTCCTGCATAGGAACTGTGACTTCAAGTATTTGGTCTTGAAGATTTCTGTTTTCAATTGTTTTCTCGATGTTCGCCTTAACTTTATTCTCGTATCCGGAATAAGTGTGAACAACATACCAACTTGCTTCTGCCATATTCGTCACCTTTACCCTACTGGAAAAATTAGACTAAAGCCTGCCTGAACAAGCATGTCTACTACCTTGATAATAACGCCCAAAGCTAGTGAGATAACAACAACTGTGGTTGTCTGACGAGCAACTGTCATTTTGTCTGGCCAGATAATCTTCTTAAATTCAGCTTTAAGACCCTTGAACCAGCTCTTCTTAACTTTCTGATTTGAAGCAGCTTCGCTCATAAATTACCTCCGTCCTACTACTTTGTTTCCTTGTGCATTGTGTGTGACTTACAGAACTTGCAATACTTCTTTGTTTCCATTCTGTCCGGATGTGTTTTCTTGTCTTTAGTCATGTTGTAATTACGTTGTTTACATTCGGTACATGCCAATGTGATTTTTGCGCGCACAGCTTCCACCTCCACTTTAATATTTTAGTTTGCTTAGCTTTTTTCTTTTTGAAATTTTAATAATTTCGTTGCAAATAAAGGTATATATGAGGAAATCACATATCCCTAAATTTTGCGCAAAAAAAAAAGACTTCTTCCATCGCACCAATAATATATCACAGCAAGATAGAATAGTCAATCTTTTTAATTAAATTCTTATACGGTAGAAGCCACCTGCTAGGGAACAGGTGGCTTCTGTAGGAGTTTGGGAAGTTTATCTATATAAAAGTCAATAAGCATTTTTAAGGTGTTGCGTTAACACTTAGTGCATTATAGCACAAAGAATGAACTTTGCAACCCCCCTTTTTCTATTTTTTTACTTATTTTTGTACTAAATTCGATACAATTCAGGAACAAGTCCTAATTCTATACATATCCATTAAACATCATGCCGCTATACGTAGATGTAACATAAGGACTATTTAAATTTCTTATTGGATTTTTATAGGCAATTAGCTTTTTGTCCACATATGCCATTGGATTTAGAGCAATACTATTTGCCTTATTGGTAATAGCTTTTTTAAATGATCCTAATTTATCAAGACTATCCTTTAACGTTCCTTCATTTGCCGACTGAATAATCAGTGATTCCTGAACCTTAATCTTTCCGTCATCCTCAATCTTAAATCCTTCAGGTTCCAAAATGTTCTTATAATAGGAAGAAATATTTTTCACATCTCTATATAATTTCTCGGATTCATAAGTTCCATTTGATTTATCCTTTGCTAAATCAACCATAGAATTATACTTATCAATAAGTTCATGTACATTGTCAAGAACGGAATCAAAATCAGGCTTTAGTCTAATCACCGTTTCCTCATCTCCAAGACTTACAGAATTCAAATTAACAAGAAACTGCTTAGCAATAGTAAATGTATTTGATGAAGATGTTTTTTCTAAACCATTAATCGTAAATCTGGCATTTTCTGGATTTTTAGATATATTGTCCAAACCAAAATAAGCAACTGGATTGGTTCCTAGATTACCCGAATTGGGATTAATTCTAAAAATTGTTCCATTGTAATTCAATACACCTGTAGCATCAGACTCTATTGTTAAAGCACTGCTAGAATCCTTCTCCATCACAGAAGCTTTAACTCCAAGATTTGATCTATTTATAAGTCTAGCTAGTTTATCTTGAACATCTCTGTTGTCTTCACCATTTTTTACATTAAACTGAAACTCATATGTATACTCTCCAATTGAAAAATCAAAAGAATATGTACCTTCGTTAAGTCCTCGTTCATTTTGAGGTAAAAACTTACCTGTATTAACCTGCGGAGATGCAAGGGACTCTACTTTCAAACGGATATCCCCGACTTCTTCCTGGCCTTCGCCAATGTATTTCGCTTCAACTACAGATTCATTTGTAGAGGCAGCTTTCTTTTTTAAAAATCCTGCATTGATATCATCGCCGTCAGATAATTCAGATGTAATATTAGTTATGGCTCTAGCTGCTTCTTTTAAATCTATGGCATACTTTTTAACATCATCTCCTTCTGCTATCTTGTAAAGGGATGAAGCCTTATTAACTTTAACCATACGATTATAAACATCGCGTAGTTCACTTTTTTTGTGGGTATCATACCTAGAAACCTCTCTACCAATGTAGTTAGAAAGGTAATAGTTGTAGGCACTACTAATCATCTGAATCACCTCCTTGTTTCAGAATCATTGAAGAATAATTGTAAAAATCCATTTCTACAAATTCAGTATATAACACATTTAACGCAATGTCAAAAAAAATTATTAATTTCAAAAAAGTATAAAATTTATTAATTTCAAAAAAAGTATTGACAGATCTTCCAATATACGAACAAATTAAAGATTCCTTAATAAAAGGTGAACTTCACTTAGGTGATCCCCTTCCTTCCATCAGAGTACTTGCAAAAGATTTACAAATAAGCGTCATAACCAGTAAACGTGCTTATGATGATTTAGAAAAAGAGGGACTAATAAAGTCAGTTCCAGGAAAGGGTTTCTATATAAGTGCCAATCAAAAAGAGTTTTTAAAAGAAAAACAAATCGCCATGTTTGAAACCAGGCTTGCAGAGCTCATTAGAGAATGCAAGCACGCCAACGTTCCACTTACTTAGTGGATATGATGGAGATATTCTTATTAATGGAATGAACATTAAAGATAATATGTATGAAATTAAAAAACAGATTTTCTATGTATCGGAATCCTCAAGTTATTTTAAAACCATTCAGTCATAGACAATGCAAAAATATATAAACTATACTGATATCTAGCCACAACTTTTTTGATGCAGATTTATTAGCCGACTACGTCACCTTCATAGATAATGGCTCATTAGTATATATCAAAGAACACTTAGCCAATAAAAGGAGGGATTACAGTGACTTTACAGGAACAAATTAAGATTGATAAACAATTTGCTGTCATTGCTAATGTTCCTACATTGTCATTCTTATATGATACTTTAATAATACTGTTTTTTCACGAATAACCTCCTCAATAGATTCATAAGAAATCTGTACAACCCAATGAAATGGCAAGCTTTGTCAAAGACAACAACGATATACTTTCCGGTACTTTCAAATCTTTTAATTGTTCCAAAACTCACACCACTGATTTTACTAAAGTTTTCTTGTGAAATACCTTTTCTTTTTCTAATTTTCCTTAATCGATTTGCTAAAGCTTTATTCATTTCTTCTGGTGTTTCCCATATATATTCAGCCATTAAACCCATCTCCTTCAAGATAATATATTGTCTATTATTGGTAATATTCTTTGTTTTTAAATATTATTATATCCTTATTATAAAACAGTTTTTATTTTTATGTCTTTTCTTACATTGTTTTTATATTTTTCCTATGTTAAAATCAATTTATTATTTCACAATCAGACTATCTAAAGAGAGGTTTTTATGAATATACTGGTTATTAAAAATAAAACATTTAACGAAGATGATATCATTGAAATTTTACCCAAGTTAGGTCATAGCGTTTATCCTTATTCTCCCCCGGGTGATTTAAGCGAACACGTAAATAAAGACATTACTCAGGATTTAAATAAGGCTATTATAGCCAATTCCATCGATGTTATTTTTTCCTTCAACTATTATCCAATTATTTCATATACAATAAAAGATACGCCAGTAAAATACATATCTTATGTTTATGATAGTCCGCATATTGCCCTATATACATGCAGCATTATTTTCCCAAATAACTTTATTTTTATTTTTGATTATGCCACTTATAACGAATTAAAATCAGGCGGCATCTCAACGGTATATTATTTACCTTTGTCTGTTAATTCAGACAGACTTTGCGCTGCAGCTTCTATCCCTTTCGCATCAAACTTTGATGTGTCTTTTGTTGGTTCGCTATATAATGATAAACATAACTTTTATGAACGTCTTATGGACAAGCTTACTGATAATGAGTCATATACAAAAGGCTATATTGACAGCATTATACAAATGCAATCCAAGGTATATGGCAAGTTTTTTATTCCAGAGCTTTTAAATGGAAAGGTTTTACAAGAAATAAGAAATGCCTATCCTTATAATACACAAAGTGATTCTATTGCTACAGATGAATATGTTTATGCGCACTACTTTTTTGCTAGAAAAATTACCAGTATTGAGCGTATTAATCTTTTATGTAGAATTTCTGATGATTATGATTTGGCTCTATTTTCAAATACTGATTCATCTATAATTACCAAATCCCACAGCATAGGCCCTATAGACTACTATACACAAATGCCTCAGGTTTTCGCTAATTCAAAGATAAACTTGAATATTACATTAAAGAGTATTCAAACTGGAATACCACTTAGATGCATAGATATAATGGGTTGTGGTGGCTTCCTTCTTACAAATTATCAAGCTGATTTTGCCAGACATTTTGACGAGGGCGTGGACTATGTTTATTTTGAAGATGAAAAGGATCTAATGAACAAAATAGAATATTTCTTATCTCATGAAGATGAAAGAATGACTATTGCTAAAAATGGGCAAAACAAAATAATTGCAAACCACCAGCTAATAGATTATCTAGAATATATGTTAGGAATTGCTATAAGCTAAAAATCAAAAAACTCTATATGAAAGAGAGAAAATGAAATGAATATTATTTTTTATAGATATAATAGTATATGTGAACCTGCCTTTATATCATGCTTTAAGGAAGCTGGTATCAATGTGATTGAAGATACCACCGAAATTGAAAATAAAAGTTCTACAGGAACAGATTTAGTAAAAAGGATTTCTAAACTTATATCCGATACTTCTCCTCTGTTTGTAATTAGTATTAATTTTTTTCCTGCTCTTTCATCGGTATGCAATATATATAAAGTTCCATATATTTCAATAATAGTTGACTGTCCTGTTTGGGAATTGTATTCATACGAAGTAGCAAATCCAGTGAATCATATTTTTGTATTTGATAGGATACAATGGAAAAGAATTTCTCCTCAAAATCCATCCGGAGTTATTCATCTCCCTCTATGTGCTGACACAAAAACATTCTCTAACTGCATTGAAAATGCATCTGAATCAGATAAGAAAAAATTTTCCTCACAAATTTCATTTATTGGTTCCTTATATAGCGAAAAATGTGCGTATAATAAAGCTACTAATTTTTCTGATTACACACGTGGATTTATTGATGGATTAGTAAATGCTTCAACAGGTTTATTTGGTGCAAACATAATTTATGATGCATTAACCGATGACATGGTTAATCGAATAATGAATGAAGAAAACATCTATACTTTTCCTGAAAAAAGCATAAAAGATTACAAAGCTGTAATAGCTGATGGAATAGTTGGTGACAAGGTTTCTGAATCTGAACGAATTATGATACTAAAAGCATTAAGCGAAGATTATGGATTTAGTGTTGATTTATATACAGGAAGTGATACCTCAATGCTTCCAAATGTTAACAATAAAGGTTTTGCAAAATCCCTTACGGAAATGCCTATAATTTTCAATCAAAGTAAAATCAACTTAAACATAACAACAAAAACAATCCAAACGGGAATTTCACAACGTGTTTTTGATGTTCTTGCATGTGGAGGATTTCTTATTTCAAATTATCAAGAAGAACTATTTGAATATTTTACCCCTGGTAAAGATTTAGAAGTATTTACTGATTTAGAGGACTTACATGAAAAGGTAGAGTATTACTTAACACATGATGAAGCCCGTCAAGAAATAGCAAACCATGGATATGACACTGTAATTAAGCATCACTCCGTGGCCATAAGAATTAATCAGATATTAGGGACCTTATAATCTTACCAAATGCGATTTCAAGCGAATAATCCCTGATTATTCGTTTTTGTCCATTTATGGCTATTTCTCTTCTAATATCTTCATTTTCTAGATAAAATTTAGTCTTTTGTATCATATCATCAAAATCATAAAACACTTCTAATTCTTTACCTATTTCAAAGCAGCTAGCTATTTCTTCATTGTAGCTTGTAAGCAAAAAACCACCTGCTGCCAACACATCAAATACCCTAAGTGGAACACCCTGCAAAATAGAACGCAATGTAACATTGATATTTATCTTGCTTCCAGCAAATACTTTATTCATGCCTAAGTTATAATCAACTGCACTATGTGCAACTACACCAGCAATATCCACCTTACTCTCTGTAAACCAATCTACACTACTAATTTTACCCAACATGCTAAGAGCGGTATATCTTTCATTTATAGTAAGCTTCTGCCTAATAGCATTACGCATATGAAATTGTACATCTTCATAATACTTATCGCCAAGTTTCATATCTAATACTTTGCAAAATGTGTCAATAATGTCATCTGGAATATACACAGCCATATCTTCACCCATAAACTGCTTAGAACTTCTAATATATCCTTCTAAATAGCCTAATAAATAATCTAACTTTCCTTTATCAAATCCATCTCCTCGTATACCTTTTGCCAAATCCCCAGATAAATAGGCTCTACATAAATAATCTTTGCTAAAGTTAATATTTCCAACGAAACTTATATTGTATTTATACTTCTCTTTAGAAGCTTCATTGCTAAGACCAACCTTTGCCAAATCCTCCATAATACCTGTTACATCACTTGCCAAAGGAAGATGATAAATATGTGCAAATCCTTTATCAAAATAACGTTTATATAACCTACCATCAAAGATGAATACTCTATTACATCCATTAGAAAGAGTCTTGCTCTCTAGTGTAGAATGTGGCGAATCATATATCCAAGACACATACTTAACCCCAACCTTCTGGCAGCATTTAGATACAATAGGGAAATAATTAAATGTAAAAACAAAGCTATACGATTCTTTATTAATCTTAGATATAAGAGCTCTCTCAAATATCTCATCATGGTCATAATCTCTTCTTTTTTCTTTAAAAATGTCAAGAACAACTCCCATTCGCTTAAAGCTTGCAATTGCTCGATTATTCACAATCTCATCCCATGTATAATATAGTACTTTAAATTTAGTATAATCCATATATTTCTCCATATATCGTTTTTATGTATTGCCTTTATGTATTGTCTTTATATATTGCCTTTATGTATTGTCTTTAT
>CAZNKR010000012.1:0-35532 GCA_964573715.1 uncultured Roseburia sp. | reverse complement strand
TATGTATTGCCTTTATGTATTGTCTTTATATATTGCCTTTATGTATTGTCTTTATGTATTGCCTTTATGTATTGCCTTTATGTATTGCCTTTATGTATTGCCTTTACATACAACTTTTATTTATTCTTATATTACCATATTCCTATATTCATTGCATTCCAAAAAACATACTATTTTTGTTTATTTTTTTTACCTAATATTTTTTTTTAATATTCCGATAGATAATATAGAAAAGATGTGGGATAAACTATCTCACGTAAAAGGAGTTTCCTATGAAAAAAGTATCGATTATCGTTCCAATATATAATAATAAATCAACTCTCATACCATGTATGAGCAATTTAATAAATCAAACCCTAGATGATATTGAAATTATTCTTATTAATGACGCATCTACTGATAATAGTATGCAAATCATAAATCTTTTTTCAGAGCGTTTCCCTGATAAAGTAGTACCTATTGATTCACCTGTTAATCAAGGGGCTGGTGGAGCTAGAAATCTTGGTATAGCCAAAGCTAGTGGCGAATACATAGGTTTTGTTGATGCCGATGATATAATTGAACCTACTATGTATGAAAAGCTTTACAATGAAGCTATCCGAACTGGATATGATATTATTGATTCTGGATTTTACCATGAATTACATAAACAAGCTATAATATATACCTCAGATGAATTAACCGGTACACTTAACTCAAAAAAACGTAATGATCTCATTGCTTCAGGCGGATACATAGTCACAAAACTATTTAAGTCATCTCTTATAAAAGAAAATGATTTTGTTTTTAGGAATAATTGTATTCTAGAAGATAGTGAAATTTTAAGCTATGCCTTTGCGATTGCAAATTCAATTGGTAATATAAAGGAAATTCTTTATTACTATAAAAACTATTCTAATTCTTCATCTAAAATAATTGATGCAAAAGAATATTTCTATAGCTGTTTTAATGCAATGAAAGCAATTTATGATAAACTTTCTGTTCTTGAAAATTATCAAGAAATAAAAGAAGGCGCAGAATACGAAATGTTACAAATGTATTCTTATGCCATTAATAATTTATTCTTAAATGAATCCGCAGATAATAACTTTGAAATTCTATCTGCGTTAAATGAAATACAAGCTTTCAGGAAAATAAATATTACAGCAGGATATGATAATCAATACATAAAATCCAAGCTTTCTAAAACCGATATTCAAATCATGAAGCTTTGTGACGAATCACCAGAGAAGCTTATTCGATCAGTGACAAAACAGTAATATTGCTATTTTGATGATTCGTCGTTAATTATTTTTCCTATTTCTTCATCGATAGAATCTATTGTTACCTTTGAAATATTATGCCAAATATTTCTCATTTTTTTTATTTTTTTCTTGATTGTATCATAGTTTAACTGTAAATAATCCCATTTTTCTTGAATCTCCTCTAATCTAAATTGATCAAGTAAAATCATCATTTCACTCATATCCCACTTATTCATAAATCCTTCCATCTTTTCTTCATAAGAAATAGCAATAAAAGGAACTCCCATTTTAGCAGCGAAAATATTCGAGTGATACCTCATTCCTATCACTGCATACATTTTTGAAATTATATACTGCTGAAAATATGTATCGTAGCAATCACTTAGAATAAAAATATTATCTTTTGCACAACTCGATTTTTCAACTTGTTCGTCTCTAAACTTTTCCAGGAAATCCTTATCATTTTGACAACCAAATAATTGAGGAATAAGCACCACCCCTATTTGATTTAAATTAAGTATTTCCACAAATCTTTGCATTACTTGTATTCTCTCATTATTTGTTTCTATATTTTTTCGATAAATAATATGCCATGCAAAATCAGAAATTGTTATTCCCACAACCTTTTCATGTTTATTCAAAAATGATTCAAGTGAATGATCCTTATTTAAATAACTTATACACAAACTATCATCTGGTTTATCATAAAAAGCAGTGTCTATAGTTACTTTTACATTTTCTGTTATACCTATCTGGGATAAGTAGCCTTTTGATATGTCCTCTCGAACACAAAACTGCTTAGAAACCAATAAATATTTTTTTATCAAATCTAATTGCTCTTTCGTATTTTCAAATGGACCTATTGATGGAGCAGCTACTACCATGGGTATATCTTTTTTTTCAGCACATATGAAAGGGACAAGATACTCCATTTGCTTTACCCACCAAAATCTAGAACTAATTACCGATCCACCTGGAGAATAAATAATTAAATCTGCATCCAAAAGTAATTTTACCATCATAGAAAGTTTTGAGTTTTCCTCTAAATTTGTTCTCTCATGCTTATTTTCTTTACCTTTTCTAGATTCTATTATATCTATCGTTTCTAATACTTCTTTAATACTTTCCGGTAAAAACTTTATTGTATGTAAAATCACATTATCTTCAGGAAATGAAGTTATCTCTTGGTTCTCTTTGAAAATAATATGCAATTGCACATCTTTATATTTCTTGCAAATAAATTTTACTATAGGACGAAGTGCAGCTTCATCACCTCGATTACTCCAATGAGCATTAACAATAAAAATCTTATTCATAAATTCCTCACTTTAATTATTTTCATATACAAATTATATTTTATGAAAATCTATATTATCCGGATCAAATCTAAGTCGACTATTAATATTAACTTGCGAGATCTTTCTTACTTCATCTGAAGTTAATTCAAAATTAAATATATCAATGTTTTCAGCCATATGCTTTGGCTTTGTTGAATTGACGATTGGTATATTTCCAATTTGCAAATGCCATCTAAGTATAACTTGTGTTATGGTCTTTCCATATTTCTTTGCTATTTCCGGAATACATGTTTTGACAAGACGCATATCCATTCTTCCAGTAGAAGTATAAGCCATTATTTGTATTCCTCTATCATTACAGTAATTACGTAGTTGGCTCTGAGTGAACAGCGGATGACATTCAATTTGATTAATCATTGGAGGAATTTTTTCATATCGTCTAAGTTCCTCTAAATGATGTATATTAAAATTACATACACCTATAGCCTTACATTTTCCTTCCATATATAATTCTTCCATTTGTTTCCACGAATCAATAAATTTCCCCTCTACTGGCCAATGCATCAAATATATATCAACATAGTCAACACTAAGCTTTTTCAGACTTGTTTCTAGTCCCTCTCTCACATTATTATTAAACTGATGATAGTTACATAGTTTCGTGCATATAGTAATAGATTCTCTATTATATCTACGAATAGATTTACCAATCAGTTCTTCACTACCTGCATATACTCTAGATGTATCTATCATATTGCAACCATTTTTAATACAAGTTTTAAAAACTTTATCTAATGACATATCCTTTATATATTGATCATTTCTGGTAAGAAAATTCTTTATCCAATAGATATACTTAAACATCTTTTTGTGATGTCCAAAATTATATGTAAGTACCACTGGTGACCCATAACATATACAAGGTATTTCCACATCATTTATCAATTTTATTTTTTCCATACAATCATCCTTTAATATATTACTTATTTCATCAAAATATGCAGCTAAATCCTTACTCTATAAATACTCATTTTTCAGTAAATCCGCAATAAGTTTCTAATGCACTCTTAATACCATTATTATAATATTCTCTTTCAAATCCAATTCTCTCCACTGGTTTAAATGGTGACATTATCATGGCACTATTCCCTTCCATTAGTTCTCTAGCATCATATTCTTTATAATGAAGATTCTCAATAATTTGTGAAAATATTGTTTCTCCTTTTTTTGAATGAACAAGAACAGCTGACAATCCTTTGTCATCATTTAGATTTTTGTTTTTTTCTCCTATCCCCCAACAGTCGCCTATTGTCATATCACTATTTCGATTAAGTCCTTTGAACCTACAGTTATAGCATGACTCTCTCATATTAATACGCTTTATATAACTATTCATATATAAATTTTTATATTTGTCAAAATATACTATTTCTTTTTCCTTACTCCCGTTGTTTTCTAGTTCAATCTTTACTTTCCAATTCTTCCATCCTGTTACTTTATTCTTAAATTCTATATTTAATATTTTCTTTTCAGAATAATATTCATCCAAATAGTCAGCAAATATGCCCGGAGATCCTATTCCAAAACAAACAAGGTCGATCAGAGTCAATTTCTCATATTCCTTCTTTAAAAAAGTCCTAAGAGCTTCTACCTGACATGGAAGTCCTGAAAATAATACTTTTTTACCTTCTATCAAGTCTTTTTCTATCTGTATATATATATCTTTCATATCACTTTGTACGTACTTAGAACCACAAAATTCCATCGCTTTCTCTATTTTATCTGCTCTTTTATGTACAACTTTTATTCTTCCATTTTCTGTTTCTTTATATGCCGC
Source organism: uncultured Roseburia sp. (assembly GCA_964573715.1). Lineage (GTDB taxonomy): Bacteria > Bacillota > Clostridia > Lachnospirales > Lachnospiraceae > SVEL01. Next base: position 31,153 of record CAZNKR010000012.1, on the reverse strand, counting down.
ACCATATACAATTCCATTATCATCTATTGTGATTTTTGATAATAATAGAAATATTCCACCAGATGTACTATTTGCACGTTCGTTATATGATTTATTGTAACATGCATAGGCTCTTAGAATATTGTTTTCTTTATCATTTAATAAATTTGTATTCTTAATAATTGGACACACTGATTCACAGATATTACATTTTATACAATTACTTATATCTATATGTGGATATAAAAATCCCATTTTATCAGTTGTATATCCTATAGCCTCTTTTGGGCATACATCTTTACAACTCATGCATCCTACACAATTTTTTTCTAATACATTATCTATCATAATTAACCTTCTTTTTCAGATAATCATACGTTGATTTTGGTACAATTTTTTTTATTGCAGAAAAATTTCTCTCCTCAAAATATTCTCTTACCTTAGATGCGCTTATTATTTTATCGTCCACTTCTTTTCTAGCTATTTCACGAAATTCTATATTATACATAGGTAATATATCTGCCATACTCCTATTGTATTGTGCTGTAACCTTATCTGTTGGCTCTGTTCCCGCAAATCGTATAGATATATCCAACTCTTTTGCAACATATATTCCAAATATATTCAAATCATATGATGCATCAATTCTTATATTATTATTATTTTCTTTATAAAAATATCCTGGAAAAGTAATTGCAGAAATAATAAATTTTCCACTATTTAGAACAATCACATTAGGAATGTGTTCAGTACCTTTTTTTACAAGCATAAGTCTATCATTATATTTAAAATATGACTTGTCTTCTGAAAGTACAAATACATATAAATAATCTACTTGCTTTGCTGCTTCTTCAATCAAATATTGATGTCCTAATGTGAATGGATTACAATTCATAACAACCGACCCCTTTATTCCAGGTCTTTTATGTTTATTTAAACTTCTTAAATACTCTTTAAGTTCAACTTCATACTCTGTAACATCTATCTTTTCTTTCAATTGAACACTTTTTTTACTATTTTTATCTGTTTCATAAATGAAGTTTTCTTGCTTATTTTTTAATAATTTCTTTTCCCATAAATTTTTAAAAATAAAATTTGCAATTTGCTTATTACCCACAGATGTTGTATGAAAAGTAGAATCTGTAAACCAATCACCGCCACTATACATCGGCCTGTTAAATGCTATTGATGAATCAAAATATGTTATACTGTTTTCTTTAAATAACTTATTAGGAACAATTTCTAAATTTGTACAAAAAATAACTATATCCCCAGCTTTCATATTTTCTTTTTTTACATGAGCTATATCATCATGAATATCCGACCCACATCCTACAGCACAATTTTCCACCTTATAATATAGCCTTCTATTGTTAAGAATTTCTTGTAAGAAACTAGCTATCGTCTCACAATCCTCCACCCCAATTCCCCTTGCTGTACATTGACCATATATCCAAATCTTGTTTGTATACATCTTTGGACAATATGAGGTGTATCTTTTCCCGGCAACAATATTAACATATTCACTTACAAAATCAGCAAGATACTTTATATTTTCCTTTTCATATACTTTTGTTCCATCATATAGTTTCTGCACATATTCAACAGATTTTTTTTCATTGTACACTTTTTTAATTAATCGTAAATCAGATTCTGATATGTTGTTAAAATCAAACTTCCAATTTCCTATTCTATATAACTCTGTATCTGTTAGTCCCTCAATTTTATAATATAAAGGCGTTTGAACAAATACTACACATATATCTCTTTCCTTCAGCATTTGATTTAACTTTAAAAAATCACTAAAATATGAATAAAATCTAGACTCACAAAATTTTTTGTATTCTTCATAATCATCAATTGTTGATGTTACCATTAATATGTTATCCATATATCTCTCCTATTCTAGAGATATACCACTTTTCCAAGTTCGGCTGATTTATAGGCTGCATATATTATTTGAATAGTATCTGCTGCCAAATCAAATCCAGCTTTGGGTTTATGATTGTGATATACCGAATCCATAAAATCTCTCATTTCATCTACGTAACCTCTAATAATTTCATCCTCTAAAAATAAATTATTCCATCCTGTTTTCTGTGGAAGCATCTCCGACAAATACACATTTTCAAGTCCTTCCTCATCCGAAAAATAAGTACTCATCATATCCGTCATAGTGAGTTTACAATTAATAACTGCCTCATTACAATATAATTCTACATAATTTTTACTGCCACCAAGCAATGTATCTGTAGCAATAATTGTAGCTTTTGTTCCATCCGTAAATGTGATAATTACAGTACCACAATCCTCTACATCCATCGGTCTTGCATCAATATACCTATGTTCATATTCTGAAAGAATAGGGGTTATTCTACTCATATCTGCCAATACAGATTTAACTTTAATTGTTTCTCCACGAGTTTTTCCTTCAATTTCCTTAAGCCATAATATTGCTGATAGTGGATGAGCACCTGTTCTAATAAAAGTACCTCCCCCGGTTTTGCTCCATTCTCCCGCCACCTTAGAACTTGAACCCTTTAAACTTTCCTCTCCCTTAGCATAAAGTATTCTGCATTTTTTCTTAGTAACAATCTCAGATGCTTTATTTATGGAAGGTGCATAAATAAAGTTTTCTGCATACATAAACTGCTTATCAGAATTATTTATGACTTCTCTCAATTCATTAATACTCTTTACTACCTCGTCATACATTCTAACTTTACTTACCTTAATGCCTATAGGCTCTTCATCTCCTTGCATACCAAAATATCCCATAATAGGTTTTTCACAAATAACATGCTTACCTGCCTTAAGTGCTGTGATTATCATCTCCGTATGTGCATATGGCGGAGTACATATATCTATAACATCGATTTCAGAATCATTTATCAAATCCTCAAAGTTTGTACTGCATTCAAAAAAACCATATTTTTCTTTTGCTCTTTGTACCTGTTCATCTCTTTTAGCAATAATTCTTTTAAGACAAATCGGATAACCCGAATACCTTTTTAATCCATTAATATGAAGCTCCGTAGCTCGACCAGCTCCTGCCATGCCAATACATATTTCATTTCTCGAATTCATAAATCTCCTTCCATATCTCCTCGATTTATTCTACCGTAACTAGATGGCTTGAATAATTATCAATCAATACATTTTTCATTTCTTCCATATTATTAAACTTCATGAATAAGAATCCAATTGGCTCATTCTTATAACTATCTACAATATCGCCCACGGATTTGATATAACATGCATCAACAATATATTCCTCATACTCCTTCGGAATGGTAATTTTCTTAATGACACCATTACAATTTGAAAGTATAGATTTATATGCAAAATATCCTTCTTGTTTAACATGTAACGGAAAATCTGCTAGATTTAATCCGCACCTTGCCTTTACTTCCCAATAATCCCAATTAATGTCATTAAGCATATTTGCAGGTACAGAATACATATTACCCAAAACACGTCTCATAACTTCAATAATATATGGTTTTCCATTATTTACGATATATTGTAGATGAAAAATACCATCTTTTAAATGAAGATATTTAGCAATCCTCTCTATTTCCCCAATAAGAAATGGCTCATATTTTTCATAATTATCTGCTGGAAATGTATCCATCTCCACCCTATATGGATTAATTATTGAGTATTCATTGTTTGTACATACTGCCACTACCTTTTCTCCAATTAGATATGTACAAAATCCATGCTGAGTACCTGTCAAAAATTCCTCAATCACTATCTTTTTATTTTTGGATTTTGCAAATGCAAAATCAATTGCAACATCCGCATTATCCGCGCTTTCTAGTTTAGTAACTCCATTTCCCGCACTTGCATCTGATGGTTTTACAATAATTGGATATCTAACTCCTTTAATATAAGCTTTAGCTGTATCACTATTATCAAATGATATACTAAGGGGAGTAAGAATATCTAACTCAGCAGCTAACCTTTTGAACGAATCTTTATTATTTATCGCAAGAGTATTTTTATATGAGTCAAAGCATCCTAAACCTAGTTTTTCTGCTACATATGCTGCAGTATAAACTCCAAAATCATTACAACAAGGACAGATAACATCCACATTCTCGTTTTTTGCAATAGTTAGTATCAACTCCATATCCGAATAATCCGCTTTAATATACTTATCCGCATATCTTTGACCTATTAATCCTTCTTTATTTCCAGTAACTACTATATAGTATCCAAGTTTATTAAGAGCCTTAATAAGTCCTAAATCATTGTGACTTGCACATAACAACAATGCTTTCATATTTTTCACTTCCTTATAGCATTTTTTTTATATCTTCAGCAAATCCCTTTTCCACATTTAATTCAAAAAACTTCTTAAAGGACATATTATACTCTTCACACAAACAGTTCATGGTTTTTTCATCTTTACATATTCTTGCAAAATACATTATTGCGTCGTTTTGAATCCACTTTTTAGGATTATCAAGCATTACAAAAAATTTTTCAGCTATAAGCTGTTCTTTTGTTGATGCGTCTTTCTTTCTAAAAAAAGTATTAAACGCCCTTTGAAAAAATTGCAAATCCATATTAGCAATTATATCAAACCACTGTATCATTTCTTCAACAATATTCCTAGTAATGTTCTCCTTTGTAATAGAGCTTATATTTGTTGAATATTCGTTAGAATATCTCCTCATTTTTACCAGAGTTCTCGGTACAACATAAATATCTGCGTCTTGTACTAAATTGACCCATAAATAAAAATCAAATAATTGCCTACATCCTCTGCCCGTTTTGATTATCTTAATATATTTGTCTGTACGAATAAGTACTGAAGGATAACAAAGAGCATTTCCTTGACTCCAAAAGTGTGTCATCCACTGATATCTATCTCTATTTTTTACTATAAAGTCATTTGTTTTTATTAAATTTAAATTTTCATCCACATACGTCGCCCACGAAAATGTTGCTCCTGTTGATGGATGATTTTCTAAAAATTCAACTTGAATGGAAAGTTTATGGATATCCCATACGTCATCGGAATTAATTAATGCTACATATTTACCATGCACTTCTTCTATTAGTTCGGAAATCCTTCCACCTTTATTATTATCAAAATACATTTCCTTTGTATAATACTTTGAATATCTCTTCATAACCTCCACTGAATTATCCGTAGATGCATCATCTGCCACAATAAATTCAATATTTTTATATGTCTGATTAATTACACTTTCAATTGTTTCAGCCACATATTTTTCATGATTATAACATGACATAATAACTGAAACTAACGGTCCATTATCGACTAATTCCCGTGAAACAATATATTCATATCGTTTATCAAGCTTAACATTTTCTGACTTTGTTAATGCATACAAAGTACTAGTATCTGTTAATCCTAGAGATTTAAAGCAATCGTATCCAAAGTATTCCATTCCCAACTCGTTAATAAAAAATTCATTTTGTCTTAACCTTTGAAGAAGTCCTTGTTTTCCGTACTTTCTACAATGATCTCCCTGTCCAAATCTTCTCCAATTTTCTTCTTCACATAAACCAAATTCTTCATCAATCACATCACTGGATAAATCAATTGGAACAAGAAAAATTAACTGTCCATCCTTTTTTAATATTCTTTTAAATTCAGATAATGCTTTATTATCATCTTCTACATGTTCCAAAACATGAGAGCAGATAATTACATCATAATATCCATCTGATATCATATTCATATCTTGCACATCCGACTTAAAGGTTACTCCATCCATGAAAAGATCCGTCGTTTCATAACTTATATGCGGACAATTTATTCTAATCCAATTATCTATGGCAATAGACGGTGCAATGTGCAGAACTTTAGTTTCTTCTTTTGATTCATCAATACCAATATTTTTTAAATATTGAATTATCATTCTGTCTCTATCTGAGCTTCCACAAAGTGGACATGAATATTCATTTTTACTAAGTGTTTCTGCAATTGATTTAGTGGCATTATATTTCTTTGCATTCTCAGCATAGTATGAATTTATAGGAAGATAAAATACTTTTTTATTGCAACAAGAACATTCACATTTATTATTTTTATATTTTTTTACAATATCATCTAAACATTCTGCAAACAACTGAATGGAAGAATCTAAAACTTCTCTATTTTCATTTATAGCTTTTTCGTCCATATCTTTATTGCAAAAATCAGAAAACTTAGAAAAAAATTCTTTATAATCCGAATACACAACTGGCGAAACTATATTTTCCAATTTACTTATTATTATGGGGATACTTTTAATTTCCTTATAATTTTCACCCACAATTTCTATTGATATATTTCTCATTTTATTTATTGCAGAAATTACCTCTTCATACTTCATGATTTTCTCCTATAAACTTTTTTATTATTTCTGTTATTCTGTATATATCATCATCTGAAAGATCAACATAAAGAGGAATTACTAAAATTCTCTTAGAGATTTCTCTTGCTTTTTCTAATGAACAACTTTTATATTTATTTTTAAAGCATACCTCATCAGCTGTTATAGGATAGAAATACTTTCTTGCATGAATCTTCTCCTCTAAAAGTTTTTCATATACCAAATTCCTAATAGCCTCATTCCTAAACAAAATAGGAAAATATGCATAATTGTATTCTATATCATCTCTATATGTATTAAGCCTTATATCCTTAATTTCTGAGAGTAATTCAATGTATTTATGTACTACTCTTTTCCTTTTTTCAAATGTTTCACTTATATATTTCAGATTACACAAGCCCATTGCTGCTGAAAATTCATTCATCTTTGCATTAGCCCCAACTGAGACCACCAGTTCCTCTGAACGAATTCCAAAATTCTTTAGATTATATATTTTTTCATAAATATTTTTTTCCTTCGAGCATACAGCACCACCCTCAATTGTATTGAAAACCTTTGTTGCGTGAAAGCTAAAAACAGAAATATCTCCAAAAGACGCAATCGCTTCTTTTCCCATCTTTTCGCCAAATGCATGTGCTGCGTCATAAATAACCTTTAAATCGTACTTGTCTGCGATTTCTTTTATTCTTTTAACGTTACATATATTTCCGTATACATGAACTGGAACAATGGCTACTGTTTTTTCTGTTATCAATTCTTCTATCTTATCTTCGTCAATAGTATAATCATCCTTTATATCGCAGAAAACCGGGATGCATCCATTTCTGATAATAGCATGAGTTGTAGAAACAAATGTAAATGGTGTTGTAATAACTTCACTGCCCTTAGGAAAATTCATAGACTGTATTGCCAGTTCCAATGCCATATGTCCATTTACAGTCAACGAAACATTTTCTACATCTAAAAAATCACATAATTTTTCTTCAAGCTCTCTATGATGATTTCCCATATTTGTGATAATATGTGTATCCCACAAAGGCTTAATCATCTCTACATACTCATCGAAAGGTGGCATAGAGCTTTTGGTAACGTATATTTCTTTATCCACTTCGTATCTCCTTTTATGTATTACAGATTTAGATATTCATTTTCAAATCTTTCGCGATAATCAAAATATTTTGACAAATTAACGATACCATCATCATGCAAACACCATGGGGTATCTTGTCTTGGAACCACAACTTTTAGTCCTTCTCTTCTAATATCCTGGCTATGAGATATATCGTAAAAATCCCATCCATCAAAAATATCTTCATTCCATAAAACATCCTTTGAAGTCATCATAAGCAATCCATCTATTGCATAACATTCTTGATAATCTTTTGTAACTGGTGTTAAATGCATGGCTATTCCTGATTTATTTATTCCACAGGAGTATAAGGCTCCACATCTTTTTCCATACCACATAACTGAATATTCTGGCTGCTCAATACTTCCTACCATTCCAATCATTCCAACTGATTCATCATTAAATATATCTATGCAATTATTCAAAAATTGAGGATTAACAATAAAAACATCCTGATGCATATATACTTTGTATTTCGCATCACTCATTAACATAGCTCTATTATAACCCTCACACATTGATTTTGCATCATCAACCGTAATCATTTCCACGTTATATCCATCTGGAATTACTAATCTATTCAAATACTTTAGGCTTTCATTTAAATATCTTTCATTGTTAACACACATAATAAATGCTATTTTGCGTGAATCTAAAACTCTTTCCATTAACTTTGTTTTTATCATTTCATTTTCTATTTTCATATTACTATTCATGTTTTCCCTCCCATTTTGATAGATAATTCTGTGTACAGATAGTGGGATTTTTAATCATACTCATATAAGTCATTGCCTCTTTTGTTCTATTGCAGGTAACATAAACATCAGCAATTTCACATAAAAGAAGTTCACTTTCTCTTATATCCAATGCCTTTAAATATAAACGAAGTGCCGTTACAATTTCGCCTTTCATCTTATACAAAGCACCAATACTAAAAAAGGCATTAAATTTATCCATAGCTGAAGTTTCTACCAAATGAATAAGACAATCACATGATGCTTTTTCTTTTTCACATACATCTAAAAATTCAATTTCCGAATTTTCATCTTTAGAAAATTCCATCCTCCAAAGTGAAAACTTAAGTTCATTAAATGATTTTTCTAATTCTTCTAAATCTAGTCTTCTACTAAAAATGTTATCAGCAACATTATTGTTTTTTTCATTTTCAAAAATAGAAAGCAATACCACTAAAAGTGTTACTTTCGGATTAACCCTATACCTAATCATTGTGTCTTTGTCTCGAATAAAATCAAAAACTTTGCTTATTGAATACTCATCCCCCTTAACAAGTAAGGCATCTATTTCTTTTATTTTCCCCTCTAATTCTTCACTATATATGCCATTATATATATCATAAAATTGTCTTTCAACAATATTTCTTATCGTATTATCACTGGTAAGTATCCCCATCTCATCATCACTTTTTTGTGGATCAAATCCCCATTTTTCGATAAATTTATTCCTGTTAGTCTCAATAATTCCCTTATATTTTTCAAAATCTTTTCCAAAACTTTGGCTTCCGAGATGTGTAACATAACTGTTATAACACAATCTAAGCTCATAACCAGCTTTTCCAATCCTAATACATATATCATTATCTTCAAAATTACCTGGAGAAAATTGTTCATCAAGAACACCTATATTATTCAATACAGTTCTTTTTAGAAGCAAACAAAAACCCACCAACCAACTTTTACGTATATAACTATTAAGAATATTACTATTATTTATTTTAATGATTTTTTCTCTCGTTTCAATGCTATCACCATCTGCAAAAAGTCCTAGAAGCTGTCCATTACTTGCATAATTTGTAATACTACCACAAGCTCCTACTTTAGCATTTTCATACATATTCATTCTAAGCATAAACAGTCCATTATGAGTCATTATGCAATCATTATTTAGTAATAGTATATCACTATCCACATCCGACATCTCTATTCCCTGATTGCATCCCTTGGGAAATCCAGAATTTTCTTTATTCAATCTAAGCTTTATACCACTAACCGATTTTAAGTAATCTATTGTTTCTACATCCACGCTATTATCAACAACTATTATTTCACATTCACTTTCAAAGCAGTTTGCTCTAATACTATCAATACATTGGCTAATAAGTTGTTTTGAATTATAGGAAAGAATAACTATTGCTGTTTTGTTAACACAAAAATCTTCATATTCTCGCATCTCATTCATTTTACTCATAAACATTTTTTCATATTTAGAATATTCTTCATTATCACGCACAAAAAGCATCCCATGCTCGTAGCACAGGAATGCTTGATTAATATTTATTTTTGAGTATACCTTTCCAAGCTCTAAAAATAATTCCGGATCACATGGGTTGTTTTTTAATTTTTGTTGGATTTCTTGTAATCTTATCAATGTTTCATTTTTCATATGCTCATGCTTATCCTATCTATAACATCATAAAATCCCTTACTTTTTGATATTATTGTATCTTTTCCACTTAATATATCCTTAGAATGATTTCTAATCCATCTAATAAATAGTTTCAATTCAAAACTGTTTATACCTGATTCATCCATTGAACTAAACGCATTAACCAAACTTTCATAGGCTCCTGCTTCTAAAAGTTTATCGATTGATAACACAATTTTCGAAATATCATCTACCTGTCCAACTTTATCAGCATTTAAAGCATGAATATTCTTTTTAATATATTTTTTCCCTGATTCGCGAAATACCATATTGGCCTGAACCTGTAATCCATCAATTACTATGCTTCCAACATATTTGTTGAGAAGCTCGTAATACTTTTTCTCATTACCTATACCATAACGCACAAGTAATTCGTCAATCTGTAAAATCTTACTCATCCATGGATGAGTATAATACATTTCGTAAATACCATGATAAAAGATATAATTAACTGGTATATTTTCAAGCTTCCATTCCTGATCAAACCAATGATATTCACCATCTATAAGGAAAGCATTTCTTGGTATCATATCAAACATACCAATTTCAAGAATTTCTCCAAATTCTGTATGTAGCAATTCATTTCGTTCTGTTTCAGTTAAATCAAGTACAGTATTCATTAAATTATTTGATGAAACTATGTGTTTTGAAGATTTATTAATATTCGCCATAAGTTCATCACAATATACAATTATATCATTCACATCTGCTCTATAATAGGCATCAATAATATATTCTTCTACTGTATTTGCCTCAATTTTTGAACTAATTAGTTTTCCATTATCTATTTTTGCTGGAATCGTCTTTAGACCATTTCTATTTAAAAATTCAAGATTATCAAGACACTCTAAAATGTGTTTGTTATCATCTGTTTGATTATTCCACTTAATAACTTCATTCTTGCTGGTGAACATTGTTCCAACATTTAAATCTTTTTTTCTTGTATTATTAAGCGTCGCGTATGTAACTTCACCCATTTCTGCATTGCTATGACTTAATTCAAGTAGAAATGAATTTGCAAAAAAAGGCATTTCATTATTATTGATTAAATCTTCATATAAATCCTTTTCGCTTGCAATCATATTCTTACTGTCCGGAATGTAATAATGTGAAACATTTATAAGCTTCTCCATTGTAAATGTTTCATTTTCAGAAAAAATCACATTAGGCATTTTATAATCTGGATAAGGATAGTAAAAATGTTGATATTCAAGTCCTGCCGCTATGGCAATCTCACTTAACTCTTGTTTTGAAAATGTCATAGCTGTTTTATTTCCAAGCTCATATTGGTTTATTCCGTCAAAAGGAACTCCTGTATGATCTTCTCTTGCACCACACCAGTATTTTAAGCCATATTTATTTTCTATTGCAATTAGAAGTTTACCATCCTCTTTCAGTAAACTTTTAATTTTTGCAAGAAATTCCACATAAGGATTACTAGATTCTGTATATGTACCTTGATATTCTAATACCCCTATCAATGTAATATAGTCATATTTTTTTTCAAACTCAATATCGTTTAAATTTCCTACTATTATCTCAAGATTATTCTTTTCACGACATCTTATCAGTGTTCCCGTTGCTCTTCTTTTACTAAGCTCAACACTAGTTACACTTCTCGCCTTATCGCAAAGCATATTTGTAATAGAACCTAAGCCACACCCAATCTCTAAAATATCCTTATCTTTTTCGAAAGGATACCAGCTAAGTATGTTCTTCCTTAAAGGTGTAAGATGATAATATACAGGCCACGAAAAATTATCAATCACTGCCTGTCCATAATCTTCCTCTTCGCAGTCCATAAGTATATCTATAATGGTATCCTCTACATCTCCATCTGAATATCTAGTATCTTCTTTACACCATGTAAGATTAAATATTGGATTTATTTTCAGGCTTTCAAATTTTACGTTGTCCATACACTTCTCCAATCACGTTATTTCTTATATTTATATCGTCATAAATAACTAAATCCTTAACTATTATACAGAGTAATTAATAAATTAAAAACCCCACTCTAATGAGTGGGGTTTCCGATAGTATTTGCTTTGAACTAGACTACTGAAGAAGTGATAATACACCCTGGTTAGACTGATTAGCTTGTGCTAACATTGACTGACCTGCCTGTGCAAGAATATTATTCTTTGAGTATGTTACCATCTCAGCTGCCATATCTACATCTCTGATACGTGATTCAGCAGAAGATGTATTTTCAGATGTTGTATCCAAGTTGGCAATTGTATGCTCAAGTCTGTTTTGAACTGCACCAAGCTCTGATCTCTGTGTTGAAACAGATTCAATAGCTTTCTGAATATCTGTCATTGCCTTTCCAGCCTTAGCATTGTCAGTAACATCAAGAGCATTTACTTTAAGTGATGTTGCATCCATCTTACCAATACTAATAGCGATTGTCTGGCCTTCAAGAGCTCCAACCTGAAGATTCTTTCCAGTAAATTCACCATCAAGAAGGTTCATAGTATTGAACTGTGTTGTTGACTGAATTCTGTCGATTTCAGATACTAACTGATCAATTTCAGCCTTTATAGCTGTACGGTCAGTTGAAGTATTTGTATCGTTAGCTGCCTGTGTTGCAAGTTCATTCATTCTTTGTAAAATAGAATGTGATTCATTTAATGCACCTTCTGCTACCTGAATAGCTGAAATACCATCTGATGCATTTGAAGATGCCTTATCAAGACCTCTAATCTGACTTCTCATCTTTTCTGAAATTGAAAGACCTGCTGCATCATCACCAGCACGGTTAATTCTATAACCTGATGATAACTTCTCTGTTGACTTAGCCTGTGCACTTGTTGTGATACCAAGCTGTCTGTTTGTGTTCATTGCTGTTAAATTGTGTTGTACTATCATAATAATTCCTCCTTGAATGTAATGTCACATCCATGCGACATGTGCTTTGTTTATATAATTAACTTTGCCTCTGCAAAGCAACTATCTTTGAAATACTCTTCTAATATGTAGTTCATAATTTGTTTTGTTCTTCTTGATATATATATCGGATAAAATTCAAATTACTTTACCTCTATTATAAAAGATTTTAAAAATTTTGCAAGAAATTATTTGTATATTTTACAATTTCTTCTATTTTTTGTGGTCCATGAATTGAGGATCAATAATATTCAATCTATTCATTGTCTGGTAATATCCCATTGCCGCTTTATTACTAGCTTTAGCAGTTTTTACCTCACTTTTCATGCTATCCGTTTTCTTGTCCATCAATTCTTTATTTCTTTTTTCACTTAATTCTACACTCATGGACAGCTCTGTAATCTTTTTTACCATATCTTGCATAACATGAATTTCTTCTGCATATGCCAAAGGATTGTCCTTAAGCTCTACAGACACGCGCTGGTACACACTTTCAAAGCCATTGTCTAGTAGGTTTAGTTCGCTAATAAGTCTTCCCTTTTGGGAATATATCTCATCAAACTCTTCCTCATCAAACTTGTCCAATGTTATTACTGACTTTTGCTTTTCGTTCATTTCCAAAATATGTGTAAGGATATTAATCTTTTTATCTAGACTTCCAATAAGTATATTTATATAGTTATGCTCTTGTTTTTTGTTTTCCATTCTTCATAACCTCTTCCCATGTATCACGCATAGTTCTAAGATGAGTTAATACTTCTTCAAGAATATCCTTATCCTTTTTAACATTTGCCATGAGTAACTGATGTGCAATATATGCATATATGTTTTCAAAATCCTGTGCTACTGGATACTTAAAATCAAGTGTTGCTCTAAACTCTGCAATAATATTTTCTGCCTTTCTTATATTATTATGTGCCTTCATAATATCATTTTTTTCAATTGCCAAAATTGCGATATTGCAAAACTTTATTGCTCCGTCGTACAACATTAGTGTTAGCTGTGCAGGAGAGGCATTCATTATTTTTTCTTTGGCATAATTACTATATCCATTTTGAATAGCCATATTTTACCTCCTAGATATATTTATTATCATTTAATACTTTCGTACTTTAATTATTATTTATCTTGATAATTTCAATCTTTTTCATACTTCATCATGATCCAAGCATAGATGCCAATGAAGATTGCTGGCTATTAAGTGTGGACATAGCGGACTCCATTGCAGCAAACTGCTTTTCATACTTTTCTCTCATAGCATCAATCTTATCATCCCAATCTGAAAGCTTTGATGTATAAGATTTGTATTGGCTTGTCATATACTTATCGTTGTAAATTGTATACGCACTGCTAAGTGATGAAGAAGCCATTCGTGAATTAAGCTTTGAATACATATTTGATGCAAGCTGTGAAAAGAAACTTATAAATGTATCAGGATCTGACGCTATAGCACTCTTTAATTTATCTGCATTACCAGATGTAGCCGAGTCATCAGGATCACCGTCAATATGGTACGCTCCTTTTTCATTTTCTCCTGCTGTGAAATATGCAAGTGTTTTTATACCAAATGAAGAAAGATTGTAGGTCTTACCATTAACTTCAAAGCCTTGAGTCATTGCTGTCTTCATTAGAGATGTTACTGAATTCAATGTTGAATCTTTTCTAAGTGCTGCATCAGTAATCTTCTTTTCCCATTTTTCCACCTTGGTATCTGACATCTCTGATTCTTCATCCTCTGTAAGGGGTTTGTATGAACCAGCTGATGCTGCATTGTATAGTGAATCCATCTCGTTAATAAGGGTATTGTACTCCTTAAAGAAGTCCTTTACCATATTGTATATGCCATCTACATCGGTAGATGTAGTCACAGATATAGTTTCCTCTGGATCAGTAAGTGCATTGGCTGTAATTGTAAGGCCATTAATTGAAAAGCTATTTGAAGTAGATGTAAACTCTGCTCCATTTAATGTGATAATAGCGTCTTCTCCAGTCACTCTAGTTGCCCCAAGAGAAGATTGATCAATTCCAAGCTCTGTCTTTAAGCTTGAAAGCTGTGAAGCTTCTTCAGATGTCAAATTATCCTTATTACTCAACTCTTCATATCTGTTATATGTTTCTACTACTTGTTTTGCATTGTCTAATTTTTCGTTATACTTTTGTAATGTAGATAAATATTCTTCACTACCATAATCAATAGCATCTTCAGATAAATATTCTTCTTTTTCCGCTAATGTGCCCTTCTTCTTTTCATTTGTCTGAGTAATAAGCTCTTTATTTTCATTTATAGTAGTCTGTAGTTCTTTATTCTCATCATCTAAAGACTTGATAAGATCTTTGTTCTCTGTCTCAAATGCCTCTATATTAGCTTGAAAATCTTCACTTTCAGATGAACCAATTCTATCTTTAATTGCATTATACTTTTCATACTGCTCACTTGCCTTATTGTACTGTTCGCTAAGTGTGTTGTATTCTTTTTGTAATGCTTCTTTTTTTGTTTCGTCTGCTTCTGCATCGATAGCTTCCTGTTTCTTATTCATCTTATCAGTTAAGTCATCCATGCTGTCGCTTACTGCCTTTAGGGATTTCTCTTTTGCTTCATCACTACTCTTCGCAAAGGCTATCTCACTGTTATATTCAGTAATACTTGCCTTGTTATTAGTAATTGCAGTATTCATCTCTTTATTAGCTGCTGTAAGTCCATCGCTAATGCCTGTAAGTAACGAATTAAGGTATTCATTCTTTGCAAGATTTGAAATATAGTTCTCATCTGCAGTCGCTGCATCTATATAGCTTTGGTATGCAGATATGTCTGTTGTTGAAACTGTATATAATCCCATGCTTTTTAGCAAAGTATTGCCTGCTGCATCATTTCCACTAAGTGAAAAATCCTGATTTGCTCCACTTTCCTTTGAGCTTATAAAGAATCTTTGATTTGTTTCATCAAAGCTGGCATTAATGCCTGTTTCTTTAAGTTTTGAGACAAAAGAATTAACTGTCATATCACTAGTAACATCAACGTACTTATCTTCACCATTAACTGAGACATTAATTCTAGTAGCGCCTGTAACCCCAAAATCAGCCATAGTTGATGAGCCTTTGTAGTTACCGTTAAGCTTTGCTCCTGTAAGATAACCAGACTTTGCAAGCTTGTTTATTTGAAGCTCCTGTGTTCCATTTACTGCTGATGAAGAGCCTGAAATTGTTGCCTTATTACTAGAAGTAGTAACTGCTTTTTTTGAATAATTTGTAGAGAATCTCATATTGCTAAGAGATCCTGAAAAAAGCTTATATATCTTTGTATTTAATGTCTTCCATGCATCCTGTGTATATGAAAGACTCTTTTGCTGTCTGTATATGCTATCCTTCTGGCCGCTGTATGCAGATACTAATTCATCAATCATAGAATCTGTATCCATACCAGAAATGATACCTGATAATTTAATTGCCATACATATCCTTCCTTCCAGTTGTTACACAACTATGATGATTATAGTTTTTCATCAACCATAATTCCGGCAAGTTCCCAAGCCTTTTCAATCATCTCAAGAGTTTCTTCTGCTGGATATTCTTTAATAACATCTTTTGTTATATTGTCAATAATCTTTATAGTTACTCTATTTGTAGCATCATGGATTCCAAACTGGCAAGATGTGCTAGACATCTTCTTGTTTAAATCTGATACTGCTTTTTTTATCTGTTCATTTGTCATCTCTGTCCTAGCATCATTTGATACTGATGGAGTATTGCTCTTTTCATTTGATAATGAAATATCCTGTACCTTTGTAGCCACAGCTTGATTAGCTTGAGTGCTCACCTTTGGTGCTTGAGGTGCATTGGATGTTCCTGACTGTTGATAATTATTTACATTTCTTACTGATTCGATAGACATACGCCTTACCTCCTTGTACATGTGCACTGTTCCTGCAAACTTCCTTGTTTCGCAAATATCAAAGCCTTCAAGTAATAGATTGCATAATTAAATAATCTATTAGTTTCTACAATATTTATCGGAAAAAAATTTATAAACTTTAGTTTTTGCTAATTATAATTTTTTAAGCGCACTAAAAGCTGTAGCATCTGCAGCTTCTTTGTTGGCTTCTTGAATCTGCACATAAACCTCTTTACGATAAATAGGTACAGATTTTGGTGCTGAGATTCCAAGCTTTACTTGATCTCCCTTTACCTCGATTATAGTTATCTCAATGTCATTGTTAATGACTATTGCTTCGTCTTTTTTTCTAGATAATGCTAGCATAAGCTTTCACCCTCCTTGTTACCCTTTAGTATATCGTATATTGGATATTTTACTATATATTTTTCATCCTCAACAATTAACTGCGCTGCCTTAAGAGTTGCTGCATTTATAATAATTGGAGCCTTAAGGTTTGAGGTCATTTTTGTAATATCTGAAGGAACTGTTATTGTTGCCAATACTAATAGCTGATCCTCATCTGATATCAATAAAGGTCTTAATAGTTCATCTTCGATTTCTGGATTGTAGTTTGAGTCAATTACTAAAGGATCAATAACTGGAAGAGCAAAACCTGTCTCGTCTATTGACTGCAACCAAGAAATCTTTTTCTCCTCATCCTCTGAATCATGGATAAGCATAAATTGTTTTAAATCAGGAAATCCAACAATCCCCTGTGTAAAATATATAATTTTGCTTTCATCTACTTCAACTTCTCCAAATAAATTTGTTGTTATGTTCATAATAAAACCATCCCTTCTGAAAATAGTATTTTATAGGAAATCAAGCAAAGAATTTTGAATAACCTTTGCTGTTGCTGCAAGTGATGCATCATATACATTACTTGCTGCTTTGAATTCAACTGCTACTTTAGTTGTATCTACTTCTTCGTTCTTGCTCTTTAAGTTTTGAACACTGAGCTTTTGTGCGCTTAATCTTTCTTCATTTAGGTTAAGTCTTACCATTCTCGCTCCTAAATCTGCTAACTCATAGTTTAAAACCTCTTGATGATTCTGGTAATTGGTAATACCCTTAGAAAATGCGGTTCCCATATTACTCTCTGCATAAGAAAGCTCAAGCTTAGCTGCTGTAAGCATTGATTGAATAGCTGCTTTGTCTGAATCAGAGGTTGCGGACTGATATTCATCATTTAACTTATCTATTTTATTTTGCGCGTCTACCGCTGCCGTAACTGCATAAATCATCTCATCCAAATCTCGGCCTAAATCATGTTTTAAAACATCCTTTGCCTGAGTATTAACCTTAATAGTTTGATTAAAGTTAATTGTATAGTCTATTTCTTGATCACTTGCAGTATAGGATACCCCTGTATTCTGATTTGTACAGTCAAAATAATGCTCAGGTTTTAATTCACCCTTTGAAAAGCCTGTTCTTTCATAATTTAGATCCAGCTTTCCTCCATTTGACAGGCTTTGATATACTGCGTCAGATATTAATAGCTCGCCGGTTTCCGGAATAAATACAGCTCCACCTGCAACAGCGGTATATACACTGTTTCCAGCCGCATCATAAGCTTCCTTTGAACGTACCTCAGGAGTAATCGTTGAGGTTGTTCCGTCAGCATTGGTAAGTGTAATTGTTCCTATAGAATCAAGATTATCATATGCAAGCTTTGCCACATGAAATGTAATATTAGTTACATCTCTTTGATCTGCTGTATATATTGAATTAGTAGTAATACCTGCTATTCTATTCATATTATCCATGTCACTGGCTGATAACTGCTGTGATATAGAATATTTCGTATCCACCTCATCGGTCTGGAATGTGAGGGATGAATCCATCTTATATCCTGTAAATAAAGAATTGCCATTTAAATCAGCATCCCCATCTGCATATACCTGATATTTAAGCTGCTCTAGAGTTGTCTTAAGTGTATTACGTTCAGCCACAGTATTATAATCATTTACACCTTGATTACAGTAATATGTAATTTCCGTAAGTACTGAATTAATACTGTCTAATGCATCGTTTGTGGTTTCCATAATAGAACGTGCATCTGGTACATTTTTTTCTAGATACTGTGTAATCTCACTATATGTAGAACGAAGTCTTAATGCTCTAATCGCAACAATAGGATCTTCTGAAGGTCTTTGGATTTTCTTTGTTGTTTCAAGCTGTGTATTAAGTGTATCCATCAGCTTTTTGTTGTTATTGATATTGTATAAGGAATTATTCATCATAATGCCACTAGTAATTCTCATAAGCTTCCTCCTTCCTATACACCGGTTTCATTTATTAGTTTGCTGTATATTTCATTCATTATAGATATTACTTTTGAAGCTAAATCATATGCTTCTTTATATTTTACCAGATTCATGGCTTCTTCATCTGCATCTACACCCATTACCGAAAGTCTTTGGTTTTGTATATTCTTTTGAATATTGGTATAGTTGGTTTCTAATGAACCAGACTTTTTAGTGTCAATTGCTATTTCTGTTACTATAGAATTCAAATATTCAATGGCCGTTCCGCCCTTATAGTTCTTTGAATCCTTTGAAGCAATCATCTCTACTGTTAAATCATACTGCGCAGTTCCATTTGCTACATTTGCTGTGGTAACTAAAAGTGACGGATCATTTAACAAATCTGGATTAACTGAATAATGACCGGTATCAGAAACTAAAAAGATAGGATTATCCGCACCTGATTCACCATTTAAGCCCTGACCCTTTGCCTGAATTTCGTTAAACTGTGTAGTAAAGGATTCTAAAAAGCTATTGATTTGATCATAATAGTAGGGAATACCTTTATAGTCTATTGGTGCAGACTCTTCATTTCCAACCTCTGCTACTCCGTTATTTCCGTCTCTAATCTGAATTAAGGAATAAAGTGAACCATGTATATCTTCTTTAATAACATCAAAATCGTCACCATAGCTCCATTTTATTTTGTATAAGCCTGGAGCATCATTAGTATCTGCTGCCGCATCTCTAGTTTCAACCTTTAGAGAATATGCATCATAATTGTTCACAAGGGACTTACCTGCTACAGATACATAAAATTCTGATTTTCCATTGTCATAGGTTATTTCTTTTGTATCAATTTCAACAATTTGCGAAAGCTCGTCTAAAAGAAGTGCTCTTTTGTCTCTTATCTCATTGGCATTTGTTCCTGTTAGTTCAATAATATTAATTTGCTTATTGATTGTACCTATCTGTGTGGACAATGAATTAATCTTGTCTACATAGTTATTTACTTCTGCATTTACATCCTCTTGGGAAAGTGTAAGTTTTGTCTTAATTTCTTCCATGTATTCAATAAAGTTTTCCGCATAATTGATTACGGAAGATCTCGCTGTAGTGCTTCCTGCATCCTTTTGAAGAACATTCAATGCATCGAAAATATTATTGTATTCCTTTGAAAATCCACTTTCTTCATTATCATTAAAATAATCTTCTATTTGAAGCATGTAATAATTCTTGGTGGAATATTCTCCGTACTTTGTCTGGTTATTCCAGTACTTTAAATCATAATATTCATCACGATTTCGGTTTATCTGTGTTACTTCAACACCTGTACCTACGCTGCCATATCTTTGATATACCCTAAGCGCTGTGGTTGCCTGTTGTACTGCTTCCTGCCTTGAATATCCTTTAGTTTGCTCATTTGCTATGTTATTTGCGGTAACATTTAAATTGGCATTTGCTGCATATAGTCCCGATGTTCCTATCGTTAATCCAAAAAATGTATTTGCCATTAGTTCACCACTTTCTAGTAATTGCCCACTCTATTAATAAGAGTATCAATCATCTCTGCAACTGTATTGATATATCTTGACGAAGCTCCATATGCATTTTTGAACTTTATCATATTGGTTAGTTCTTCTTCTGAAGATACACCCTGTATAGACTGTCTTTTTCCATCAAGACTAAGAACCACTGATTGCTGACTAGTTGCCACTGTATTGTATATGAATCCTTCATTTGCTACCACTCCAACCATTGCACTGTAGTAATCATCAAAATCCTTTGGTGTTGCGTTTGAAGGGTCTAAATTCAAGCTTGGTGTATCCCATATCTTTATAATCTCTGCTGCTCGTTGGATATCAACATCATCTTGGGCTGTGGTAAATGGTAAAAATGAATAATCTTCAACAACCTTTTGATTTACTGTAATATTGTCAAGGGAATAAGATGACTCACTACCAAACTCGTTGTATGGGTTGTATACGTAGTATTTCTTTCCGTCATCTCCCGTTACAACTGTGTATCTGTCAACATCCTTTCTAGAAAAGAGCTCTGTACCTGGTGTCTTATCCGCATCTGATCCGAAAGAACAGCCATTTTCATCTTCATCAATATTTAATATCTTCAAGGAAGATCCTGCATCTAATGTAATGCTTGTATCTGTAACTAATGCTCCATCTGCATCTACGTCTGCCCCAGCTAGCTTAGCTTTAAGAGTATCGTCCAATGTATTAATAACCGTACCTGCTGGTACAGTAACTTTGGTTTCTGTATTAAAGGTTTTATCTACAGTAGGACTTATTGCATCATTGATTAATGTAACAATATTGTTAATCATTTGATCAAACATCGCCTGGGTTTTTGAAATAACTGAATTGCCCACTGTTTCATTGTATGTTTTAACATCCTTTTGATATTGTTCATATGCTGCAACTCTTTCTGCTTCTGTAGCATATTGAGAATAATCTGGCTCATGAGGAATATCCTTATATGTGCCTACATAAGAACCTCTTGCAATAAGAAGTCCTTTTAATTCGCCTATATCATTATTATTTGCTGTGGAAATATCTGAAAATGTATCATATACTGGAGCGTTATCAATGTTTGGCCATACAGGTGTCAAATAGTTTGAACCATCTGCACTGTTAAGTTCAGCCTTTCCCATATGAAATACTCCATCTTTATTTACAAAAGAGGTTCCTTCGATTCTAACTGTAACTACTCCGAATTCGCCCTCCTGATAGTCAATTTTAGTGAGGCTTCCTAATTCATCTAATAGTAAATCTCGTGAATCTCTAAGATCCGATGCTGTTTCAACGCCTGCCGATTCAACAGAAGCTATTTTAAGGTTTAATGCATTAATAGAATCTCCAATTTGGTTTATTCTATCAACTGTATCTGACACCTTGCTATCCATAGTTTTCTGATAAGCAATCAATTCGTTATATACTTCACCTGCACGAGTAATAAAAGCTTCAGCACTCATTATAAGTCCTGCTCGTGTAACTGTACTGTTTGGAGTTTTTGCCATTTCTGAAATCGCTTCCTTTAAATCCTTCAAGGAATTTTGAAATTGCACTCCTTCAGTTTCACCTAATATTGTTTCAACTTCCTCACTAGCATTATATCTTGAAGCATAAAAGGCTCTTCTTCCTTCCTGCTCTCTATATGCATTATCTAATAAAAGGTCCCTGATGTGCCTTGATTCTGCGGACACAACACCGAGACCAACTTGTTTTGTATTAACTGCGGTATATCCAAGATTTTGGTAATTTCCATCCACCATACTTACCTGCTGACGAACATATCCATTTGTATTGATATTGGCTAAGTTGTGGGCAGTTGTATTTAAAGCATTAGAACTGGTTTGTAGGCCAGTAACGCCAGTATATATACTTGTCATTAACGACATATAACACCAATCCTTCCTACTGTTTTGCGTCGAATACGCCTGAAGTTTTGCCTACGCTTCCAGAATTGCAGGCAGTTTTTGTGTAATTTGCTGTTTCTGGACCTGAATATGTTCCAGAAAGTAAATTCAAATCAAAGTCAATTAGTTCTAAAGACTGCTGAATAAGGCTCTTGTTAAGCTCATTTACAGCCACCATCCTGTCTAGAGTAGTCTTTAGCTCATCATAGGTTTGAGCAAGCTTGTTTTGCTCTGATGGCTGACCCTTAAGTAAGTCAATAACATCTCTTACTGTTAGTTTTTTAGGGTCCTGACACAATACGTTTGCAATGTCACAAACAACAGCTTCTCGCTTTGTTTCTAGCTTGTTAAGCCTATTAATAAAGCTTTGCTCTGCTTCTGTTATCTTAGTGAGATAATCAATATCGTTGTTTACGATAACTTTGGTTTTTTCGTGAGAAAGGATCACTAGATCCGAATACTCTTTATTTTCACTTGCTAATACCAAAATAAGTTCTTCTATTAAACTAGCCACTTTCTTACGTCCTTTCTCACTACATCAATCCAAACTTTTCCATAAGCTTGTCAGCAAAGTCCTCTCCTGAAACATCATATGTTCCTTTATCAATCTGAGACTTGAAATTTGCAACAACGTCTTCTCTAACATCCGAAGAATTTTGTACTGCCTTTTTTGCAATAGCTAATTCCTTACCAAAGTTGGAAATCTCAACTACATCTGATGCAGAAGTTTTCGCTGTCTGAGAAGTCTTCATCTTGCCATTAATTCCATATACCTGTGATATCTGATTAAAAGCATCTATACGCATAATAATCGCCTCCTTTTTTATTTCTTATTTATTTTATCGGAATAAATTGATTATTCTTTAGTGTTTTTGCAAAAAAAATACTCCCACTTAAAAGTGAGAGTAAAATTTCTTATGAACTAAATTTGTATACTAATTATCTAAAAATCTCATACGAGCTCTATCTCTTTCATCTTTCTTTGATTCAGTCTTTTCTCTTTGGTACATGCCACCAAATTTATTCACCATCTGGCTCTTACACTTATCACAATATCTACCAGTTCTAATAGGTGCTCCACAGGATTCACAGTTAATCATAACTACTGAACCTTCAGCAAAAATAAGTCTTTCTTCTCGAACCCACTGGTTAATCTGTTGAGCACTAACACCCATCTCCTCAGAAACAACTGAGATTGATGCATTCTTGTTTTCCTCAACGAACTTTTTAACCTCACTGAATTTATCTTCATGTTTTACTCTGCAATCAGGGCAAAGTCTAGGGCCTCCAATATAATTGAATAATCTTTTACATTCTTTACAATTTTTAACTTCCATTGTATTTCCTCCTTAAATACCAGCACCAATACTTAGGCTGATAAAATATATTTTTTCAACACCCGCGTCATAAAGAACTTTGGCGCAAGCGTCAATTGTACTGCCTGTTGTATATATATCGTCCACAATTATTACTTTCTTATATTTTACTACATTTTCGGTGATTTTAAAAGCACTTTCTAAGTTTTTGCTTCGCCCTTTAATGTTCATTTCTT
Source organism: uncultured Roseburia sp. (assembly GCA_964573715.1). GTDB lineage: Bacteria > Bacillota > Clostridia > Lachnospirales > Lachnospiraceae > SVEL01. The sequence continues at coordinate 7,196 of CAZNKR010000012.1, read as the reverse complement.
TTTGAGGTTTCGTATTTATGACACGTTGTAATAAATGGGAATCTATGGGGATATTAGTCCATTTTGAAATATCCTTTGCTAGAAGCTTAGCTTGATTATATCCTCTTTGTATATATTTTTTATGATGAATAGGTATAGGAATAAGAACATCACCATTCCATCTTTGTATATCCTTATAAAAATGCTTTGCCACCGCCATACCATAAAACCCACTATAATCCCTTCTATTGTGATACTTAAATCTGTAAATAGACTGCTTCACCTCATCACTATATACAAAGGCAGAAATTCCCTGTTCATATAAATGGTTTTGTTTTGTACAATCCATGCAATACTCTTGTTCATCCACCAAAATAGGTTTCCCACATTTTTTACATTTAGGTTCATCTACATACTTTAGCTTTTTTTCACACCTACTGCATATATACATATCAGCCCTAATCACCTTGTCACACATAGGACAGGTTTTAGGAAATATACCATATAATATTCTTTTAATGCTAAAGCTATTTCTAACGTTCAAGCTATTCCCCATCCTCCATCTTTGCACATTCCTCAATTATAAATCTTAATCCAGAATGTCTTTTTACTTCATTATTATTTCTAACCATTTCTTCTACCGCCTCTTTAACTCCTACGATAGTAACACATTTTTTAGCACGAGTTACCGCAGTATACAAAAGATTTCTTGTCATAAGCATCTTTGGTCCTGTAAGAAGAGGCAATACCACAGCCGGATATTCACTTCCTTGAGATTTATGTATAGTAACTGCATATGCAAGCTCCAATTCTTCAAGCTGTTTAAAGGAATAAATAACTATCTTTCCATCGTCGAATTGTACTGTTACATTTTCCATAAACAAATTAATGTTTTTAATAACACCTACATCTCCGTTGAAAATCCCTAAGCCCTGCTCTAGGACAACTCCTCTTGCTCCTTGTATTTCCCATCCCATTTGGTAATTATTCTTTATCTGCATAACCTTGTCCCCTTCTCGAAACAAAGTATCTCCTTGAATTCTTTCTCTTTTTCTTTCATCCTTTGGATTAATAAATTCCTGTAGAACCTGATTTAGATTGGTAACTCCAAGTGTGCCCTTTCGCATAGGCGTCAATACTTGAACTTCATTTATAGGTGCGTCAACGTATTTAGGTAGTTTGTCTTTAACGAGTGTGACGGTTGCCATTAAAACTGCATTTGCCTCATTTCTATTAACAAATAGGAAATCCTTGCTTTTATTATCTAAGCTTACCATTTCACCATCGTTGATTTTATGAGCATTAACTATAATGTCACTAAGAGCAGCCTGTCTGAAAATTTTTGTAAGCTTAACTACATTGAACTTATCAGAATCGATAATGTCTTTAAGTACATTTCCAGGTCCTACACTAGGAAGCTGGTTTATATCACCTACAAGAACCAACCTTGTTCCAACTGCAACAGCCTTAAGAAGCGAATGCATTAAATACATATCCACCATAGACATTTCGTCAATAATAACAGCATCTGCGTCCAATGGATTTTGTTCGTTTCTCTCAAACTTTGTGCCTGCTCCACCTTCATCTGGGTTTCCCGATATTTCTAGAAGTCTATGTATTGTCAATGCCTCATGTCCTGTAGCTTCAGACATACGTTTTGCTGCTCTTCCAGTTGGGGCGGCCAATAATATCTCCATTCCCTGGTTTTCGTACATTCGAATAATGGTGTTAATAGTAGTGGTTTTTCCTGTTCCCGGTCCACCAGTTACAATCAACAAACCTGAGTTCATAGCTTCAATAACTGCTCGTTTTTGCATTTCATCTAGTAATATTTTGCTAGACATTTCTATTTGGTTTATTCGTTTAATTATTTGGTCTTCCTCAATATTTGATCTTTTAGAAAGTCCCATTAACATATGTGCAATATTCAGTTCAGTGTAATAATTTGTTGAGGAATATACGCATTTTTTATTGTCTATTTCTTTAATGATTATACGCTTGTCTATCTGCATATCTACCAAATATTTTTCAATCTGCTCTTCCTCTACCAATAACATTTCACCTGTATTGTGTAATAATTCATCATATGGCAAATAAGCATGTCCATTTGTACCTGCTATACTTAGCACATATAAAATACCACACTTTATTCTAAAATCCGAATTAGGATTTATTCCTGCAGCTGTTGCTATTTCATCTGCAATTTTAAATCCAATTCCATCTATGTCTTCTGCTAATTTATATGGATTCCTTTTAACTATTTCATAAAGTGAATTTCCATACTTAGTATATATCTTAACAGCCATATTCATAGAAATGCCCATATCTTGAAGAAAAATCATCGCTTTACGCATATCCTTTTTTTCTTCTAGCTGACTGGCTATTTCAATGGCCATTCTTTCACTAATACCTTTTACTTCTTGTAAACGATGTGGTTCTTTTTCAATTATATCAAATGTATTTTCCTTAAATTTTTTCACAATACGGGCCGCTAATGCATTTCCAATGCCTTTAATGGCTCCTGAACCTAAATACTTAAGGATAGCTTTTTCATCCTCTGGCTCTTTTATTTCATACCTCTCAACGCTAAACTGATCACCATATGCGGGATGCTCAGTGGTTTTTCCATAAAATTCCACATATTCACCTTCGTTAATAAATTGAAAGGTGCCTACACATGTGATTTCTTCACCGTCAAAAGAGGCACTAAGTACAGTGTACCCGTTGTCTTCATTTCTATATACAATACGTTCTACATAACCTGAAAAATTCTCCATCATATACCTCGATACTTAAAAATGTTACTGGTAAAAATAAAATTGATTCCTAAGAAAAATTAACTGACTAGATTTGAAAAATAATAAAAAGAATATGCACTGCCCTGTGCAATAAAGAAATGTATGGGAGGATGTCCTCCCATACCTATGTAATACTATAAATTGTAGTTTCGCTTCATCTGTTCAAAAAGCATCTGTGCCAATCCTAATCCGTCTCCCGATTCTGTAGCAGAAGCTGCATATTCCTGAGTAAGTGTATCGCCAAAATACTGCATATATTTATTTTGATCCAAATCGGTTTCAGGAACCATGTTTTGTAACGCTTTAAATGCTTGTTCAACAAAATATGCTTCAAACTCCTTGCAGGCGTCCATTAATTCTTCTTCTGTGCTAGTACTATAATCAGTCTTTTCCATAGAAGTCTTTAATGAATCTCCACTAGTTGAATTAGAATTATATATATCTCCATATTCACTATGCATTCCTGATAAACCGTCAAGTGAAATACTCATTTAGTCACCTTCTATCTCTTTAACTGATTTGCCTGTCCAAGCATATCATCTGCTGTGGTTATTGCCTTAGAGTTCATCTCATAAGCTCTTTGAGCTACTATAAGATTAACCATTTCATCAACAACCTGAACATTTGATGCTTCTAAGTAACCTTGACAAATTTTACTCTTTTTAAGGGATTCATCTTCAACCTCTAGAGTTGGCTCGCCAGAAGCTGCTGTAGCTCTATATGTTGAATTTGATGCTTTTTCTAAACCAGCAGGATTAGAAAACTGCACCAATCCTATCTGATATCCAATAGGCTGTGGATTGTTTTGTGCATCTGGATAACAAACATTTCCGTTGGCATCTATTGTAATCTTGCTTGTATCATACTCTGGATCAAGGTCAATTGGTTGACCTGCTGTATCTAATACTGGAAGCCCCTCGGAATTACATAGCATAACTCCTCCGTTATTTCCAAGTGACCAATTAAAGGATCCAGCTCTTGTATAAAGTGTTTCTCCATTTTCATTCATTACCTGGAAAAATCCTTTTCCATCAATAGCAAAATCTGTAGTCAATTCTGTTGCTGTTGTGGAACCCTGTTTAAAATTAGTGGTAATAGATGCAGTTCTAACTCCAAGACCAACCTGCGCGCCAACTGGCTTTGTTTCTCCATTGGCACTAGTAGTCTTTGATTGTATCGTTTGATATAAAAGTGACTTAAACTGTGCTGACTCCTTTTTATATCCTATTGTATTTACATTTGATAAATTATTCGCAATAACATCAACATTTGTCTGTTGTGACACCATGCCTGAGGCAGCTGTCCATAATGCTCTCATCATACTAAACTACCTCCTTACACTCTTCCAACTTCATTAACAGCCTTGTCAATCATGCTATCTGCCGTCTGTACTGCTTTTTGGCTAGATTCGTATGCTCGGCTAATGGTAATCATCTCTACCATCTCGTTAACAACATTGATATTGGATGCTTCTAAGTAACCTTGGTGAACTAATGCCGTAGACTCGATTTGTGTTGCTCCATCAACTGTCTGATACATATTTTCACCATATTTTTTAAGATAATTGTAATCTTCAAAATCAACTACCTGTAATGTGTCTATATATTCTCCATCAGCATATATCTCTCCAGTGGAGGTTATAGCCACCTCATTGGCATTGGTAGGAATAAATATTTCTCCTCCTTCGCCTAGTACGTAATCTCCGTCTTTTGTACGAAGAGCGCCTTCAGAATCTATAGTAAATTCACCGTCCCTGGTATACATAGTGGATTGCTCACCACTTTTATTTGTGAATGATATAGAGAAAAATCCGTTTCTCTCTAATGCTACATCATAAGTGTTTTCGGTATTTCTAAAACTGCCTTGAGAATAATCAGTATAATTTTCACCAATCTTTACACCAAGACTCATCTTACCAATGTTCTGTGTGATATAGCCTGTTGTCTGGTCGTTAGCTTTAATTGTAAGATACTCATTAAATGCTCTTGAAGTTGCACCCTCACGCTTATAGCCTGTAGTAGATGCATTGGCAAGATTGTTGGTAATAGTATCTAATCTCTTTTGCTGGTTGACCATACCTGTATAAGCTGTATACAGACCTCTAACCATTCTGTCTCCTTTCGGGAATATCCGGTGAAATTATTCACTAAGGAACTCGATGTACTTTCCTGTTCCAATAGCAACTGCTGTCATTGGATCTTCCGCTGTCATTGTATTAATACCTGTTTTGCTCTCAATAAGATCTTCAAGACCTTGAAGTAAACATCCGCCACCAGTAAGAACAATACCTCTGTCTGCAATATCTGCAGCTAATTCTGGTGGAGTCTTTTCAAGTACACTGTGTACTGCTTCAACTATCTGTGAAGTAGTCTCTTTAAGAGCCTCTTCTGTTTCTTCAGAAGTAACTGTTATAGTTTTTGGAAGACCTGTAACTAGGTTACGTCCTCTAACCTCCATAGTAGCAACCTCTGCCCTTGGGAATGCAGCTCCGATCTTAATCTTAATCTCTTCTGATGTTCTATCACCAATAAGAAGATTGTGCTTCTTTCTCATATATCTTACGATTGCTTCGTCAAAATCATCTCCAGCAATCTTAATAGATGTGCTAACAACTGTACCGCCAAGTGAAATAACTGCAATATCTGTAGTACCACCACCTATATCTACAATCATGTTTCCACAGGGTCTAGTTATATCAATACCTGCACCAATAGCAGCAGCAATAGGTTCTTCAATAATTGAAACCTCTCTTGCACCAGCCTGGAATGCTGCATCTTCTACAGCTTTCTTTTCAACTTCTGTTACACCACTAGGTACACATACACTTATTCTAGGCTTCTTAAGTGTTCTCTTTCCGATAGCCTTTTGAATAAAATGCTTAAGCATCTTTTCTGTAACAGTATAATCAGAGATAACTCCCTGTCTAAGTGGTCTAACTGCTACAATATTTCCAGGTGTTCTACCAATCATAAGTCTGGCTTCTTCACCAATCGCTTTAATTTTATTTGTGTCTCTGTCAAAAGCTACAACTGAAGGCTCCTTTAATACAACACCTTTGCCTCTAATGTAAACTAAAATACTTGCTGTTCCCAAATCAATACCGATATCTGTTGCTAACATAAATTTCTCCTTTTCTATTCATTTTAACCTAGCATAAATCTAATATGCCTCGATATATTCAAAATTATGTGTAATAAATAACAAGCTAAAAATAGTGGTTGTCCACCAAACTACATTATATACAATAACTTTAAAATATGAAAGAACTTTTTAAGGGAAATTTAAAAATTATTTGCACAATTTATTTATCGACATAAAACTTGTTATTATTTAGCCCTTACTGCATACAACAATGTGAAAAAAATTTTTATTTTTCATCACAAAACTGTCACATAAATAAGTTATTTTATAAAAGTACTATTTAAATACTTTGTATATTCAATGTACCCTATCTATTGAATATACCGTTTTTCATACTCAGCCTGCCTTAGGGCAGGCACCCCCGAAATTAATCAATCACTCAAACCAAAGACGTACAGGATATTCCTGTACGTCTTTGGTTTTATATAACAGTTTTATATAATGGTTATTTTTATTGTCTTTAAACTTTATAGTCTTTATCTTATTTTTAGAAAATGTACAATCTTTTGTCACAATTATAGGTTATTCTATAAAAGTACTATTGGTAACATAGTATACAACTTAACATTTTCATAACTCTGCCTGGCGAGAAATCGCCAGGCATCCCCCGCAATCTTTCTCCTTAGTTTATATACCAGAGTAAGACTCCTCTTACTCAAAAATGCAGCTAAATAATTTAGCTGCATTTTTTATGGCCACGTTTAACAATTTAATTCACTTTGTAATATGTAAATATTTTTCTTTTGTTGCCAGTCCTCCCCTAATATGTCGTTCTGACTTATTGGTATCAAGAACCTTTCGAGTCTGTGATGCTAAAGCTGCATTTATGTGAGGCAGACGCTCTGTTACGTCTTTATGTACGGTTGTCTGCAAACCGAACGATATCGGTTAAGCCAATTTCTTCAAATGGTTTGATATGAACAACTACCTTACCATCCTCATAAGCATCAATCGAAGATATGACTTTCTTAAGACCCTCGTTGGTAAACTCGCCCTGTTCCACAAAATCTTCAATCGTTTTAAATGACTTACGCAAAACTCTTACAAAATCTGATTTATCATAATTGCTGTAGGTGTACGTTTTCTTATAGCTTTCCGGCTTCTTAATTTCTGATACAAGGTCTTTGGTATTTTCCGTAACCTCATCTAGAGAAATAATACCAGCCTTGAAAAGCTCTGTTTCTTTATCACGCAGGATTTTCAATTCCTTTAATTGGTCATTCACCCCCTTGAAAAGTACACTTGAATAAACCTTTACAGGTGGGAAAAGAGATATTT
>CAZNKR010000011.1:27502-45965 GCA_964573715.1 uncultured Roseburia sp. | reverse complement strand
GGTTTGGTTTATCCAAACGAAGTAATATACAAGCCTCAAGATTAAGACTAAAATTTTTGTCAAAAAGTTATTTTATTTTTAAATTAAGAAATGACAAAAAAAGATAATACGATGATATATAATCCTCTCTCACAGGGCAAAAGTCCTAAAGAAAGGGGATTTTTTTAATGAGAGAAAAAGTTTTGAAATTTAAAAGACATAAATGAAGTTATGGGAAAACCATTTATTCATGGGATGGCAAAAAAATCTAAAGAAAGTATGTAACATTTCTCAAAACGAGATAAATGATGATATGACCGTTCTTGTAACCGGTATTTGGGATAAAATCCCTTGATTTTAAAAGATTATTTAGGTATAGTTAAGAAAAGGACTATACGAATATGAATGAAAAAGTAATAAACTATATAAAGGAATATAATATGATGAGCACAAATGAATCGGTTGTCGTGGGTGTTTCCGGCGGCTCTGATTCTATGTGCTTAATTGACATTTTATTAAAGCTTCGTACAAAGTACTTGTTGGATTTGCATGTTGTACACATTCATCATGGACTTCGTGGAATAGAAGCTGATGAAGACATGGCATTTGTGGAAAAGTTTTGCAATGAAAATGACATTGATTTTACAGGGGTAAAATATGATGTAAAGAAAATTGCAAAGGATAAAGGTATGTCTACCGAAGAGGCAGGTAGAATGCTAAGGTATGATACATTTTTTGATATTGCAAATAAATATAGTGCAAAGATTGCAATTGCCCACAATATGGAGGATCTTGCAGAAACAGTGCTATTTAATTTGTTTAGGGGTAGCGCAATTAAAGGTCTGTCTGGCATATCTCCAGTAAGAGATAATATTATTCGCCCTATAATGTGTCTTTCAAAGGATGAAATATATGCATATCTTAAAGAAAATAATATAAGCTATAGAACAGACAAAACCAATTTCGAAGATGAATATACAAGAAATAAAATTAGGCTAAATGTGCTTCCTTATGTAAAGGAAAATATTAATCCAAAAGCTACAGAGCATATTTTTGCAACTGCCAAAATGATTGCCCAGACTGATGAATATATTTTAAATGAAGCGAATATGCTATATGAACGTTTCGTTTGGGTGCTAGATAGTGATAATAGTATAATGCTTGTGGATGAATTATTTACTAAACCACATATTTTACTAACATATGTTGTCAGAATTGCCATAATGAAACTTACAAATAGTCTTAAAGACATTTCAAGTACACATGTGGAAAGTGTTATTGAATTATTTACTATGAAATCAGGAAGCAGAGTTGATTTACCTTATTCTATTTACGGAATCAAGGAATACAAAGGTATAAAGCTTTCCTGTAAAAAGGATAAAGAGATAATAAATGAAATTGAAATTAAAGACTTTGGAAACTATGATATTCCGTGGAAAAAGTCAAAGCTTTGTATTAGCAAATCAGAATTCACTACTGATATTTTTAGGGATAATCTATATACGAAATGGATTAATTATGATATACTTGAGGATAACCTGTCGGTTAGAACCAGACAGTCGGGAGACTATATTGTTATAGACGAATCAGGGTCAACAAAGAAGCTTAACAGATATTTTGTTGATGAAAAGATTCCTAAAGATATGAGAGATAGCATAGTTATTGTAGCTAACGGCTCAAGAGTTTTGTGGATAGTAGGTTATAGAATAGCTGCAGATGTTAAAGTTGGAAAAGATAGTAAACATATTATTAGATTAGATTACTTTGTAGATGGAGGCCAAAGATGAGCGAAAAGATAAGTGTTCTTATTGATGAAAACACAGTAGAAGAGAAGATTAAAGAAATAGCCAAGCAGATTAGCAAGGACTATGAAGGAAAGTCTATTACTCTTATTTGTATATTAAAGGGTAGTGTATTTTTTGTATGTGAGTTAGCAAAGAGAATTACTGTTCCAGTTACTCTTGATTTTATGTCAGTATCTAGTTATGGTTCGGGTACCGAGAGTAGTGGAAGAGTTAAAATTGTAAAGGATTTAGATGAGCCTATAGAGGATAGAGATATATTAGTTGTAGAAGATATCATTGATTCTGGCAGAACCTTAAGTCATCTTATGACATTACTTAAGGCACGTAATCCAAAGAGTATCAAGCTATGTACATTGCTTGACAAACCAGACAGACGTGTTGTGGATGTAGATGTAGACTATACATGCTTTGAAATTCCTGACAAGTTTGTAGTTGGATATGGTCTTGATTATGACCAAAAATATAGAAATCTTCCATACGTTGGTGTGGTTGAATTATCTTAGGAGGTATTTATTAGTGAATGGAAAGAGAAACCCTGGTGGTTTATCATTTCTTGTACTTATTCTTATAATGGTAGTGTGGTATGCCCTTACTGTTTTTATAGGTAACAATGGAAGTGATTATTCTTATAGCCAGTTTACAAACGATTTAAGTAAAGGAACAAACATTAGCAAAATATATGTAGGTCAGAATAAGGAGATCCCAACTGGTTATGTAACAGTTACATTTTCATCAGGGGATAAGTCTACAGTTTATGTTTCAGATGTAAATACAGCGATTGAAGATATAAAAGCTGCTGGTCAAACCTACAATCTAGGCGATGTTGAAAGAGAAAGTGTTTTTCTTACAGTTATTTTACCAGTTATGATTGGTGTAATAATAGTATTTTTCATATTTATGTTATTCAACGCTAATTCTGCGGGAGCAGGTGGCGGTGGTGCCAACGGAAAGCTTATGAACTTTGGAAAAAGTCATGCTAAGATATTAGACCCAACCAAAAATAAGAAGACCTTTAATGATGTTGCAGGTCTTTATGAGGAAAAGGAAGAAATGGAAGAAATTGTTGATTTCCTTCGCTCTCCTTCAAAGTATGTAGAGGTTGGAGCTAGAATTCCAAAGGGTGTTATTTTAGTTGGACCTCCAGGTACAGGTAAAACTCTTCTTGCAAAAGCTATTGCAGGAGAAGCAGGAGTGCCATTCTTTAGTATTTCTGGTTCGGATTTTGTTGAGATGTTTGTTGGTGTAGGTGCATCGAGAGTAAGAGATTTATTTGAGGAAGCTAAAAAGAATGCTCCTTGTATGATATTTATTGATGAAATAGATGCAGTTGCAAGACGTCGTGGTACTGGAATGGGCGGTGGACATGATGAAAGAGAACAAACATTAAATCAAATGCTTGTTGAGATGGATGGTTTTGGTGCCAATGAAGGAATCATTGTGTTGGCAGCTACAAACAGAGTGGATATTTTGGACCCAGCTATTTTAAGACCGGGTCGATTCGATAGACGTATTACAGTGGGTAGACCTGATGTAAGAGGTCGTAAGGAAATTTTAGAGGTTCATGCAAAGAATAAACCTTTAGGTGATGATGTAAATCTTGATGAAGTGGCACAAACTACAGCAGGCTTTACTGGAGCAGACCTTGAAAATCTTCTAAATGAGGCCGCTATAGTCGCAGCAAAGCAGAATAGAAAATATATTATTCAAGAAGACATAAATCGTTCATTCATTAAGGTTGGTATAGGAACTGAAAAGAAGAGTCGTGTTATCTCTGAAAAGGAAAAGCGAATTACCGCTTATCATGAGGCTGGTCATGCTATATTATTCCATGTTCTAAGTGATGTTGGTCCTGTTCATACAGTTTCTATTATTCCTACTGGAAATGGTGCAGCTGGATATACAATGCCTCTTCCTGAAAAGGATGAAATGTTTAATACAAAGGGCAAAATGCTACAGAATATTATGGTTAGTCTTGGAGGACGTATTGCAGAAGAACTTACTTTTGATGATATAACTACAGGGGCTTCTCAGGATATTAAGCAGGCTACATCATTAGCAAAGGCTATGGTTACTAAATACGGAATGTCTGATAAGCTTGGTCTTGTATGCTATGGTGATGACGATGATGAAGTATTTATTGGCAGAGATCTAGCACACACAAAAGCTTATGCAGATAAAACAGCAGCATCAATAGATGAGGAAGTTAGAACAATTGTTGATGATTGTTATATAAAGGCCAAGGATATTATTACACAGTATAGCTATGTATTAGAAAACTGTGCAAATCTTCTTATAGAAAAAGAAAAAATTGGAAGAGAAGAATTTGAAGCATTGTTTTAAATGATTTTAAGTTGTGCAAAATGCACAATAAATATTTTAATGTTTTGTGAACTTTGTGCACACTTAATTTGTGCAGGATGATATACTACAAAACGTAAACCCCCCCAATACATTATATAGTTTTTGCTACACCCCATAAAAACGAAATACCTTCTCCTAAAAAAGACAGTTTATACTGTCTTTTTTAACGTTTGGGATGCTTTTAATAAAATAGCATAGCGAAGGTTTAAATCGATAAATAACAATATGTTTTTTTGTAAATAGACAACTATTTATTGAAATTCGCAACTAATTGTAATAAAATGGAAATAGTGAAAAAAAAGGAGTAACTTATATGTTTACCTACGGTGAAAAGTTAACCGATACAGATAAAAAACTCATTTATATTCAGAGTATACAAGCAATATTAGATAAAGATATTTTATACAGTGATTGTACTGAAAATTTCGTTACTCCATGTGAACCTGGAGTAGGAGAAAAAGTTTCTATCAGATTTAGAACTGCAAAATCTAATGTAGATTTAGTTATTCTATGTATCAATGGAGAAGAACATCCCCTCAATTTATTAGTTTCAGGAAGCAATTTTGATATTTATGAAATTGAATATCAATTAACAGACAAGCAGATTAGATATTGTTTTAAGGTAGTGTCTGGTTTTGAAGGATGCTATTATGATAGAGCTGGAGTCTGTGATGATATTAGGGATGAATACAAATTTATATTAACCCCTGGATTTAAAACACCAGAGTGGGCTAAGGGTGCAGTTATGTATCAGATATATATAGATAGATTTTATAATGGAGATCCTTCAAACGATGTTGAATCCAAAGAGTATGTATATATTGATGCATATACAGATAAGGTTACAGACTGGAACAAATATCCTGCAACTATGGGCGTAAGAGAATTTTACGGTGGAGATTTACAGGGTGTATTAGATAAAATGGATTATTTAGAAAAGTTAGGGGTAGAAGCTATTTACTTTAATCCATTATTTGTATCACCATCAAATCACAAATATGACATTCAAGATTATGATTATATAGATCCTCATTTTGGAAAGATAGTAATGGATGAGGGTGAACTATTAGAAGATGGCGTTATGGATAATAAACAAGCCACAAGATATATTAACAGAGTAACCAACAAAGCAAATTTGGAAGCTTCAAATGAACTTTTTGCACAGGTTGTAGCTGAAGCACATAGAAGAAATATTAAAGTTATTATAGATGGTGTCTTTAATCATTGCGGTTCCTTCAATAAATGGATGGATAAGGAAAGAATATATGAAGGACAACCGGGCTATGAGAAAGGTGCTTATGTATCAAAGGATAGCCCATACAATTCTTTCTTTAAGTTCTATGAAGAGGGTGATGATAAGTGGCCTTATAATCACACCTATGATGGATGGTGGGGACATGATACATTACCAAAGTTAAATTACGAGGGTTCAAAAGAACTAGAAGATTATATATTACATATTGCTAGAAAATGGGTATCTGAGCCATACAATGTAGATGGATGGAGACTTGATGTTGCAGCTGATTTAGGACACAGCAGCGAATACAATCACAATTTTTGGCAGAAGTTTAGAAATACAGTAAAAGAAGCAAATCCTAATGCAATTATTCTTGCTGAACACTATGGCAATCCAGAAAGCTGGTTGGCTGGCGATCAATGGGATACAGTTATGAACTATGATGCTTTTATGGAGCCGCTTACATGGTTTCTTACTGGTATGGAAAAACATTCCGATAGCAAACAAGACAATCTATTAGGAGATTCCACAGGTTTCTTTAGAAATATGAGATATTATATGTCTCGTTTCCAGACATCTTCTTTACTTGTAGCTATGAATGAGCTTTCAAATCATGATCATTCACGTTTCCTTACAAGAACAAATGGAGTTGTTGGCCGTGTAGCATATTTAGGACCAGAAGCTGCAAATGAAGGCGTTCAAAAGTCAGTTTTAAAAGAAGCAGTTATCGTTCAGATGACATGGCCTGGAGCACCTACCATCTATTACGGTGATGAAGCAGGTGTATGTGGTTGGACTGACCCTGATAATAGAAGAACTTATCCATGGGGTAAAGAGGACTTGGAGCTTATAGAGTTTCACAGAGATGTTATTCGTATCCATAAGCAAAATACAGCACTTAAAAAAGGATCTTTTAGACCTTTACATGAAGATTACAATGTTATAGCGTTTGGAAGATTTTATTTGGATAATGTACTATTTACTGTTGTTAATAACAATGAATATGAAAAGGAAGTTCGTTTTTCTGTAAGACCATTAGGTATGGGCTTTGAGGAAAACATTGAACGTTTAATAATGTCTGGAGAGAATAATTACAATGCCGGAATACTTAGAAGTCATATAAGTAATGGTGAGTTTGTAACGATTATGCCTCCAAAAAGCGCTGCAATTTATCGTAAAGTAGTGGATTAATATTGTACTTGCATTGATATGTATAGCAATTGGAATATGTAAAATCTCCAGTAAGAATAAAACGCTTGCATTGAAAAACACCCTATGATATAATACATATCGCGTTATGGATGGATTCCCGAGTGGCCAAAGGGGACAGACTGTAAATCTGCTGCAACTTGCTTCGGTGGTTCGAATCCACCTCCATCCATCCGCCGGCGTGGCGGAATTGGCAGACGCACAGGACTTAAAATCCTGCGGAGTAAAATCCGTACCGGTTCGATTCCGGTCGCCGGCATAGAAAAGCTGATGATTTAGATGAATAATCTAAATCATCAGCTTCTTTTATTTATAATCGCAATGAATAAGGAAATGAGTAGTATATTAACATTTTGTATTTATTACTAAACTGTGATATTATGTTTCAAAATAATAATCTTGTCAATGAAGGAGCTAAAATGGAAGAATTTTTAGATATAGTAGATGAAAATGGGGAGCCTACTGGAGAGATAGTAAATAGGGATATTGCCCATAGTGAAGGTATTAGACACAGAACAAGTCATGTATGGATAATTAAAAGATGTAAGGATAAAGTATATATTTTGTTACAAAAGAGAAGCAAGATTAAGGATTCATTTCCAGAATGTTATGATATTTCAAGTGCAGGGCATATTCCGGCAGGGTCAGACTATGAGGAATCAGCTTTAAGAGAGTTAAGAGAAGAGTTAGGGGTGGAAATAGAAAAAGAAAAGCTTATATTTTGTGGAAAAAGGACAAGCTGTTACGATGCGAATTTTCATGGGAAGACATTTAGGGATAGACAGGTGTTTAATGTTTATGCTTTGCTTTTAGATTTGGACGAAAAAGACTTTAAACTCCAAAAAGAAGAAATAGATTCGGTTAAGTGGTTTGAGTTTAATGAATGCATGAATGCTGTTGAAAATCATAGTATTGATAACTGCATAGAAATCGAAGAACTACAGATGTTAAAAGATAGGATATTTCAAAATGTTGACTTATTCTTTAATCCTCCCCTTAATAAAACCAATGTAAAGGAATTGATTTTTGAAAAAGCAAAGCTTGCAGATATTGATAAAATAAGCGATGTGTATGATAAGCTCCTTACATATTTTGAAGAGAGAATTAATTACGTGGGATGGGTAAGAGGATTGTATCCAACAAAGGAGGATGCATTGTTTGGACTATCTGAGGATAGCCTATTTGTTGCAAGAGATGGGGAAAAAATTGCAGCAACATTTATTTTACTTAGTAAAAGAGAAGTTGGATATGATCAAATAGATTGGAAAACAATAGATGACTACAGTAAAATAATTGTATTGCATACCTTTGCAGTAAATCCTGAATATATGGGATGCCATATTGGATTTGAGTGCATGAAATTTATGATAGAATATGGTAGAAGTTCCGGGATGAAAGAGATTAGATTAGACGCATATGAGGGAAATAAACCAGCAATACATTTGTATGAAAAAACTGGTTTTAAACATTTGGCAACAGTAGATTTAGGTCACGGTGATATTGGTTTAAATGATTTTAGACTATATCAGTATATTTTATAATTGAGGATAAAATGAAACCAATCGGATATATAAAGCTGACAATAAAGAATCTAGGAAGGAGATTAAATGAAGAATTTACATATTAATAAAACCGAAGGAAACAAATCCTATGCTAAGTACAAGGCTAAAGGTTTCCACGGCAAGAGTTTCAAGGATGTTTGTCATTTTTGGAGAATATGTTTATTAAATTAGGTGAAAATGACACTAGAGAATATATAAGAATACTGAATAATATTGAAAATATAGTGACTAATAATGAATGTCACAAATAAACACTGAAAGGAAATGAACATGAAAAGATTGTTTAAAAATGTTGTTCCATATTGGAAGTCCATTGTCATTATTTTAGTTTTACTTTTTGTTCAGGCTTTTTGCGATTTAGCATTGCCTCAGTACACATCGGATATTATAGATACAGGACTTATTAATAACGGAACAGAGCATATTCTACCAGAAGAAATTACCAAAACAGAACATGGCTATGCAACTCTGTTTATGACAGATGAAGAGAAAGAGCAGTTTGTATCAGCGTATGAAGAATCTGGAGAAAAATACAAACTCAAAGATGATGGAGATAAGCTTTGGGAATTAGATGAAAATCTATTGATTCCAATTATTCTTACATATCAGATGTCAGCAATGGAGCAGGAACAGTTTAAGGAAACTGTTGCAAATGTTATGCTGCAAAATGCACAAAATCTTCCAGCAGAGCAAGCTGAGATGATGGTACAGCAGGCCAATGGAATTAAAGATATGACCTTGGAAGAAATTCAA
Source organism: uncultured Roseburia sp. (assembly GCA_964573715.1). Taxonomy (GTDB): domain Bacteria; phylum Bacillota; class Clostridia; order Lachnospirales; family Lachnospiraceae; genus SVEL01. Next base: position 37,059 of record CAZNKR010000011.1, on the reverse strand, counting down.
AAGATTACTGGCATGCAGTTTGTTTCTTTTGAAGCTGAAGATGAAAATGGAGATACTCATACCTATGTTGATATGAGACCACTTATTGCTAATTTGATTTCCAATGGAACTATGTCAAAGGATATGATTACTTCATCACGTGATATGATGGAGAAAACATTGGATTCTATGGGAAGTTCAACACTTAAATCTATGGGTATTGCCTATGCATCTTCTTGTGAAGCAAAGGCAGGTATAGATATAAAGGCTAAGCAAACTAGCTATTTATGGATAGCAGGCTTTAAAATGATTGGTATGACACTTCTTATGGCCGTTGCAGCTGTAGTAATTGGATTTTTTGCATCCCGCGTTGGAGCTTCAGTTGGTAGAGATTTAAGAAAAAAAGTATTTACAAAGGTTGTTGGTTTTTCAAATACAGAAATGGATAAGTTTTCCACAGCATCATTAATAACAAGAAGTACTAATGATATTCAGCAGATTCAAATGGTTACAACAATGATGCTTCGTATGATTTTATATGCGCCAATACTTGGTATAGGTGGTATTATCAAGGTTGTAAATACTAGAGCAGGTATGGGATGGATTATAGTTATAGCTGTAGTTGTTATTCTTTTATTTGTTGCTACACTAATGTCATTGGCAATGCCTAAATTTAAGCTTATGCAGACTTTAGTTGATAAAGTAAATCTTGTTTCAAGAGAGATACTTACAGGACTAAATGTTATTAGAGCTTTTGGCAGAGAAAAAACAGAAGAAGAACGTTTTGACAAGGCCAATAAAGAGCTTACTAAAACACAATTATTTACAAATAGAGTTATGACATTTATGATGCCTGGTATGATGATGATAATGTATGGTGTAACTTTACTTATTGTTTGGATTGCTTCAAAGAATATAGATGGTGGTACTTTACAGGTTGGACAGATGACAGCATTTATTACCTACTCAATGATGATTATTATGTCTTTCCTTATGCTTACAATGATGTCAATTATGCTTCCTAGAGCAGGAGTTGCAGCTGACAGAATTGATGAAGTATTAAATACTCAAACAATTATTGAGGATTCCCAAAATCCAGAAGAGCTTACTGATAAAAAAGGTTTAATCAAATTTGAACATGTTAACTTTATGTATCCTGGTGCAAAGGAAAATGTTTTAGAGGATATTAATTTTGTTGCAGAACCAGGAAAAACCACAGCTATTATTGGTAGTACTGGATGCGGTAAGTCAACACTTGTTAATCTTATCCCAAGATTTTATGATGTAACAGAGGGTACTGTTACATTAGATGGTGTAGATATTAGGAATCTTAGAATAAAGGATTTAAGACAGGAAATTGGTTTTGTTCCTCAAAAGGGAATTCTATTTTCTGGAACTATCGCTTCTAACTTAAGATTTGGGTGTGAAGATGCGACTGATGAGGAAATTCAAAAGGCAGCCGAAATTGCACAGGCCAAAGAGTTCATCGAGGATAAAAATGACAAATATGAAAGCTTTATATCTCAGGGCGGTGGAAATGTTTCAGGTGGTCAAAAGCAAAGACTTGCAATAGCTAGAGCCATTGCTAAGAATCCTAAGGTTTATGTATTTGATGATAGTTTTTCTGCTTTGGATATGAAAACTGATGCAAAGCTTAGAAAGAAATTAGGAGAAGAAATTAAGGATGCAACAATAATTATTGTTGCACAAAGAGTAAGTACGATACTCCATGCCAACCAGATTATTGTTCTTGATGATGGAAAGATTGTTGGCAAAGGAACACATGAAGAATTACTTAATAATTGTGAGGAATATTTACAGATTGCAAAATCACAGTTATCTGACAAGGAGCTTGGAATAAAAAGCGGAAAGGAGGAAAACTAATATGGAAAATGAAAATAAAGAAATGAAAGTTTTAGAAAGAAAGCCTATAGGTCCAATGGGCGGACACGGAATGGGTTCCACAGAAAAAGCAAAAAACTTCAAAGGCTCTATCGGAAAGCTTATTAAATATATGGGAAGATATAAGTTTGCAATTTTAATAGTTGTTATTTTTGCAGCTATCGCAACTGTATTTTCTGTTGCAGGTCCAAAGGTAATGGCAAAGGCAACTACTGAACTTGCAGAAGGCCTAATGAAAAAAATTGCTGGAACAGGTGGAATTAATTTTTCATTTATTGCTAAAATTCTTCTTATTACACTAGGTTTGTATGCGGCCAGTTCAGTCTTTAACTTTATTCAAGGCTGGGTTATGACTACCATTAGCCAAAGGGTATGCTACAGAATGAGAAAAGAAATCTCATTAAAAATCAATAGAATGCCTATGAAATATTTTGAAAGTCGTACTTATGGAGAAGTTTTATCAAGAATTACAAATGATGTAGATACTCTTGGTATGGCGTTGAACCAGAGCGTTACCCAAATCATTACTTCTGTAGCTACCATTATTGGTGTTTTAGTAATGATGATTAGTATTTCTCCTTTAATGACGTTGATTGCAGTAGTAGTTCTTCCAATTTCCATAGGACTTATTTCTTTAGTAATAAAGAATTCCCAGAAATACTTTAAAACTCAGCAGGAATATTTAGGACATATCAATGGTCAGGTTGAGGAAACCTATGGCGGACATCTTGTTATTAAAGCATATAACAAAGAAAAAGAAACTACAGACACATTTAATAAAACAAATGATGTTTTATATGATTCTGCATGGAAATCCCAGTTCCTTTCAGGCCTTATGATGCCTATCATGAACTTTGTTGGTAACCTTGGATATGCCGCAGTAGCCATCTCTGGTGGTATTCTTGCAGCACAAGGAACAATTACTATTGGTGAAATCCAAGCATTTATTCAGTACGTTAAAAGCTTTACACAGCCAATATTACAGATGGCGCAGGTTGCAAATCAAGTTCAATCTATGGCAGCGGCAGCAGAAAGAGTATTTGAATTCCTTGAAGAAGACGAAGAAGATCAATTTGCCCAAGATCCAGTACAATTATCTAATATTGAAGGCTCAGTAGAATTCAAAAATGTTCATTTTGGATACAATCCTGACCAAATCATTATTAATGATTTTAATGCTCATATTAAGCCAGGTCAAAAAATTGCTATTGTTGGACCAACTGGTGCAGGAAAGACAACAATGGTTAAACTTCTTATGAGGTTTTATGATGTGAACTCTGGAGAAATACTTATAGATGGACACAATGTAAAAGACTTCAACCGTCACGATTTAAGAGATGCATTTGGTATGGTTCTTCAGGATACCTGGTTATTTAAAGGCAGTATCATGGAAAATATTAGATATGGAAGATTAGATGCAACAGATGAGGAAGTAATAGCAGCAGCAAAAGCAGCACATGCTCATCACTTTATCCAAACACTTCCAGAAGGATATGACATGGAACTAAATGAGGATGCCAGCAATGTATCACAGGGTCAAAAACAGCTGCTTACAATTGCAAGAGCAATATTAGCAGACAATAAGATAATGATTTTAGATGAGGCAACTTCATCCGTAGATACAAGAACTGAAGTACGAATCCAAAAGGCAATGGATAACCTAATGAAAGGCAGAACAAGCTTTATCATTGCTCATAGACTTTCAACAATTAAAAATGCAGATTTAATCCTTGTAATGAAGGATGGAGATATTGTTGAACAGGGAACACACGAAGAATTGCTTAGCCAGAATGGATTTTATGCAGGATTGTATAATTCACAGTTTGAAGAACAAAGTGAGTTGGCACTTGCGTAGACAGTCTTAAACACATAAATATACGGATTCCCACAAATAGATTGTTACGAAAACACGCTTTCGCTCTGTTTACAACATAACGGAGAAGTGGCGTACTTTGGGGATTATTGTAGCAGGATATATGTGATGGAGCAGGTAGTTGGATAAAATAAACAAAAGATCTTATTAATTTTTGGCTATAATTTTAATTGATACTGTTTTAAAGTAATAATATAATAAGATGTAAATAATAACGATAGGAAGTATTAAATATGAAAAAAATAAGTACAAAAATGAAAATAGTAATTAGTATAGTATTAGTAATAGTTGTCGTAAATATAGCATGGTTGCTATATTCTTATATTAAATGGAAACCATACTGCGAGGCTGTGGGATATAATGAAGAATATGAGGATTACCTGCTAGTTGAAGGCGATTATGAAACGGGTATATATAGTTATGGAGTTAGCTTGCCGGGCTATATGTCATTTGGTGGAAATCTATCTATATCTCAAGCGCCATTAAGCGGAAGTAATGAACCTACAGTGGATTTAATTATTTATCCAAAAAGTAAGGGATATGAAATAATGATAATGATATCTGAGTATACTTATGAGAATAATGGAACATCAATGACAGGACATGTTATCAATCTAAATGAAAAGATGGAATTTATAGATGAGCCTACAGAGGAAGAACAAGGTACTTTTGATGAATTTAAAGAGGAAATAAAGGTTTTATACGATAAAATGAATTATATGTGGGGAATAAAGTAGGAAATGAGAAAAGTTCAAATAATTATTATTGTGCTTTTAATGTTTTTGGGCATAGTAGCTACAGGTGAATTTTATATTAGCTACGTATATAATTTTGAAGATATGGCTACAGCAAAGTTTTATACCAATGGTTATTCTAAAGAAGAATTTTTAGATGAAATATATGATAAAGCCGCAGAACATAAAGTAAATATTTGTGCCATATCTACTATAACAGACAGTACATATTCTACCAAAAAAGAAATTTATTGTGATGATTCTTTTAAACAATATTTAGAGACAAGCCATTATATTTATGGTGGAAAACATAGTGGATTTTTATCTGGAGATGTTTTAATAGAATATTATAATTTTAAAGATATTCCATATGATAAGCTTGATGGTGGAATTGATACAGTTAAATATTATCTTGTGGGAAAGCTAGATGATATGAACACTTTCAAGGATGAAGTTGTTGATAAGTATGGAGGAACATATCCAGTATTAGATGAATATGATGCCCTTGCAGATAGCAAAGAAAAAGTAACTACAATTTGGGTTATCCTAGGATTAATAATAGTAATTTTGAGCTATTATACTATTCAAGTGAATAAAAAAGAAACGGTAATTAAGCTCACATTGGGTGAAAATATTAACTCACTTATTCTTAAAAATATTACTATTGAAGTTGTTGAAATATTTGGTACATTTTTTTTAGTAAAATTACTACTGAGTAGATTTGAATATACTGGATTGCTTCTAGATAGAATTTTAATAATATTATCAATAGTTTCCTGTGTATGTGCACTGATTCAGATATCTGCCAGATTCTTTAATATCTCATTAGTTATGTCAAATGCCAAAATATCTAAAGAGATAATTATTATGAATTATGTTGTAAAACTTATCTCTACCATATTGGTTATGGTGTTAATGGCAGAGGAATTTGCTGGAATAATAGACTATTTTAATTTTAGTAAGCAAAAAGAATTTTTTGAAAATTATAAAGAATATCAATATGTATCTCTTCAGATAGATGGTGATAATTCTGATAAAATAGAAGTATTAGAAATGTTATCAGTATACGAGGAAGAGATGTATAGAGAAAATATAGACAATGCGGGTATTGTTTATTTTTGTGATGATTACTATGGAGAAGACAAAGCTGTTATTTCAGCTAATAAGAATTCGTTACCATATATAAGTGAAAAGATACAAGAACTTGATTTGACATCTTTAGAAGATAAAATATATGTTATATACAATAAAAACACAGAAATTACAAACAATTTAAAAAATGAGATAGATGTTGTTTCAACATTGCAATGTGATAAAGATGAGGAAATAGAAATAGAATATTTACAATATTCAAATGATATTTCCATGTCATATGTATGTATGAATAATAATGATAAAAGTGATAGAAGCAAAAATCCTATTATTGTATTTAATAATAGAAGTACATGTTCTAAATTGAGCTTGGAAGAGGAAGAAAACTCTTATCAGATTTTTTTTGATGAAGCTTTTTGGAAAGCAACAGATAAAGAAATCCAAAATATGCTTAATTCCATAAATAACACAGAAGGATATAGTATTAAAACAAGTGGTGTATATGAAACATATATGGATAAATTACAATTATACAAAAGAACAGCTTTTTTAAAGTTTATACTAATTGTTATGGTATTAGTTATTCAGATTGTTGTTTCTAAATTATTGGTTAAAATGTGCTACGATGCAAATGCCGTTGAAATAGCAGTAAAGAAGGTTCTTGGTCATAATATCTTATTAAGATATAAAACAATTTATATAATTTCAGCAATCTTTGCATTGATATCTACAACAATTACAGTGATTACGTCATATGAATATAATGAGATTACTAATACAAGTAATAAACTAAGTATAGTAACCACTTTTATAATAATTATAATGTTAGATATATTTATTATAACAAGATTTATAGTAAAACATGAAAAAATCAATGTGCAAAAAACATTAAAAGGAGGGTGTTTATGATTAATATTTGTAATTTGTACAAGGCATTTGATGATAATGTAATATTCAATGATTATTGCTTGACTGTAGAAAACGGAGAATTTGTTGTTTTGTCAGGAGAAAGCGGGGCTGGAAAAACAACATTATTAAATATGATTGGTGGATTAGAGCCGGTTGATAGAGGACAAATTATTGTGGATGATTTAGATATTACAAAAAGGAAAAATCTAATTAAGTATTATAAAAATGTAGTTGGCTTTCTATTCCAAAACTTTGCATTGGTTGATAAAAAAACGGTTCGTCAGAATCTAAATCTTGTGAAAAAAAATACGAGAAGTGAAACTAGTATTGAAGAGGCACTAGAAAGAGTTGGTTTATTAGATAAGATAGACACTAAAGTATATAAGCTGTCAGGTGGAGAACAACAAAGAGTTGCCCTAGCAAGATTAATAGTTAAAGATAGTAATTTAATTTTGGCAGATGAACCAACGGGTTCATTAGATAAAAATAATGCAAAAAAAGTTATGGATATTTTAGAAGAAATACATAAAGAGGGAAAGACAGTTATTCTGGTTACTCACGTGGAGGAGTACAAAAGTTTAGGAAACAGGTGCATAGAAATTGGAAGTATATAATAATTGAAAGCTGCCATAAAATGAAATTTATTATTGACAATTTCTTAATAAAATTGTAAACTACCTTAGCATAATGATGCAAGCCCAGTTAGCTCAGTTGGTAGAGCAGAGGACTGAAAATCCTCGTGTCTCTGGTTCGATTCCGGAACTGGGCACTCCCACAAGTCAAAGGACTTGTGGGATTTTTAATATAATAGGTAATTAAGTTATTTATTATAAATGGCTCGTTAGTAAGTGCCCACAAATTTGAAAGGAAGGTAGTAAGATGAGTTCAATAGAAATCAAAGAAGTGAATTATCCAGGCAAATGGAAGAAGTTTTTTTCTTACTATAAACCATATAAAGGTATTTTTGCAGCTGATATGTTTTTTGCATTTTTAGGTGCTGTTACAACATTAGTGCTTCCTTTACTTGTAAGATATATTACAGGGGAGGTTATTTATCAACCTAAAGATGAAATGTTAAATAATGTTCTTATATTGGCAATAGTTATGGTAGCATTGGTTGCCGTAGAATTTTACAGCAATTATTTTATTACCTATTATGGACACATGATGGGAGCTAAAATGGAATTTAATATGCGAAATGAGATATTTGGACATTTCCAGAAACTTTCATTTTCCTTTTATGATAATCAAAAAGTCGGTGGATTAATGAGCCGTATTACCAATGATTTATTTGAAATTACAGAGCTTCTTCATCATGGACCAGAAGATGTTGTTATTTCAATAATTAAACTTATTGGTTCCTTTGCTATTTTAATGATGATAAATGTTAAACTTGCATTATCTGCATTTGCTTTAATTCCTGTTATGCTTGTTTTTGCATATTTCCTTAACAAAAAAATGAAAAAGGCTTTTAAGAGAAACAGAGCAAGGATTGCAGATATAAATACTGGAATAGAAGACAACCTTTCAGGTATTCGAGTAGTAAAATCATTTGCCAATGAAGAATTGGAGATGGAAAAGTTCAATGTAGGTAATATGAACTTTCTAAAAAGTAAAAGAAATAGCTATAGATATATGTCAACATATAACTCTGGATTAGGTGCATTTATCACCTTGGTAACAGTTATTGTGGTGGTGGTTGGTGCGTTATTACTTAGTGGTGATAATCTTTCCCCAACAGATTTAATTACTTTTGTGTTGTATATTGGTAATTTTACTGAACCTGTAAGAAAACTTGTAAATTTTACTGAACAGTTCCAAAATGGTATGACAGGCTACGAGAGATTTTTGGAAGTACTTGCAATTGAGCCGGACATTGCTGATGCAAAGGATGCCACCTCTTTAGAAAAGGTAAGGGGTGATGTTTGCTTTGACAAGGTATGCTTTAAATATGAGGAAGATTTAGATGAGGTTCTTACTAATGTAAGCTTGGATGTTAAGGCTGGAGAATATGTTGCACTTGTAGGCACTTCGGGAGCCGGTAAAACAACACTTTGTTCACTTATTCCAAGATTTTATGAAGTAAGTAAAGGTGCGGTTTTAGTTGATGGTGTTGATGTAAGAAAAATACAGATTAAAAATTTACGACAAAATATTGGTGTGGTTCAACAGGATGTTTATTTATTTGCAGGAACAGTGGGTGAAAATATTAGATATGGAAAACCAGATGCAACCAATGAAGAAATAATAAATGCAGCTAAAAATGCTAACGCTCACGAGTTTATTATGAGTCTTCCAGACGGCTATGATACCAATATAGGTCAAAGAGGCGTAAAACTTTCAGGTGGACAAAAACAGCGTCTTTCTATTGCCAGAGTGTTCCTGAAAAATCCTCCAATACTTATTTTTGATGAAGCAACAAGTGCACTAGATAATGAAAGTGAAAAAGTAGTTCAGGAATCTTTAGAAAAGCTTGCAAAAAATAGAACCACATTTGTAATAGCACATAGATTATCTACAATTAGAAATGCAAGGAAAATACTTGTACTGACTGAAGAAGGAATAGCAGAACAAGGAACTCATGAGGAACTGATGGCATTAAATGGTGTATATAAAAGCCTTTATAGTATAGCAAAATAGTTAAAATACTGCTTTAGATAAATAGATATCAAAATCAGCTTCATTTATAGGACGACTAAAATAATATCCTTGGAACATATCACATCCAGATTCGGCAAGGAATTTGCTTTGTTCTTTGTATTCCACACCTTCACATATGACTTTGATGTTTAACAACTTGGCCATAGAAATAATGGAAGAGATAATAATCTTTTGGTTGTTAGATAAATTATTACTTGATAAAAATACTTTATCCAGCTTAAGTGTATCAATAGGGAGAGTACTAAGTAAATTAAGTGATGAGTAACCTGAACCAAAATCATCCATAGATATTTTAATGCCAAGGGAATGCATATATTTTACGAAGGAGAGAACTTTCTCTATATTGTTTATATATAGGCTTTCTGTAAGCTCAAACTCTAAATATTCTGTAGGAATACAATATTCTT
>CAZNKR010000011.1:18259-27402 GCA_964573715.1 uncultured Roseburia sp. | reverse complement strand
TGTGCTGTAAGCAAAATCAGCATACATCTTTAATAATTTATTTCCGTGACTATAACCAAAGGTTTCATTAAGATATTTGAAGTGCCTAAAATCAGAATACACTATGGCAAGTTTGAAATTTTCGTTATCACCTTGTTGCTCAATTATTCTTCTTAGATTGTCAACAAAATATTCGTATTTTGGTAAACCGGTAAGTGAATCGCACATATTTTCATCGTAAACACCTATCGGATTGAGATTATCATTTACTTTAATCATAGTCGCTCCGTTATCTTTTTTCGTCAATAGACAAATAATATGTCTTGTTACTAAGTAAATTGTATAGCTACGTTTTCGAACAAAATTTATAAGGTAAATTATATCATAGGTGTCCTAAAAAAACTAGCATTTTACTACATTTGGTACTATAATGATAAAACGCATTAATGCAAAATATTATAATAATTTTAAAACAAAGGATGATATGATTATGAAAAAATATACAACTGTGATATTTGATTTAGACGGAACATTGCTTAATACCCTTACAGATTTGTGCTTATCAGTAAATTATGCATTAAAGAAAAATGGATATCCACTAAGAGAGCTAGATGAGGTTCGTAGGTTTGTTGGTAATGGAATAAGAAAGCTTGTAGAAAGAGCAGTACCAGAAAATCTTAGCGTAGCTGATATTGATAAAGTATTTAAGGATTTTAAGATTTATTATGACCTTCATGCAACTGATAACACATCAACTTATGAAGGAATTAATAATATTATTGAATTATTAAAGAATAATAATTATAATATTGCAATTGTTTCAAATAAGGTTCAAAGCGCTGTGGATATTTTAAGAGAAAGATTTTTCGATAAAACAGTATCAATAGCCATAGGTGACCAAGAGGGACAAAAAAGGAAGCCATCTCCAGATTCACTTTATAAGGTAATTAATCATTACAATGCAAGTTGTGAAGAGACTGTATATATTGGTGACTCCGAGGTTGATATAGAAACAGCTAAAAATGCCGGAGTTGATTGTATCAGTGTAAGCTGGGGCTTTCGAGACGCCAGCGAATTAATTCGTTCAGGAGCAAAACGCATAGTAGATACTCCAGAGGAATTAATCCAGTTATTAGATTAATGGGGATATGCAGATAGTTATGGATACAACGAGTAGGAATGTATCAGTAAAATACAAATTGATAAATTTGTGAAAAAAAAGACAATTAAGTATTGACAAAAAAATAACAATTATATATAATGACATTGTTAATAAATTGACAATATTTTTAGGAGGATTCTAAAATGGCAAAGACAGAAAACAAAGTAACTTCTCCAGAAATCGTTGATAGCATGGAAGCATTAGCTATTCGTATAGGAGAAATCAAAGAAGCTCAGAAAAAGTTTTCTACTTACACACAGGAACAGGTAGACGCAATTTTCAAGGCAGCTGCTATAGCCGCTAACAAAGCAAGAATTCCACTTGCAAAGATGGCAGTAGAAGAAACAGGCATGGGTATCGTAGAAGATAAGGTTATCAAAAACCATTATGCAGCTGAATATATTTACAATGCATACAAGAACACAAAAACTTGTGGTGTAATTGAAGAAGATAAATCTTACGGTATTACAAAAATCGCAGAGCCAGTTGGTGTTATTGCTGCAGTTATTCCTACAACAAACCCAACATCTACAGCTATTTTCAAGACTCTTATTTCATTAAAGACAAGAAATGGTATCATCATTAGCCCACATCCACGTGCTAAGAAGTCAACAATCGCTGCTGCAAAGATCGTTCTTGATGCTGCAGTTGCTGCTGGCGCTCCAGCAGGAATCATTGGATGGGTAGATATCCCTTCAATAGAAATGACAAACGAAGTTATGAGAGAAGCAGATCTTATCCTTGCAACAGGTGGTCCTGGTATGGTTAAGTCAGCATATTCTTCAGGAACACCAGCTCTTGGTGTTGGTGCTGGTAATGCTGCTGCAATCATTGATGAATCTGCAGATATCATTAACGCAGTTAACTCAATCATTCACTCTAAGACATTTGATAATGGTATGATTTGTGCTACAGAGCAGACAGTTATCGCAGATGCTAAAGTTTATGATGCAGTTAAAAAAGAATTTATAAAGAGAGGCGCATACTTCCTTAACAATGAAGAAGCAGACAAGATTAGAAAGACATTATTAATCAATGGCGCTCTTAATGCAAAGATTGTTGGACAGCGTCCAGTAGCAATCGCAAAAATGGCAGGATTCGAAGTTCCAGATGCAACAAAAGTATTAATCGGTGAAGCTACAAGCACAGATACTGAAGAAGCATTCGGACATGAGAAACTTACAACAATTCTTGGTATGTACAAATCAAAGAATTTTGATAACGCACTTGATATGGCAGAAGCACTTCTTGTAAACAATGGTGGTCTTGGTCATACATCTGTTCTCTGGGTTGATGAAGCTCATGAAAGAGAAAAGATTAACCAGTTTGCTATGAGAATGAAGGCTTGTCGTCTTATCGTTAATACACCATCTTCACTTGGTGGTATCGGTGACCTTTACAACTTCAAACTCGCTCCTTCACTTACACTTGGTTGTGGTTCTTGGGGTGGTAACTCTGTATCAGAGAACGTTGGAGTTAAGCATCTTATTAATATTAAGACAGTTGCCGAAAGGAGAGAAAACATGCTTTGGTTTAGAGCACCTGAAAAGGTTTACTTCAAGAAAGGCTGTATGCCAGTAGCTCTTGATGAATTAAAGAACGTAATGGGTAAGAAGAGAGCATTTATCGTTACTGACTCATTCCTTTACTTAAATGGTTATACAAAGCCAATTACAGATAAATTAGATGAAATGGGTATCGCATACCATACATTCTACAATGTACATCCAGATCCAACTCTTGATAACGCTATCGAAGGCGCTGCAGTAATGAAGACTTTCCAGCCAGATTGTATCATCGCATTAGGTGGTGGTTCAGCTATGGATGCTGCTAAGATTATGTGGGTTATGTACGAACATCCAGAAGTTGATTTCCAGGATATGGCAATGAGATTCTGTGATATCAGAAAGAGAATTTACACATTCCCTAAGATGGGTGAAAAGGCATACTTTATTGCTATCCCAACATCTTCAGGTACTGGTTCAGAAGTAACTCCATTCGCAGTTATTACAGATCAGGAAACAGGTCAGAAGTACCCGCTTGCTGATTACGCTTTATTACCAAATATGTCAATCATTGATGCTGACAATATGATGAGCCAGCCTAAGGGACTTACATCTGCTTCAGGTATTGACGCATTAACACATGCTCTTGAAGCATATGCATCAATCATGGCTACAGATTACACAGATGGTCTTGCTCTTAAAGCAATGAAGAACATCTTTGAATATTTACCAACAGCATACAATGATGGAAGCAATATCGAAGCAAGAAGCAAGATGGCTGACGCTTCAACAATGGCTGGTATGGCATTTGCAAATGCATTCCTTGGTTTATGTCATTCAATGGCTCATAAGCTTGGTGCATACCATCATTTACCACATGGTGTTGCAAACGCACTCCTTATTACAGAAATCATGAAGTTTAATGCTGCAGAAGTTCCAACAAAGATGGGAACATTCTCTCAGTATAAATATCCACATACACTTGCTAGATACGCTGAATGTGCTCATTTCGTTGGCGTAAACGGTAAGGATGATGCAGATACACTTAACAAGTTTATCAAAGCTATCGATGAACTTAAGGAATCTGTAGGAATTAAGAAATCAATCAAAGAATACGGCGTTGATGAGAAGTACTTCTTAGAAAAGCTTGATGAAATGGTTGAAGCAGCATTTGATGATCAGTGTACTGGTGCAAACCCAAGATATCCTCTTATGAGCGAGATGAAGGAAATGTACTTAAAGGTATACTACGGAAAGTAAGATTAGAATCCAACAATAATATAGATTCTTTGCCAATGAAAGAGGCTGGTCCCATAGGGACTGGCCTTTTTCTTATTACAGAAAAAGTCATACAAACACAGGTGTATTTGTATGACTAATAATAATTAGATTATGAAGTTTGCTTATCTAGCAGCAAAACAAGTGATACAAGAAACTATTAATATTAAATCTAGCCCTAATGCAATATACTTGCCAGCCATGCGATAATTCTTGGATTGCTGGGATAAAAAGGTTCCAGCAAAAACGGCAAAAAGAATAAAAGCAAGAGTAATAAAAACAGGTAAATCAAAAAACTTGAATACTAGTAGGAATGATAATAAAACCATGGTAAGGAGTAACTGAACAAGACAAAGAATTATGCCAGTTAGCTTCTCTTTTAATATGCTTTTTTTATGTTGTGACATCATAAACTCCATTTATAATTTTTTATATTAGTATGTCAAGGAGAAACAAAACTTTGCTGCTTAACCTTTTCATCATATTATACAATATAGAGGTGAAAAACACAAACAAATATAGCATTGAAAACTGGTCAGTTTTTGATATACTATAAGAAGTGTTAGTGTTATAAATAGTTTTTTTAAAGAAATAAAAATGGTAAAACTAGAACGGTTATATATGTTTTAAATAAAATTAAATATAATGGAGGTCACATTATGTGGGCATATGAAAGTGTTTTTTATCAAATTTATCCTTTAGGATTTTGTGGAGCACCCTTTGAAAATGATGAGGTTTTAGAACATAGAATTTTAAAGGTGGTAGACTGGATTCCTCATATTAAGGATACTGGTGCAAATGCTATTTACTTTTCACCAATTTTTGAGTCTGATACACATGGATACAATACAAGAGATTACAAAAAGATTGATGTTAGACTTGGAACAAATTTTGATTTTAAAGAGGTTGTTGAAAAATTACATGAAAATGACATTAAGGTTGTACTTGATGGAGTATTTAACCATGTTGGCAGAGGCTTCTATCAATTTCAGGATGTGTTGATTAATAGACAAAACTCACCTTATAAGGACTGGTTCAATATAAGCTTTGAAGGTAATTCAAACTATAATGACGGATTATGGTATGAAGGATGGGAAGGAAATTATGATTTAGTAAAACTAAATCTTAGAAATCCTGAGGTGGTGAATCATATTATTGATGCAGTAAGATACTGGGTAGACGAGTTTGATATTGATGGCCTTAGATTGGATGTTGCTTATTGTTTGGATCAAGATTTCCTTAAACGACTTAGATGGGAAACTGAACAGATGAAGAGAGATTTTGTACTTATTGGAGAACTTTTACATGGTGATTATAACCAGTTTGTTAGCGATGATAAGTTACATAGCTGTACCAATTATGAATGCTATAAGGGACTTTTTTCAAGCTTCAATAGCATGAATATGTTTGAAATAAATCATTCACTACTTAGACAGTTCGGACCAGACCAGTGGTCAATTTATAAAGGTAAACATCTACTTACATTTGTGGATAATCATGACGTTTCTAGAGTTGCAAGCATACTACAAAATGAAAATCATTTACCATTAATATATGGATTATTGTTTACAATGCCAGGATTCCCATGTGTATATTACGGAAGTGAATGGGGAGCAAAGGGTGATAAAAAGGATGGAGATCCTGGACTTAGACCTTGCTTTGATGCACCAGTATTTAATGAATTAACAAAGCTTATTAGTGAACTTTCCCAGATTAAAAAGAATAGCAAGGCATTAAATTATGGTGATTTTAGGTCTGCCCATCTTACAAACAAGCAGTGTATTATTGAAAGAAATTGTGATGGAGAGAGAATTCTTTGTGCAATCAATGCAGATGGTGCAGAATACACTGCACATTTTGATGCAGGAGCTGCAAAAGGATACGAAATGCTAACCGAATCAGATATTAGCTTTGAGGGCGGACTTCATATGGAACCTTATTCACTTTATATTATTAAAATGTCTTAAAGGGAGTTTGGATGCAAACAAAGAATGAAACGGACTGTTTACCCAAGGATTCATGGGGGATTAGCCAAAACACTTTAAAATTAATAGCAATTATTTTTATGTTTATTGACCATATTGGCGCATTTTTGTTGTACCCATATATTTTGAAATCAGGAAGTTCAAATAGCACAAACCTTTATGAAATCTATATGGGTATGCGAATAGCAGGAAGAATTGCTTTCCCACTTTTTATATTTTGTATTGTTGAAGGAGTGGAAAAAACTAAACATCCAATGAAATATTTTTATTTATTGGGTACATTTGCACTTGTTTCTGAGATACCTTTTAATCTTTGCGAGAGTGGAAATGTTATGGATTTAGGAAAATCAAACGTCTTTTTTACTTTATTTGCTGGAGTAGGTATTTTGTTATGCGTTCAGGGGATTTTTTTAAAGGACAGTAGAATAAAAATATCCGTTGTTTTTCCATTAACAGTTATAGGATTAGTGTTTGGTTTCCTTTTTGGATTTGATTATGGTGGAATAGGTGTATGTGCAATAGTCCTTGCAGGTATATTTAATCTTGGTATGGATTTTAAGTATCAAAGACGTAAAAACTTTATTGTTATTTTGATTATTACAATAATACTTTTTTTTATGGGTCAAACGGAAAGATATGCAATTTTGGCTATTCCTATAGCACTGATGTATAATGGACAAAGAGGACGCAGTTTAAAATATTTTTTCTATGTTTTTTATCCTGCCCATTTAATGGTCTTATTTGTAATAAGGATGTTGTTAAATAAAAGTGTGTAAAAGGAAGCTTATTATGTTTGTTACTAAGTACTTTAGATATTTATTGTAATATGAATATTTTTGTGATAGACTTAAGCTCATTGATTAAAACATTGGAGGGCATTATGTCTAAAGTTGCGATATTAACAGATAGTAATAGCGGTATAACACAGGCACAAGGTGCAGAACTAGGAATTTATGTTATTCCTATGCCTTTTATTATTAATGGCGAGACACTTTATGAAGATATTAGTCTTACCCGTGAACAGTTCTTTGCTAGACTAGGCGAAGATGCAGATATAACTACTACACAGCCAACACCAGGCAGTGTTCTTGATATGTGGAATAAATTACTTGGTGAGTATGATGAAATTGTTCATGTTCCTATGTCTAGTGGACTTAGTGGATCCTGTCATACAGCCATGATGCTTGCTGATGAAGATGAGTTTTCTGGCAAAGTATATGTTGTAGATAACCAAAGAATATCTCTTACAATGAGACAGTCTGTACTTGATGCTAAAAAGCTTGCAGATGCAGGTAAATCCGCAAAAGAGATACATGACTATCTTATGGAAACAAAGATGGATTCTAGCATCTATATTATGCTTGACACTCTTAAATATCTAAAAAAGGGTGGAAGAATTACTCCTGCGGCAGCAGCTCTTGGAACAATTCTTAAGCTTAAACCAGTACTTCAAATCCAAGGTGAAAAGCTAGATGCCTTTGCAAAGGCTAGAACAGTTAGCCAAGGAAAGTCAGTTATGATTAATGCAGCAAAGAGTGACATTGATAATAGATTTGGAAAAGATTACAAAAAAGTATGGATTGAGATTGCTCATACAGAAAATCATGATGAGGCATTAAAATTCAAAGAAGAGATACTTAAGGCTTTTCCTGAATATGATCCAGACAAGATATACATTGATGATTTATCCCTTAGTATTTCATGCCATATAGGACCAGGTTCTTTGGCGATTGCTATTACCAAGATGATGTAATTTAGGCCTCCGAAAGGAGGCTTTATCTTTGCCTAAATATTTCAATACAAAGCTTAAGAAATATTTAGAGAATTATAAGGGATAAATAAGGGATAAATAAGGGATAAACAAGGGATAAAGAAATATATATCCATAAAAGAAAAGATAAAAAGGATACAAATATGAAAGAGCTAGAATTAGAAATTGATAAATATATTGAAGAACATTTTAAGGAATATAAAGAATTGATTAAAAAGCTAACCTCTATACCTGCTCCTTCAGGGAATGAAGAAAAAAGGGTGGAATTTTTACTGGATTTACTAAAGAAGCTTGGCTTTAGCTGCCACAGTGATGATGCAATGAATGTAATAATAGATAGTTTTTATATAAAAGGACAAAAGACATTTTTATTTATGGCACATATTGATACGGTATTCCCGGACACTGAAGAATTGACAGTTGTTGAAGAAGATGGATGTATTAAGGGGCCTGGAGTTGGGGATGACACTACTAATGTAGCAGCAATAATAACAACATTAATGTATATTAAGTCCGTTAAAGGTGAGTCTGCTAGAAGTATATTATTTGTTTTAAATTCATGTGAAGAAGGATTAGGTAATTTGAAGGGTAGCAAAAAAATCATGGAAGATTATCAAGAGGATATTTGCGCAATGATTTCTTTCGATGGTAATTACAAATATGTTTGTAATAAAGCTGTGGGATCTAATAGATATCAAATAGACATTGCCACAGTTGGAGGCCATTCTTATGGGGATTTTGGAAACGAAAATGCTATATATTATATGTCAAAGCTTATTTGTAAATTATATAAAATAGATACATCAAAGCTTAATGGAAAAAATACATATAATGTAGGAACAATTTATGGAGGTACAAGTGTAAATACTATTGCTCAGGATGCGAGAATATTATTTGAGTTTCGCTCAGATAATGATGCATCAAGAGAAATATTAGAAAAAGAATTTGAGAAAATACTTGAGGATTTTAAGAAAAAATATCAAGAAATTAAAATTAATTATACACTTGTTGGTCAAAGACCTACAGGGAAAAATGTAGATGAAATTAGGCTGGAAGAAATGACCAAAAAAGCACAAAATATTATTAGATTTGCAACGGGTTATAAGGCAAAAACAACAAGTGCATCTACAGATTGCAATATCCCTTTATCAAAAGGCGTACCTGCAATATGCTATGGTAGTTATTTAGGTGGGGGTCAGCATACCAGGGAAGAATACGTTGATATACTTTCACTAAAGGGCGGATTAAAGATTGTTATGATGTCCATTATGACAGAATTTAGTGGAAAATCCATTGATGTTTTGCTATAATTAAACTTATTCAAAGAAAATTAAAATTAAAAATTATTAAGCTTATAGCTTTTATAAGGAGGAAAATATGTTTTGTCCAAAATGTGGTAAAGAAATAAACGAAGGTGAAGTGTGTTCATGTGAAACACAAAACCAAAATAATTTAAATCAGAA
>CAZNKR010000011.1:14622-18159 GCA_964573715.1 uncultured Roseburia sp. | reverse complement strand
ACGAAGGTGAAGTGTGTTCATGTGAAACACAAAACCAAAATAATTTAAATCAGAATAACGAAAGCCAGGCATATGGAAACCAAGCATATGGAAATCAGCCATACGGAAACCAAGCACATGGAAACCAGGTATATGGAAATCAGCCATACGGAAATCAAGAATATGGAAACCAATCATATGGAAACCAAGCATATGGAAACCAAGCATATGGAAGTTGGCAAATTGAAAATCAACAATATGGAAATCAAGGATTCACACAAGATAGGGTTTTATCTGCAAGAAATGAAATCAAAAATGTGTGTGGTTCATCAAAGCTTATTGTTTTAGCTATACTTGAAACTATAGCACTTCTTATGAACATTTTTTCAATGTTTATTATGGAGGGTACTTCGATTGCAACACTTTCTGGCACTATATTAGGTTCAATACCTCTTATTTTTGCTATTGTAGGTTTTTATACACTTTATGCGGATTCAAAGGCTCAAAATGATGTTAGAACAATTGGATTTACATTTATTAGAGGATATTTAATAACAATGATAGTTGTTTTATCTATAATTGCTTTTGTTTTTGCAATATGTGGAGTCGTGGTTATTACTAGTGGTTCAGAAATGAATAGGGTATTTAGAGATGTATTAGGTTCTGCATATTATTCGTATGGATTTGATCAATATGGAGATGCACTAGGAACTATCTTAGTTGTTATTGTTATTATGATTTTAGGTATAATAGGTGTATGCATAGCAGTTTATGCTCGTCTAGCAGCTTCATTAAAGTACATAAAGAAAATAATAGCAGGAAGACAAATAACAGGTGGAATTTCCATGTTTGCAGTTGTATTTATGTTTATTGCAGTTGGAATTATGTTTATTGAGTTTCTTGGTGGAATAGCCACAGGGGATGGATTTACTATGATTAGTTCTATTTTTAAAATTGTTTCACTAATTCTTAGTGCTTTGCTTTTATTGTCAGTAAAGATTAAAGTTAATAAAGCATTAGGAGTATATTAATATGAAAATTTTACTCACAGCCATTAATGCCAAGTATATACATTCTAATCTTGCAGTTTACAGTCTTAAGGCATATGCCAATAGAAACGATGAAGTTAGTATTTGTGAGTTTACCATCAACAATCTTGTAGAAGAAATCCTAGATGGAATATATATGAGAAAGCCAGATATTCTGGCTTTTTCCTGTTATATATGGAATATTGAATATGTAAAAAAGCTTGTAATTGAAATAAAAAAATTATTACCAAATGTAAAAATATGGTTGGGTGGTCCGGAAGCCTTTTATAATAGCAAAAATCTTTTAGAAGAGCTTAAAAACGTAGATTTAATTATGAAGGGGGAAGGAGAAATCACCTTTAAAGAGCTTGCTGATTTTTATTGCCCTCTTAGCTATGAGGAATACAATAAAAAATACATATCTAATCCAGAACTAGAAGAAAAACTTCTAGCAAAGCTAAAGGGATTTGATTATCGTAAATGTGATGGAACTATAGGTGAAAATCCATATAGAGAAGCAATGGATATGTCAACAATTCCATTTCCATATGGAGATATGAAGGATTTTGAAAATAAAATAATATATTATGAAAGTAGTAGGGGATGTCCATTCTCTTGTAGCTATTGTCTTTCTTCGGTAGAAAAGCAGTTAAGATTTAGAGATGTAGAGCTAGTAAAGAAGGAATTAAAGTTTTTTATTGACAATAATGTACCCCAAGTAAAGTTCGTAGATAGAACATTTAATTGTAAGAAAAATCATGCAATGGAGCTTTGGAAGTTTATTTTGGAAAATGATAACGGAGTAACAAATTTTCATTTTGAAATAGCTGCTGATCTTATAGATGAAGAGGAACTTGAACTAATAAGTAAAATGCGTCCTGGACTAATTCAGCTTGAGATAGGTGTTCAATCCACGAACCTTACAACGATTAATGAGATTCATAGAAAAATGGATTTGTCAAAATTAACATATGTTGTAAATAAAATAAATTCATTTAAAAATACGTTGCAACACTTAGATTTAATAGCAGGACTTCCATATGAAAACCTAGATAGCTTTATCAATTCATTTAATGATGTTTATAAGCTTCATCCAAGTGAACTTCAGCTAGGATTTTTAAAGGTGTTATCTGGTTCTTACATGTTTGATAAAAAAGATGATTATGGAATAAAGTATAAGGATTATCCTCCCTACGAAGTTTTATCTACAAACTGGATAAGCTATGATAATGTATTGCTATTAAAGGGCGTTGAAGAGATGGTGGAGGTATATTATAACTCGGGACAGTTTATTATTTCTTTGAATTATTTACAAAAGTACTTTGATACACCATTTGAAATGTTTTATGAACTTAATAAATATTATGAGGTTCATTACAATAAGTCTATGAAGCATTCAAGAATTTCTAGATATTTTATTATGTTAGAATTTTTTACTTGGTATATTGAGAATAATTATGAAGATGTAAATAATGAGAATGAAGATAAAGAAAAGTTATTGGAAACTATGAAAAACTCCATGACAATAGATATTTATTTAAGAGAAAACAGCAAAGCAAGACCTGAATTTGCCAGTGAATTATCTGAATATAGATGTATAATAAAAGAGGCTGCAAGAGGTCTTAATCTTAGTAAGAGTCAGCATATTGAGATTTTATCTCAAAAAATGTTAGAAGAGATTAAGTTTAATAATTTAATTGAAACACAAATAATAAGTACGGAATATGTTTTGAATAGTGGGGATTTTTGTGAAGAAATGGACAAGCTTACGAAAAGAATGCCTAATCCCTGTTTTGTTATTTTTGATTATGAGGAAAGAAGCATTATTACTAATCAAAGCAAGGTATTGATTTGGAAGGTGAAATATGGCAAGAAAGAATGTTAAAAAAGTTTTAGAGCTGCTAGACGAACATTATGGAAGAGAATACAAATGTTATTTAAATCATGATAATGCGTGGCAGTTGCTTATAGCAACAATGCTTAGCGCACAATGTACAGATGCTCGTGTAAATATAGTTACAAAGCCATTGTTTGAAAAATACAAAAGTCTTACTGATTTTGCTATGGCAGATTTGACAGAATTAGAGAAAGATATTAAGCCTACAGGGTTTTATCATAATAAGGCCAAAAATGTCATTGCTTGCGCAAAAAAACTTGTTAAAGACTATGGAAGTGAAGTGCCTAAAGAACTAGAAGATTTGATTACCTTACCTGGAGTAGGTCGTAAAACTGCCAATGTAATTAGAGGAAATATATATAATCAACCTAGTGTAGTTGTGGATACACATGTTAAAAGAATATCCAAAAAATTAGGTTTTACAAAGGAAGATGATCCGGAAAAAATAGAATATGACCTTATGAGGGTGCTGCCAAAAGACCATTGGATATTATTTAATATACAGATAATCACCCATGGAAGAGGAATTTGTCCGGCAAGAAATCCAAAGTGTGAGGAATGTTTTTTATATGATTATTGCCCAGGACATAAAGGTCTAAAATAAAAATTAACATTAAAATAAAAATTAACATT